>NZ_JBSVRM010000008.1:0-184402 GCF_054072595.1 Microbacterium wangyouchuni
AGTGTCACCACCAAATCAGCAAGAAGCGTTACCGATGTCCTGAGACACAACCGTCACCAATGTCCTGAGACTTCACACATGAGACAGGTCGAACTGCGACGTTTCTCGTGCTGTAAGACGTTTCTCGCGTCAGTTGGCGGATGCTGCGAGCCGCGCGTGGCAGCGAGTCAGGCGTTCGAGCCACCACTCGCGACGGTCCGCGGATGCCGCGAGCCTGTCGAGCCGCGATGCATCGGGAGTGACGCGGCCCACCGGGATCGCTCCGTCGACAGGTGTGCGGTCGGCGACGTCCTCGACGAACAGCGCACCGGTGCCCAGGCCGCAGTCGAAGTCGAGCTGGGGGAGTGCGGCGGCAAGGGCCGCGCCCTGGCTGAGGCCGACTGCTGTATCCAATGCGCTGGAGACCACTGCCGGAAGGCCCGCTTCGGCGACGATGTCCAGTGCTCGGCGAATGCCGCCGAGGGGTTGTGCCTTGATGACGATCAGGTCGGCGGCGCCTGCGCGGGCCACGGCGATCGGGTCCTGCGCCTTGCGGATGCTCTCATCGGCGGCGATCGGAATGCCCATGTACTTCACGCGGCGGCGCACTTCGGCCAGCTCGTCGATGCTCGCGCACGGCTGTTCGGCGTACTCGAGGTCGAATTCGGCGAGAGCATGCAGGGCCCGTTCGGCCTCGTCCACGTTCCAGGCGGCGTTGGCGTCGATGCGTACGCGTCCTTCGGGCCCGAGCGTTTCGCGCACGGCCTGCACGCGGGCAATGTCGTCACTCAGGTGCTGGCCGGGCTCTGCGACCTTCACCTTGGCGGTGCGGCATCCGGGGAAACGTGCCAGCACGTCGGCAACGCGGTCGGCGGCGACGGCGGGCACCGTGGCATTGACCGGAATCCGGTCGCGCAGCGGCGCTGGCTGCGCATTCCAGGCGTAGTCGATCGCTGCGGCGAGCCAGACGGATGCCTCGGCATCCGCATATTCGAGGAACGGGGAGAACTCCGCCCAGCCCTCAGGCCCCTCCAGTAGTAGCGCTTCGCGTACGTCCACTCCACGAAAGCGCGTGGTCATCGGCAATGCGACGACGCGGGCGGTACCGAGCAACTCTGCGAGCGGGACGTTCATGTCCCCATCATGCACTCGCGGAGTGCCGAATCCCAGATGCAGAGTGCTCAGCACGGCGTGTCATACGGCCGACACGCCGTGGCGCCGCGGGCCTGTCTGGGAATCGGGACGCCAGTCAGGTCAAACGCTTTTGGAGTTCGCCCAGGCGTTCGGAGGGGGCGAAGCCCAGGCGGGTGTTGATGGCGAGCATGTGCTCGTTCACGCCGGCGTTGTATGTGTACACCGCCGCGGTCTCCGGAGAGTGGGCCTGCAGCATCCGCAGGTTCGCAAGCTTCACTGCAGTGCCGAGTCGGTTTCCGCGGGCATCGCGGTGCACGAGCGTGCCCCACTGGTACGCGTTCCCATCGTCTCCGGACACGACGATCTGCGTGAAAGCGGCGACTCGGCCGTCGGCATCCAGCGCGATCGTGCCGTAGCTGGTGCGATTCTGCTGCGCCAGCAAGGCTTCGGTCGCGCGCACATCTGCGACGTCCGAGGTGCGCGCTTCGATCTCGAGCGCACCAATCGGCGCCTCTGTTTCGACCGCGGCATCCAGCGCCGCCCAGCCCGCGACGACCTCCTCCGGCACAGCCCCGACCCATGATTGCAGTGTGTACCCGGCGGAGTGTGCGGAAGCCTCGGCATCGAGCCCATCGAGTAGCGCAGCGTCGACGGGCAGTCGGAGTCGGCTCTGCACGTCGCCGAGCGCCAGCGCATATCCGTGCCGTCGGGCGAACTCACGGCCGGGGATTCCGGTGCCGTCCTCGCCCGCGGCATATGGCCAGGAGGTCTCACTGTTCAGGATGCTGCGCCCGGCGGCTTGTGCGTCGCCTTCTAGCAGTGTCAGTACGGCGCTACCGATCCCGCGTCGTCGCAGCGCCGGTGCGACATGCACGCCGAGCTCGGCGCTGTGCACGTTGTCGCGCTGGGGCAGTGCGAGCCGCGCGGATGCGGCGACATCGCCGTCGAGGTGCGCAAGGTAGGCGCGCCGCTCGATCGTGTCGGTGCGCTGCTGCAGTTCGAGTCGAGATTCCTCGAGTGTCCACACCGGGGTGTCCTGGCCGCGATCAGCGCGCTCCGCGGCCGCGTAGATCTCCCACCAGATGTCCACGGCAGCGTTGTCGAAAGGGTCGATTCGGGTGAGGTGCACAGGCATGTGATCGACGTTAGTCGATCGGATCAGGGCCTGAATAATAATGTGGCATTGACTATAGTGTGTGAGACACAGTAATGTGATCGACATGAGTGAGACGCTGGATACGCATCTGCAGGAACTGCGGCGCGGCACTGTCGTGCTTGCGTGTCTGCAGTTGCTGCGGAGTCCCGGGTACGGCTACGCGCTGCTCGAGGAACTCGTGCGTCGCGGCTTCGCCACCGATGCGAACACGCTGTACCCCCTGCTTCGCCGGCTCGAGAAGCAGGAGTACCTCACCAGCGAGTGGAACACCGACGAGGCCAGGCCCCGCAAGTTCTACCGCACCTCAGAGGCGGGCATCCGGCTCGCTGACACGCTCACCCAGGACTGGCTCGCGCTCACTGCCGCGATCGCCACGCTCACCTCCACATCTTCAGACACTGAGGAGCACTGAAATGACCGCCACACTCACCGAGCGGTACATCGCTGCCGTCACGAAAACTTTGAACCCCACCGCACAGGACGACGTGCGCGTCGAGCTCGAGGCATCCATCGCCGATGCCGTCGACGCGCGTCTGGAGCAGGGGGAAACGCGCGAGGATGCTGAGCGCACGGTGCTCACCGAGCTGGGCGATCCAGCTGCGCTCGCCGCGGGCTTCGCCGATCGGCCGCTGCACCTGATCGGTCCGCGCTACTACCTCACCTGGTGGCGCCTGCTGAAGCTGCTGCTGATCATTGTTCCGGTATCGGTGGCTGGCGCAGTCGCGCTCGGTCAGGCGATCGCGGGCGGGAACATCGGTGAGACCATCGGCTCGGCCATTGGAATCGGGCTGAGCGTCGCCGTACACATCGCATTCTGGGTGACGCTGGTGTTCGCCGTGCTGGAGCGCACAGGGGCAGACACCGGGGTGCGCTGGGACGTGGACCAGCTCCCGGAGCCGCAGGTGAAGGAGGCGCCACGCACTGAACTCATCACCTCCCTGGCCTACCTGGTGATCGTGACCGGCGCGGTGCTCTGGGATCACTTCCGCGGATTCTTTCCCACCGGCGGCGAGCCCATCGCGATCCTCAACCCCGAGCTGTGGCCATGGTGGATCGGAGGACTCTTCGTGCTCTTGGCCGCCGAAGTCGTGCTCGCCATCGCTGTGTACGGGAATAAGAGCTGGAACCGCGGCCTCGCGATCTTCAACACTGCACTCGCCGTGCTTTTCGTGAGCTGGTGGCTGACGCTGCTCGGTCGGGGCGATCTCATCAATCCCGAGTTCATCGACTTCGCGTTCACCGGAGCAGTGGACGAAAACGCGCTGCGCATCCTCGCAATCCTGACCGGTTTTGCGGCTGTCGGAATCGCCGTGTGGGACAGCATCGACGGCTGGCGCAAGGCGCGCCGCACAGCGGCTCAGGCATAGGCTGGACTCATGGTCTCCGATCTCTTCGACCCGGCCGAATGGGTGCTCGCGCCCGGCGCCGAGGACTACACCGACATCACCGCGCACGTCTCCGTCGACGGCGGTGTCGCCCGCATCGCGTTCAACCGTCCGGAGGTGCGCAACGCGTTCCGCCCGCACACGGTCGACGAGCTGTACCGGGCACTCGACATCGCCCGCCAGGACCCGAAGATCGGCGCCGTGCTGCTCACCGGCAACGGCCCGAGCGCGAAGGACGGCGGCTGGGCGTTCTGCTCCGGCGGCGACCAGCGTATCCGCGGCCGTGACGGATACAAGTACTCCGAGGACGAGACGGCGGTCGCCAACCCGGCGCGCGCCGGACGCTTGCACATTCTCGAGGTGCAGCGCCTGATCCGCTTCATGCCGAAGGTGGTCATCGCTGTAATCCCCGGGTGGGCGGCCGGTGGCGGTCACTCGCTGCACATCGTCTGCGACCTGTCGATTGCCTCCGCCGAGCACGGCAAGTTCAAGCAGACGGATGCCGACGTCGGCAGCTTCGACGCCGGCTATGGCTCGGCCTACATGGCGCGTCAGACCGGGCAGAAGATCGCGCGCGAGGTGTTCTTCCTCGCCGAGGAGTACTCCGCGCAGCGTGCCTATGAGATGGGTGCGGTCAACCGTGTCGTGCCGCACGAGGATCTGGAACGTGAAGCACTGAAGATGGCGCGCACGGTGCTGACGAAGTCGCCCACGGCGATCCGCATGCTGAAGTTCGCGTTCAATGCTGTCGATGACGGAATGATGGGTCAGCAGGTGTTCGCCGGCGAGGCGACGCGTCTGGCCTATGGCACCGATGAGGCTGTTGAAGGCCGCGACTCCTTCCTCGAGAAGCGCGACCCCGATTGGTCCCCTTTCCCGTACCACTTCTGACCACCCCGCACACGGCTCGCGAGACTTCACTTATGTCCCAGATTGACCCCGAAAACAGTACATACGCGAAGTCTCGCGCGCTGATTTCGACGGATGGGGAAGATCCACTTGCCTTGTTGGGTGCGCTGAGGGGGGCACTGGACGGCGGGCCGGCTCTCGGGCTTGGGATGCTGGGCGATCGGCCAGACACCGTCGCTGACGGCACGGCCGCGGTGATCGGTACCTCAGGATCAAGTGGCATCCCCAAACGAGTGGTCGTGAGTGCCGAAGCGTTGCGTGCCGGCGCCGAAGCGACTGCGAGCCGGATCGGGACCGGCCGCTGGCTGCTCGCTCTTCCCGCGGGATACGTCGCAGGGCTCCAAGTGTTGGTCCGATCAATTCTCTCGGGCACGACACCAGCGACGCTGGACGGCGGATTCTCGCCTCGATCCTTCGCCGAGGCGACGCTGCCAATGCTTCGTGCCGGCACCGAGCAGCTGTTCACTTCGCTCGTGCCCGCTCAGGTGTCGACACTTCTCGAAGCGGCGGACGAAGACACGACAGTACTCGCCGCTCTCCAGGCATACCAGGCGATTCTCGTCGGCGGACAGGCGCTGCCTGAACCCGTGCGCGAGCGCGCAGCGGAGATGGGCGCTCGTCTTGTGCGCACCTACGGTTCGTCCGAGACGAGTGGCGGATGCGTGTACGACGGCATCCCGTTGGAAACCGTTGCTGTGAGAGAGGTTGAGGGGGAGCTGCGCATCGCTGGCCCCATGCTCGCCGATGGATACCTCGGCGACCCCGGCCTCACAGCGCGGACGTTCGTGCGCGATGAGCACGGCATCCGCTGGTATCGCACTGGCGACCTCGGCATCGTCGAGGACGGCATCGTGCGTGTGCACGGCCGGGCCGACAACGTGATCGTCTCCGGTGGCGTCAATATTTCGCTCGATCGTGTCGAACGGCTGGTTCGCAGCATCCCGGGGCTCACCGGTGCCGTGGTTGTCGGCGTCGAGGACGAGCGATGGGGCGAAGCATCTGTAATCGTTGCCGCGCGCGCCGCGGCCCTGCGTCGCAGCGAGGCCGAGCAGCTCGAGCATGCGCGCGAGGTCGTCGCTGCAGAGCTGGGCAAGCCCGCGCGTCCCGCGCGCCTGGTGGTCGTCGACGAGATCGCCACCTTGGCATCCGGCAAGCCCGACCGCGAGGCCGTCCGCCGCCTGCTCTGAAAACCCCTTGCGAGTGGGCGTTTGTGGCTCCACTTTTGCCGGAAATGCAGCCACGCGCGCCCACTCGCAAGGGGCGCAAGGGGCGCAAGGGGCGCAAGGGGCGCAAGGGGCGGGAAGGTGCGTGGGATGCTGGAGGGATGGCGAACTACACCCACGGACACCACGAGTCGGTGCTGCGCTCGCACAGCAACCGGACGATCGCGAACTCGGCGGAGTACCTTCGCCCGCACCTGAATGCTGATGCGCGACTTCTCGACGTCGGTGCGGGACCGGGCACGATCACGGTCGAGTTCGCACAGCACGTCGCGCACGTCACCGCGACCGAGATCGGCCCGGCCGAGCTGGCACTCTCGCAGAAACTCGCCGCAGAGTCGGGCGTGGCGAACATCGACTTCTCGATCGAAGACGTGCACGCGCTGAGCTTCGCTGACAACTCTTTCGACATCGTGCACACGCACCAGGTGCTGCAGCACGTCGCTGATCCGGTGCAGGCGCTGCGCGAGATGCGACGGGTCACCAGGCCCAGCGGAATCGTCGCTGCGCGCGACGCCGATTATGCCGGCTTCGTCTGGTTCCCGCTGCTGCCCGAACTCGATGAGTGGCTGCGGCTGTACCGGGCTGCGGCGCGCGCGAACGGCGGGGAGCCGGATGCCGGACGCCGACTACTCTCGTGGGCTCGGGCTGCGGGGTTCGAACAGGTGACGGCGACAGCATCCACCTGGTGTTATGCGACGCCTGAGGAGCGCGCGTGGTGGGGCGGTATGTGGGCCGACCGCATTCTCGAGTCGGCGCTCGCACGCCAACTTGTCGATAGCGGGATGGCGACCGGCGCAGACCTCCAGCGCATCAGTACCGCGTGGCGTGCCTGGGCGGACGACGGCGACGGCTGGTATCTCCTCCCGCACGGCGAGATCCTCGCACGCGCCTGAGCCCAGCCCGCTCCCTCCCCATCCGCGAAACTTCACGTGTGTCGCTAAAAAGGGCGCTGCGCGTGACATACGTGAAGTTTCGCGGATACATCTTCCGGCGGATGCCGGGGCACGGTGCCTCGCGTAGCGTGAGAGGGTGATCCGACCGCTGTCTCGCACCTCGCTCGTCCTCGACGTCGTCGGGTCGTTCGTGCTGTTCGCGATACTGACACTGACATCGCTGGCGTTCTACGGGTCCGGAAACCTCAGCACGACAATGACTGAGGCCGTCGGCGTCATCGCCCTGGTCATCGCAGGGGTGCTGCAGTTTGGCGCGGTCGCGATCGGACGACTTGCTCCCGGAATTGCGCTCATCGCAGCCTGGGCCGGCGCGATCGTGCAATTGGCGGGGGGACTCGGCCCACTGCCGATCAACCTTGCGATCCTGGGCGTGCTGTACGCGACGGCCGCGTGGGGCACGACGCGTGTCTTCTGGGCGGGGCTTGCCTCATCGTTCGTCGGCGGCATCGTCGCTGCCGCGCAGATCGCGTTCGTCCTCGGCGGGTTCACCGCGACCGGATTCGCCAGCGCGGTGGCCACGTTCGTCCTTGTAGCGATCATGAGCATCCTTGCGCTCGGCTCGCCCTGGCTCGGAGGCTTCGGGTGGCGTATGGTGCTGCGCTGGCGCACCAGCCGCGAAGCACAGTCGGTCGCCGAGCTCTCTGCAGCGGAAGAACAAGAACGGGTGCGCATCGCACGCGACATGCACGACATCGTCGCGCATTCGCTGGCGGTGATTGTGGCTCAGTCTGACGGGGCTCGCTATGCCGCAGCATCCGATCCTGGTGTGGCCACCGAGGCGCTCGGCACGATTGCGCAGACGGCCCGAGGAGCGCTGTCCGACGTGCGGATGCTGCTGACACAACTCCGCCACCGCCAGGGTGATGGCCCGCAACCGACCCTCGCCGACCTCGAACAGCTTTTCGAGCATGTGCGCCAGGCGGGTGTTGAGCCGCGCGTCACCATTGATCCGATGCCACCGGGCGAGCCGCCCGGAGCGATTCAGCTCGCGGTGTATCGCATTCTGCAAGAGGCATTGACGAATGCGATCAGGCATGGTGCGGGCGGCGCGCAGGCCGTTGTGGATGTGCGCCTGGCCTGGATGCCGGACCGCGTCGACTTCGAAGTGCGCAACGCTGTCACCGCGGATGCGACGCAGTCAGTGCCGGGCGGGCACGGCCTGGTCGGCATGCGTGAACGCGCGCAACTCATCGGCGGTTCCCTCACCGCTGCGCGCGAGAGCGATGAATTCGTGGTGCGTGGGTCGCTGCCGATCGGAACAGCATCCGACGCTCTTGTAATTTCGGAGGAGAATGAATGATCCGCGTAATGCTCGTCGACGATCAGGCACTGTTTCGTGCCGGCATCCGGATGCTGGTTTCCTCGCAACCAGACATGGAAGTCATCGCAGAGGCGGGCAATGGGCAAGAAGCGCTCGCCGCAGTGACCGGATCACGGCCGGATGTCGTCCTGATGGATATCCGGATGCCGGTGATGGACGGACTCACCGCCACCGCTGAGATCCTGAAGAAGTCGGATGCGCCCCGGGTCGTGATGCTCACCACTTTCGATCTCGATGAGGCGGCCGCCAGAGCGATCCGTCAGGGCGCCAGCGGGTTCTTGCTGAAAGACGCTGATCCGGAGTTTCTCCTGGCGGCGATCCGCACCGTTCATTCCGGGTCGAGCGTGATCGCAGCATCCGCCACTCGTGAGCTGTTCGCGCACTTCACAGAGCAGGCAAAGCCCGTGCCGGCGCAGTTCGCGGCTCTCACCGACCGCGAGCGGGAGATCTTCGCACTCGCTGCCCGCGGTCTGTCGAACGCCGAGATTGCCGGGCGGGAGTTCCTCAGCGAGGCCACGGTGAAAACGCACATCAGTCGTATCCTCACCAAACTCGCCCTGCGCGACCGGGTGCAGTTGGTCGTCTTTGCGTTCGAGCACGGACTGACCACCCCCTGACACACCCCCACCCCCCCCGCGAAACTTCACGTATGTCACCAAATTCCGCGATATTGCGGACATAAGTGAAGTCTCGCGGATCATCCTTGGGATGTACACGGATGCTCCGTGCGGGCGATGCGGGGAGGCCCTCGGCGGTCGTAACGTCGTAGGTATGGAGATCACAACCACCGACCTCGGGCTCGCTGCCCGCGTGCAGCACCTCACCAAGTCGTACGGCTCAGGAGCCGGAGCCGTCACCGCACTCGACGACGTCAGCGTCGGCATCCGGCGCGGACAGTTCACCGCGATCATGGGGCCGTCCGGCTCGGGAAAGTCCACCCTCATGCACATCATGGCGGGGTTGGATGCGCCGACTGCTGGGCGCGCGTGGATCGGCGACACCGACATCACCGGCCTCAGCGACCTCGACCTGACGATTCTGCGCCGCCGGCGTGTGGGCTTCATCTTCCAAGCGTTCAACCTCGTGCCCACCCTCGACGCTCTTGGAAACATCATGCTGCCGTTCGAGCTCGACGGCCGGCGACCCAGCGCGATCGAGAAAGCGCGCATCGACGGGCTCGTCGACCGCCTCGGGCTGGCGACCCGGTTGACCCACCGCCCGCACGAGCTCTCCGGCGGACAGCAGCAGCGCGTCGCCATCGCTCGCGCGCTCGCTACGGCCCCTGACCTCGTCTTCGCCGATGAGCCGACCGGCAATCTCGACTCGCGCTCGGGGCGTGAGGTGCTGCAATTGCTGGCAACCGCCAGCCGCGAGCAGGGACAGTCGATCGCCATGGTCACTCACGATGCGATCGCCGCCAGTCACGCCGACCGGGTGCTTTTCCTCGGCGATGGCCGCATCGTCGCTGACCACCCGCGTCAGAGCGCCGAGCAGATCGCGTCGTACATGCTGGCGGCCGAGGTGGCAGCATGAGCGCCGTGGCGACGTTCGTCCCGGAGTCGACGGCCACTGGTCCGCGGTTCGGTTGGCTGCGCGACCGGGGGATGGGCGCCAGCATTCTGGTCGCGGCGCTCTCATCGGCGTTCGGCGTCGTGCTGGTCGAAGCGACCGCCTACATCGGCGCAATGCTGAAGTCCGACCCCTACATCGGCGACAGCGGCACACTCGCAGCGGTCGTCACAATCCTCAGCGTGCTGCTGGTCGGCGTGGCTCTCTATGTCGCGGCCATCGTCACGGCGAACACCTTCTCGACGATCATCGCCGGACGCACCCGACGCATCGCGCTGATGCGGCTGATCGGGGCCAGCGCGCGCTCGCAGCGGGCAGAAGTGGCACAGCAGGGCCTTGTCGTCGGCGTGATCGGTGCGGTGCAGGGGCTGATCGTGGGCCTCCTGCTTGCGGCAGCCGGGGTCTATCTTGCCGAAAATTTCCTGGGCCCCGTCTCCGACTTCACGATGACGCAGCCGACGATCCTCATTCCGGCTGTCGGTGTCGTGCTGACGACTTGGGCCGCCGCATGGGTCGGATCTCGCCGCGTGCTGGCTGTGACGCCGTTGCAGGCGATTGCCGGTTCCGTCGAGCGCTCACATGCGGATGCTGCGGCACGGCCGGCCCGTCACGTCGGGGCGCTGGTGCTGCTCGTCGTGGGTGCGGTGCTGCTCGCGCTGGGCGTCCTGGCGGGGCTGGTCACTCCGCTCGGTGTGATCGTGTCGTTCCTCGGCGGGCTGTTGTCGTTCACCGGATTGTCGGTGGGCGCGGTGCTCATCATGCCGCCGGCGCTGCGCATCGTCGGGCGGCTTTTTGGCCGCTCCGCGACGGCGAAGCTCGCCGCGGAGAACGCGTTGCGCTACCCGGAGCGTTCCAGCCGCATGGCCATCGGCGTGGTGATGGGCGTCACTCTGGTGACGATGTTTGCTGTCGCACTCGAGTCGGTGGAGGTGCTGCTCACGAAAGCGGCCGGTGGTGAGCTCGACTCTGACTTCTCGATGATCATGGACAGCTTCGGCACGATCATGATGGTGCTGGTCGGAATCTCGGCGGTGATCGCCGGAGTGGGGTTGGTGAACCTGCTGACGATCGGCGTCGTGCAGCGTCGGCGCGAGCTCGGGCTGCTTCGCGCGGTTGGTCTGTCCAACCGTCAGGTGCGGCAGATGATCCTGCTCGAGGCACTGCACATCACAATCACGGCGACGGCGACTGGGCTGCTGCTCGGCATCGCCTACGGATGGATCGCGGCGCAGTCGCTGCTCGGCTCGGTGCAGATGCCGCCGGACTTCGACCAAGCTGCGGGACTCGTGGCACCCGCCGTGCCATGGCTGCCGATTGCGGTGATCGTGGTGGCAACGGGGATGCTGACGCTCATCGCCGCAGCGACCCCCACCCGCCTCGCGACTCGCGTCGCCCCGGTCGAGGCGCTCGCCGTCGATTGAGCGGGTGCGCGCGCCAGGGCCGGTGCCAGGGCCGGTGCCAGGGCCGGTGCCGGTGCCAGGGCCGGTGCCGGTGCCGCTGCCACGGCTCGGTCATGGGGAATCTTCTAGGCTAGGCACATGTCGCACACCTTCGATCAGTCGTCGTTTCAGGTCCGTTTCGACTGGGGAATCGCCGGACTCGAGCGGCTGGCCGCGGCCGACGTCGTGGTCGTGGTCGACGTACTGCGGTTCTCCTCGACGGTGACGGATGCCGTGGCATCCGGGCAATCCATCGAACTCGCCGATGCACGGCAGTGGTCGCCGAACGGGGCCGCCGTCGCCGCGGCCGCGCAGGGTGCCACCGTCCTGCTCGGGTCGCTGCGCAACGCTTCGGCCGTTGCGCGCGCGGTGCTCGAGATCCAGAATCGCCGTCAGATGCGAACCTCGGTGAACGTGATCGCCGCTGGCGAGCGAACGGATGCCGGTGACCTCCGCTTCGCTGTCGAAGACCAGCTGGGAGCCGGAACCATCATCTCCGCGCTCAGCGATCTCGGCGCAGATCACACCTCACCGGAAGCGGCCGCAGCGTGCGAATCCGCGCGCGGACTGCGCCGGGCCATGCGGCATCTGCTCACGGCCTCGGGATCGGCTAAAGAACTCGCAGCGGGGGTCGGGGGAACAGTGGCGACCGAGCGAATGATCGCGGCGGGGATCGTTCCGACCGAGCCGAAGGCGGCAGCCGAAATCGATGCGACAGACGCCGTGCCCGTGCTCAACGCGGGCGCGTTCATCACGTTCCGGTAGGGCGACGAATCAGCGCGGTGTCTGAGCGGCGAGCTTCGTCGCCGGGCTGATCTCGCGACGAACCCACTCGAACGCGAACCGCGCGTCGAACGCCCGCGAACACTTGGCGCATGAGGTCGGCCGGCCGGGGCGGCGATGACGATAGGTCACGTGGCCGGTCGGACACGTTCCCACCCACGGTGCGAGCTCCTCGGCCGTTTCGCCGTGGTGCGTGGTGCCGCCGACGTAGCCGAGGTCACGGGCGATGCGTTTCCACTTCGCCCCGTGCGCGGCCTTGTGTCCGGCGAGGGCATGAGCGACCTCGTGCAGCAGCACCTGGTGGATTTCGTCGTCGTCGAAACGTGCCGCGAGATAGCGCGACACAGTGATCTTCTTCGCCCCGAAATCGCACTGCCCGGCGCGGCGTTTGGCATGGTCGAAGCCGAAGGACCAGGTCTCGTCGAGGTGCATCCGAATCAGCGCCTCGCCCCAGACGCGCACACGGTTCAGGTCCGCCATGCGCCCAGCGTAAAACATCCCGCAGACATTCGGGGCGACCCAGTGGTCAGGGGAAGACGAGCTGTCCGCTGCGGCGCTTCTCTGCAGCCTCGATCGCCAGCAGCGCGGTTTCCAGCTCGGGGTCGGCAGCACCGGCCTCGCGGCGCAGGAACAGCGCCTGCTTGAAGCTGTCCCGAGCCTGGTCGAAGTCGCCGGCATCGTAGGCATTCTTGCCGTGATGCTGGTACGCGAATGCCGCGATCGATGCCCAGCCCTGTCCTTCGGCTTCAGACGCGCAGGTTGCCAACTCCTGCTCCGCGGCGGCGTACGCGCCGCGGTACTGCAGAATCGTCGCGTGCAGCACGCGGGAACGCAGTACGTCCTTTCGAGTCCCCGCCATGCGCGCGACTCGGACGGACTCGTCGGAGAGGTGCAGTGCTTCATCCAGACGGTCGAGAACCTTCAACAGCCAGACGCGCTCAAGTAGCGCCGGCAGGCTCCGTTGAGCCTCGATCTCAGACAGTCGGGCAGCGCATTCGACCTGGTCGACCTGTTCCCGAAGAGTGTCTGGGTCGTAACCCTTGATGTAACCCATTGTGCTCTCCTCTCGCAGCGCTTGTCCTAGTCTGCCTGTCATTGCGCAGGAGGGGCCGCTGGCGCGCCCCGGAAGGGCATTTCAGCGCAGGAACAGCGATGCGTCCGGCTTCGGGGATGCCACAGCATCCGCGTCTGTGACGATGTGGGCGCCCTTCGCGAAGGCCGCGATCTCGGTGCCCTGAGCGATCTTCGCCGGATGGGGGCCAGCAGCCAGCATTCGGGGCAGCCACTCGGTGGGCAGGGGAGAGGCAGATGCTGCGATGACCAGGTTCCCGAACCGGCGCCCCTTGAGTACCTGCGTATCGGCGAGCAGTGCGACCTCCGGAAGGGCGGTGGCGATTGTGGCGACCTGCCGTCTTGCGAAGGCGAGACCGGGGCCATCGGCGACGTTGACCAGCAGCACCCCTGAAGGCGCAAGGAGGGTGCGAAGCTCCGTGTAGAACTCGACGCTGGTCAAGTGTGCTGGTGTCTGTGCGCCGGAGTAGACGTCAGAGACGACCAGATCGCACACACCGGTCAGCGCAGGTGGGAGCTTACGCGCGCCCTCCCGCGCATCGCCGATGCGCACGCGGATCGACGCGTCGCGCGGCAGGGGAAGATGCTCGCGAACGAGAGCTGCGAGTGGGGCTTCCAGTTCGATCACCTGCTGACGAGAACCGGGCCGGGTCGCAGCGATGTAGCGCGGAATGGTCAGGGCTCCGGCGCCGAGATGTACGGCTGTCAGGGCTGCGCCCGGGGACGTGAGCTGATCGATGACGGCACCCATGCGCACGATGTACTCGAAGTGCAGATGCGTCGGGTCGTCGAGATCGACATGCGACTGCGGGGTGTCGTCGACGATGAGTTCGAATCCGCTGGTGAACTCCGACGGGATGATCCGCGCGATGCCGCCGTGGTCCAGATGGGCCTGAGGATGCTCGGTGTCTTTTGTGCGCGTTCTACCCATGGGAACGAGCCTACGGTGCGACGGTCGTCCGCGCGGAGGCGCAAGCGTTACCCAGCCGATACCAGATCGAAACACGGAAGCGTTTGGATAACTGGAGCGTGCTGGGTAGCGTCAGATCATCACCGTGATGGGGCGACGACGCCCTAGCACGCGCAACGAAGCGCCCACAGGGAAGGTACCCAGCATGAACCACTCATCCATGCGTCGACGAGGCCTCATCGCCGTCACCGGCACCGCGATCGCAGCCATGCTGCTCGCGGGTTGTGTCGCCAGCGAGAGAGAAGCCGACACCGAGGACTCCGGTGAGAGCACGAGCGACATCGACGGCACATTCGTGTTCGCCGCGTCTTCGGACCCCGTGGCTCTCGACCCGGCTTTCGCCCAGGACGGCGAGACGTTCCGCGTCTCACGTCAGATTTTCGAAGGCCTGATCGGTACCGAGCCCGGAACCGCAGACCCCGCGCCTCTGCTCGCGGAGAAGTGGGACTCCAGCGAAGACGGCATGAGCCACACCTTCACCTTGAAGGAAGGGGTGACCTTCCACGACGACACCCCATTCAACGCCGAGGCCGTCTGCTCCAACTTCGATCGCTGGTACAACTGGACGGGCCTTGCCGCGTCCGAGGCCTTCGGGTATTACTACTACAAGCTGTTCCAGGGCTTCGCGTCGAACCCGGAACAGGCTGTCTACAAGTCATGCACCCCGGACGGCGACTACTCCGTCACGGTCGAGCTGAACAAGCCGTTCGCCGGCTTCATCCCCGCTCTGTCACTGCCGGCATTCTCGATGCAGAGTCCCTCCGCGATGGCGGAGTTCGGCGCAGACGAGGTCGGCGGCTCCGCCGAGGCTCCGCAGATGTCCGAGTACGGCATGGCGCACCCGGTCGGAACCGGCCCCTTCCAGTTCGATGAGTGGGCTCCGGGCGAGCAGGTCACGCTCACGGCCTATGACGGATACTGGGGCGAACAGGGCCAGATCGACGAGATCATCTTCCGTACGATCGATGACCCGACAGCCCGCCGCCAGGCGCTGGAGTCCGGGGCGATCGACGGTTACGACCTCGTTGGCCCGGCAGACACACAGGCGCTGGAGGAGGACGGATTCCAGATGGTCTCCCGTCCGCCGTTCACGATCCTCTACCTGGCGTTCAACCAGGCGATCCCCGAGCTGCAGGACCCCACTGTTCGTGAGGCGCTGTCGTTCGCGATCGACAAGGATGCCCTGATCACTCAGGTTCTTCCCGAGGGAACACAGAAGGCGATCGAGTTCATGCCTCCGGTCGTCAACGGCTACAACGAAGACGTCACCACCTACGACTTCGACCCCGAGAAGGCCAAGGAGCTTCTCGCGGAGGCCGGCTACACCGAGGCCAATCCGCTGAAGCTGGACTTCAACTACCCGGTCAACGTCTCGCGCCCGTACATGCCGGACCCCGAGCAGATCTTCACCGTGCTCTCGACACAGCTGGCGGCCGTCGGCGTGGAGACCACTCCCGTATCCGAAGAGTGGGGCGAGTACCTCGACCGCACGACCGGCACCGCAGACCACGGCATCCACCTGCTCGGCTGGACGGGTGACTACAACGACACCGACAACTTCGTCGGAGTCTTCTTCGGCCAGCAGAGCTCCGAGTGGGGCTTCGACAACCCGGACCTCTTCCAGAAGCTCGCCGAGGCGCGCGGCATCGCGAACCTGGAAGAGCAGAGCGCGCTGTACGAGCAGATCAACGAGGATGTCGCGCAGTTCATCCCCGGCGTCCCGCTCGCGCACCCGGCACCCACCCTGGCCTTCGACCCGCGGGTCGAAAGCTACCCTGCCAGCCCGGTGAATGACGAGGTCTTCACGGACATCGTCCTCACCAAGTAAGGATTCACGCGTGGTGGTACCCGGTGCGAACCGGGTGCCACCACGCACCTGAAAAGCTGGGAGTACTTTTTGCTGCGCACCATCGGCAGGCGACTGCTGTTTCTCATTCCGACTCTGCTGGGCCTGAGCATTCTGCTGTTCGCCTGGGTCAGAGCTCTTCCCGGCGGCCCGGCGGTCGCACTTCTCGGAGAGAAGGCGACGCCAGAAGCCGTCGCCCGAATCAACGAACTCTATGGCTTCAACAAGCCGCTGATCGAGCAGTACTTCATCTGGATCGGTCGGCTGCTGCAGGGCGATTTCGGCACTTCTATTCAGACCAACCGTCCGGTGCTGGAAGAGTTCCTCCGCCGCTTCCCCGCGACGATTGAACTGTCGATCACCGCTCTGATCTTCGCGGTCGGCGTCGGCATTCCGCTGGGATACTGGGCGGCGCGACGACACGGCAAGTTCAGCGATCACGCTGCTGTTGTGCTGAGCCTGGTCGGCATCACCATTCCGGTGTTCTTCCTGGCCTTCATCTTGAAATACATCTTCGCCGTTCAGCTGGGCTGGTTGCCCTCGGACGGGCGCCAGAACCCGCGAATAGATGCCACTCATCCCACCGGCTTCTACGTGTGGGACGGCATCATCACCGGCGAATTCGATGCGTCGTGGGATGCGTTCCTGCATCTGGTCCTGCCCGCACTCGCACTGGGCACCATCCCGTTGGCGATCATCGTCCGCATCACCCGCGCGAGCGTGCTCGAGGTGCAGAACGCCGACTATGTGCGCACCGGACGCGCAAAGGGTGTGTCCGCATCGACGCTGCGCGGACGCTTCATCCTCCGCAACTCCATGCTGCCGGTGATCACAACGATCGGTCTGCAGACGGGATTGCTGATCTCGGGGGCGGTGCTGACCGAGACGGTGTTCGCCTTCCCCGGCATCGGCTCGTTCCTGGCGCGGGCCATCTTCACCCGTGACTTCCCCGTGCTGCAGGGCTTCATCATCTTCATCGCCATCGCCTACGCGCTGATTAACCTCGCGGTGGACGTCTCCTATAGCTTCATCGACCCGAGAGTGAGGGTGCAATGAGCGTTCCGCTTCCACCAGCACAGGGCGGCGAGGTCATCGACACCGTTGCCATCGCACAGTCCGAACTCAAAGACAGCACCGGCGGCTTCTGGCGTGATGTCTTCCGCCGGCTGCGGCACAATCCGACCGCATGGATCGGCGCGGCCATCGTGCTCATCTTCCTGCTCATCGCGGCTCTCGCTCCGTTGCTGGCGCCGTATCCGGAGACCGCTCTTCCCGGTGCGAAGTTCATCACGCCGACGAATATTCCGGGTCCGGGTGAGCTCCCGGAATTCCCTCTCGGATTGGACCGATTCGGCGGCGACGTGCTGTCGAAGCTCATCTGGGGTGCGCAGGCATCGTTGATGGTCGGCGTCATCTCCACCGCCATCGGGTTGGTGGGCGGCATGATCCTCGGCCTTATCGCCGGAACCTTCGGCGGCTGGGTGGACACGGTCATCATGCGCATCGTCGACATCATCCTGTCGGTGCCGAACCTGCTGCTGGCGGTTTCCATCGCGGCGATCCTGGGACAGACGCCATCTGCGGTCATGATCGCCATCGGTGCCTCACAGGTGCCGATCTTCGCTCGGCTCCTGCGCGCATCGATGCTGCAGCAGCGCTCAAGCGACTACGTGCTCTCCGCGCAGACACTGGGCCTCGGCCGCGGACGAATCACCATGTCGCACGTGTTGCCGAATGCGATCGGCCCCGTCATCGTGCAGGCAACACTCACCCTGGCGACGGCCGTGATCGATGCGGCAGCGCTGTCGTTCCTCGGCCTCGGCGGCGGGCGTCCGGAGACGGCGGAATGGGGGCGGATGCTGACCTACGCACAGAGTGAACTGGCGATTGCGCCGTGGCTGGCGTTCTTCCCGGGTATCTGTATTGCCGTCACAGCTCTGGGCTTCACCCTCTTCGGCGAGGCGCTGCGCGAATCCATGGACCCGAGAACGAGAGCACGCTGATATGTCGATGAAGCAGCAGAGCATGACCGCACCCCTCCTCTCTGTTGAGGATCTCGCCGTGGATTTCAATACCGTCGACGGCGTCGTGCACGCGGTCGAGGGCGTGAGCCTGGAGATCTCCGCGGGCGAGACGGTCGCGATCGTGGGGGAGTCCGGCTCCGGCAAATCCACCACGGCCATGGCGATCATCGGGCTGTTGGCCGGTGGCGGACGCATCGCCGCCGGCAGCGTCCGGTTAGACGGAGCGGAGATCTCGAAAGCATCCGAGTCCGAGCTGCAGAAGATTCGCGGGCGCGACATCGGGCTCGTTCCGCAGGACCCGATGTCGAACCTAAACCCGGTCGCCAAGATCGGAACGCAGGTCGCCGAGACGCTGCTCGCGCACGGTCTCGCCACCCGGCAGAACGTGTCTGCGAAGGTCGTCGAGGCGCTGGAAGCCGCGGGGCTTCCGGATGCTGAGAAGCGGGCGAAGCAGTACCCCCATGAGTTCTCCGGCGGCATGCGCCAGCGTGCACTGATCGCGATCGGATTGGCGTGCAATCCGCGCCTGTTGATCGCGGACGAACCCACGAGTGCGCTGGATGTCACCGTGCAGCAGACGATTCTCGATCAGATCGGTGCAATGACGCGCGAGCTCGGCACCGCGGTGCTGCTGATCACGCACGATCTCGGCCTGGCGGCGGAGCGGGCAGAGCGCGTGATCGTGATGCACCGCGGCAAGGTTGTGGAGCAGGGCGCGGCGAAGCAGATCCTGGAAGCCCCACAGCATCCGTACACGCAGTCCCTCGTCGCGGCGGCACCGTCGGTCGCGGTGGCGCGCCTGCAGCCGGCGGCATTTACTGCGGCATCCGACAAGACCCGGTCGGTGAGTGAGCGGAGCGAGGCGAAACGTGCCTCCGTCGCATCCGACAACATCGTCGAGATCAAGAACCTCACCAAGGTGTACCCGGTGCGCGGTCGCGGCGAGGACTTCGTCGCCGTCGACGATGTCTCCCTGGCGATTCCTCGGGGCGAGACGGTCGCGATCGTGGGGGAGTCGGGGTCGGGCAAGACCACGACAGCGCGGATGCTGTTGAAGGTGATCGAGCCGACCAGCGGCCTGATCACGTTCGAGGGCAAAGACATCTCCGCGCTCAGCCGTGCGGAGACGCGCGACTTCAGGCAGCGCGTGCAGACGATCTTCCAGGATCCGTATTCGAGCCTGAACCCGATGTTCACGATCGAGCGTCTGATCGCTGAACCGCTGGAGTTCTACCGGCGCGGCAATAGCGCCGATCGGCGTAAACGGGTGCGACAACTGCTGGATGATGTGGCGCTGCCGCAGTCGATGCTGCGCCGGTACCCGGCAGAGCTCTCCGGCGGTCAGCGTCAGCGCGTAGCAATCGCTCGGGCGCTGGCTTTGTCGCCGGAGCTGATCGTCTGCGATGAGCCGGTCTCGGCGCTGGATGTGCTCGTGCAGGATCAGATCCTGACGCTGCTGGGCGACCTGCAACGTGAGTACGGGCTGAGCTATCTGTTCATCTCGCACGATCTGGCCGTCGTGCGGTTGATCAGCGACTACGTATGCGTGATGAAGGACGGCGCACTCGTCGAGGCGGCCACCAGTGAGGAGATCTTCACGAACCCTCGAGACCCGTATACACGGCGGTTGCTGGCGTCCATTCCCGGCAACGAACTCAACATCGCCTCCTGACGAACGGATGCCAATACCGCAGCATCCGGAATTGGTCAAGGATTCCGCTTGCCATGTCGCGAAATCCGACGTATAGTTGATCTTTGCGCCTCGGTTCTCCCTGCCCTCATATGGTGGTCGGCAGTTGTTGAGCATACGAACGCGCACTCACCTGACGACAAAGGAATCGAGAAGCCCTGCGGGGCTCACGGAGGTTATTCCCTTGGCTGCTGCTCGCAACGCATCCACATCCACCACCAACAAGAACGGGCGCGGCGTCTCGCGGCTCTCGTTCGCCAAGATCTCCGACACGCTGGAGGTTCCTGACCTTCTCGCGTTGCAGACCGAGTCGTTTGATTGGCTCGTCGGCAACGAAGCGTGGAAGACCCGTCTCGCCGAAGGCAAGAAGGCCGGCCGTACGGACCTCAATGAGTTCAGTGGTCTGGAGGAGATCTTCGAGGAGATCTCCCCGATCGAAGACCTCAGCGAGACCATGCAGCTGAGCTTCACGAACCCGTACCTGGAGCCGGAGAAGTACTCGATCGACGAGTGCAAGGAGCGTGGCAAGACCTACGCTGCTCCGCTGTACGTCGAAGCCGAGTTCATGAACCACCAGACCGGTGAGATCAAGACTCAGACCGTCTTCATGGGTGATTTCCCCCTGCAGACCGGCAAGGGCACGTTCATCATCAACGGCACCGAGCGTGTCGTCGTGTCGCAGCTGGTGCGCTCCCCGGGTGTCTACTTCGACAAGTCCCCGGACAAGACCTCTGACAAGGACATCGTCTCCGCTCGCGTCATCCCGAGCCGTGGTGCATGGCTCGAGTTCGAGATCGACAAGCGCGACCAGGTCGGCGTGCGCATCGACCGCAAGCGCAAGCAGTCCGTCACCGTGTTCCTGAAGGCCCTCGGCATGACCAGCGAAGAGATTCTCGCTGAGTTCAGTGGCTTCCCCTCGATCGAGGAGACGCTGGCCAAGGACACCATCCTCACCAAGGAAGACGCGCTTCGCGACATCTACCGCAAGCTCCGTCCGGGCGAGCAGGTTGCCGCTGAGGCCGCCCGTGCGCTGCTGGACAACTTCTACTTCAACTCGAAGCGCTACGACCTCGCGAAGGTCGGCCGCTACAAGATCAACCAGAAGCTGGGCCTGAACCAGCCGCTGGGCTCCTCGGTGCTGACGGTCGAAGACATCGTCGCGACCATCAAGTACCTCGTGCGTCTGCACCGTGGCGATGAGACCTTCACCGGCCTCCGCGGCGGCAAGAAGGCCGAGATCCGTATGGCGACGGACGACATCGACAACTTCGGCAACCGTCGCATCCGCGCCGTTGGCGAGCTCATCCAGAACCAGGTTCGCACCGGTCTGTCCCGTATGGAGCGCGTCGTTCGCGAGCGCATGACCACACAGGACATCGAAGCGATCACGCCGCAGACCCTGATCAACGTGCGTCCTGTCGTCGCCGCGATCAAGGAGTTCTTCGGAACGTCGCA
Organism: Microbacterium wangyouchuni; assembly: GCF_054072595.1. NCBI lineage: Bacteria > Bacillati > Actinomycetota > Actinomycetes > Micrococcales > Microbacteriaceae > Microbacterium > Microbacterium wangyouchuni. Next base: position 20,908 of record NZ_JBSVRM010000008.1, read on the forward strand.
GCTGTCGCAGTTCATGGATCAGAACAACCCGCTCGCGGGTCTGACCCACAAGCGCCGCCTCTCGGCCCTCGGCCCCGGTGGTCTCTCACGTGACCGCGCAGGCGTCGAGGTGCGTGACGTTCACCCGTCGCACTACGGCCGCATGTGCCCCATCGAGACCCCTGAAGGCCCGAACATCGGTCTGATCGGTTCGCTGGCAACCTTCGCGCGCATCAACGCCTTCGGTTTCATCGAGACCCCGTACCGCCGCGTCGTCGACAGCAAGGCGACCGACCAGATCGACTACCTCACGGCAGCCGAAGAGGTTGACTTCAACATTGCTCAGGCCAACGCGCCGCTGGGCAAGGATGGCGCCTTCCTCGACAGCCACGTGCTTGCTCGTCCTAAGGGCGGTAGCGGTGAGGTCGACATGTTCGAGCCCGCCGAGATCGGCTACATGGACGTGTCGCCGCGTCAGATGGTGTCGGTTGCAACCTCGCTCGTGCCGTTCCTTGAGCACGATGACGCACAGCGCGCGCTCATGGGCGCGAACATGCAGCGTCAGGCTGTGCCGCTGCTGCGCAGCGACTCGCCGCTGGTCGGAACCGGTATGGAAGGCTACGCAGCCATCGACGCCGGTGATGTCATCTCGGCTGAGAAGGCCGGAGTCGTCACCGAGGTCTCCGCAGACCGCGTTGTCGTTCAGCTCGACGAGGGTGGAACGCAGGAGTACTACCTGCGCAAGTTCGACCGCTCGAACCAGGGCACGTCCTACAACCAGAAGGTCGTCGTCTCCGCAGGCGAGCGGGTCGAGGTCGGCGAGATCATCGCTGATGGTCCCGCCACCCAGAACGGTGAGCTCGCGCTCGGCAAGAACCTGCTCGTCGCGTTCATGCCGTGGGAAGGCTACAACTTCGAGGATGCGATCATCCTCAGCCAGGACCTGGTGAAGGACGACACCCTCTCCTCGATTCACATCGAAGAGTACGAGGTTGACTCCCGCGACACGAAGCTCGGCAAGGAGGAGATCACCCGTGACCTCCCCAACGTCAGCCCCGAGTTGCTGAAGGACCTCGACGAGCGCGGCATCATCCGCATCGGCGCCGAGGTTCGCCCCGGCGACATCCTCGTCGGCAAGGTCACGCCGAAGGGCGAGACCGAGCTGAGCGCTGAGGAGCGTCTGCTCCGTGCGATCTTCAACGAGAAGAGCCGTGAAGTTCGCGACACTTCGCTGAAGGTTCCCCACGGTCAGCAGGGCACGATCATCGCTGTCAAGGAGTTCAACGCGGAAGATGGCGATGACGAGCTCGGCAGCGGCGTCAACCGCCGCGTCGTGGTCTACATCGCTCAGAAGCGCAAGATCACCGAGGGTGACAAGCTTGCTGGCCGTCACGGCAACAAGGGTGTCATCGCGAAGATCCTCCCGATCGAGGACATGCCGTTCCTTCCGGATGGCACCCCGGTCGACATCGTCCTGAACCCGCTGGGTATCCCGGGACGTATGAACTTCGGCCAGGTCATGGAGACCCACCTCGGATGGATCGCTAAGCAGGGATGGAAGGTCGAAGGTAACCCGGAGTGGGCATCAACGCTGCCCGAGGTCGCTTTCGAGGCCGCTCCTGGCACCAAGGTCGCCACCCCGGTGTTCGACGGCGCTGAAGAGCACGAGATTGCAGGTCTTCTCGACTCGACGCTGCCGACTCGCGATGGCCACCGCCTGATCGACTCGACCGGAAAGACGGTCCTGTTCGACGGTCGTTCTGGCGAGCCGTTCCCTGCGCCGGTCTCGGTGGGCTACATGTACATCTTGAAGCTCCACCACCTGGTGGACGACAAGATCCACGCCCGCTCGACCGGACCGTACTCCATGATCACCCAGCAGCCGCTCGGTGGTAAGGCACAGTTCGGTGGACAGCGCTTCGGTGAGATGGAAGTGTGGGCGCTTGAGGCCTACGGTGCGGCATACGCGCTCCAGGAGCTCCTCACGATCAAGTCTGATGACATCCTCGGCCGCGTGAAGGTCTACGAGGCGATCGTCAAGGGCGAGAACATCCAGGAGCCTGGCATCCCCGAGTCGTTCAAGGTGCTCATGAAGGAGATGCAGTCGCTCTGCCTGAACGTCGAGGTCCTCTCGGCTGACGGCACCGCGGTCAACCTCCGCGACACTGACGACGAGGCATTCCGCGCAGCGGAAGAGCTCGGTATCAACATCTCCAGCCGATTCGAGTCCGCCTCGATCGACGAGATCTGACGCTTCGACAGCGCCCGATTTCGCAGAAATTTTATTGAGACACAGGAGAACTAGTGCTCGAGTCAAACACCTTCGATGAGCTTCGCATCGGCCTGGCTACCGCTGACGACATCCGCGGATGGTCCTACGGTGAGGTCAAGAAGCCCGAAACCATCAACTACCGCACGCTCAAGCCCGAGAAGGACGGTCTGTTCGGCGAGCAGATCTTCGGACCTTCCCGCGACTGGGAATGCGCCTGCGGTAAGTACAAGCGTGTCCGCTTCAAGGGCATCGTGTGTGAGCGTTGCGGCGTAGAGGTCACCAAGAGCTCCGTCCGCCGTGAGCGCATGGGCCACATTGAGCTGGCCGCACCCGTCACCCACATCTGGTACTTCAAGGGCGTCCCCTCGCGCTTGGGCTACCTGCTGGACATGGCGCCGAAGGACCTCGAGAAGGTCATCTACTTCGCCGCCTACATGGTGATCTCGGTTGACGAGGATGCTCGTCACCGCGACCTCGCCACCCAGGAGAACAACGTCCGCCTCGAGCTGAAGACGCTGGGTGATCGTCGCGACGCGAAGATCGCCGAGCGCATGACGAAGCTGGAAGAGGATCTCGCAGCCCTGGAGGCTGAGGGTGCAAAGGCCGACGCCAAGAAGAAGGTCAAGGATGCCGCCGAGAAGGAGATGACTCTGCTGCGCAAGGGCGCAGACGAGGCCATCGCCAAGCTCGAGCGCGTGTGGGAAGACTTCCGCACACTCGAGGTCGGCGCTCTTCGTCCCGAGGACGACGTCTTCCACGAGCTGCAGGACCGCTTCGGTCAGTACTTCGAGGCCTACATGGGCGCCGAGTCGATCCAGCGTCGCCTGGCAGCTTTCGATCTGAAGACCGAGTCGGAGAACCTGCACCTGCAGATCGCCGAGGGCAAGGGCCAGCGCAAGATCCGCGCGATCAAGCGCCTCAAGGTCGTCAACTCGTTCCTGGAGACCGGCATGAGCCCGGCAGCCATGGTTCTGGATGTCGTTCCGGTGATCCCGCCGGAGCTGCGCCCGATGGTGCAGCTCGATGGTGGCCGCTTCGCAACGAGCGACCTCAACGACCTCTACCGTCGTGTGATCAACCGCAACAACCGTCTTCGTCGTCTGATCGACCTCGGTGCCCCCGAGATCATCGTCAACAACGAGAAGCGCATGCTGCAGGAGGCCGTTGACGCGCTGTTCGACAACGGTCGCCGTGGTCGCCCCGTCACCGGTACCGGCAACCGTGCCCTGAAGTCCCTCAGCGACATGCTGAAGGGTAAGCAGGGTCGCTTCCGTCAGAACCTGCTCGGAAAGCGTGTTGACTACTCTGGCCGTTCGGTCATCGTCGTCGGCCCGCAGCTGCAGCTGCACCAGTGTGGCCTCCCCAAGCAGATGGCTCTCGAGCTGTTCAAGCCGTTCGTGATCAAGCGTCTGATCGACCTCGGTCACTCGCAGAACATCAAGGCTGCCAAGCGCGCTGTCGAGCGCACCCGTCCCGAGGTTTGGGACGTGCTCGAGGAGATCATCCGCGAGCGTCCGGTGCTGCTGAACCGTGCACCTACGCTGCACCGCCTGGGTATCCAGGCGTTCGAGCCGCAGCTCGTCGAGGGCAAGGCCATCCAGCTTCACCCGCTCGTGTGTGCAGCGTTCAACGCTGACTTCGACGGTGACCAGATGGCTGTTCACCTGCCGTTGTCGGTTGAGGCGCAGGCTGAGGCTCGCGTTCTGATGCTCGCATCGAACAACATCCTGAAGCCGTCGGACGGTCGTCCGGTCACGCTGCCTTCGCAGGACATGATCATCGGCCTTCACCACCTCACGGTGGTCAAGGACGGCGCCAAGGGTGAGGGTCGCGCATTCGGCTCGGTTTCCGAGGCGATCCTGGCTAAGGACGAGGGCACCCTCGACCTGCAGGCGAAGGTCCGCATCCGTATTCCGGGACTGACGTTCCTCGAGGGCGAAGCGCCCGAGGGATACGAGCGTCACCACCTGCTGGATGCCTCGCTCGGCCAGGCGATCTTCAACGCCACGCTCCCGAAGGGCTACCCGTTCGTCCGCGAACCTGCCGACAAGGGCAAGCTGTCGCAGATCGTCAACAAGCTCGCCGAGGAATACCCCAAGGTCGAGACGGCTGCGACGCTGGACCGCATCAAGGACGCCGGTTTCTACTGGGCAACGCGCTCCGGTGTGACCGTTGCTCTGAGCGACATCCTTACTCCTCCGAACAAGAAGGAGATCGTCGCCAAGCACGAGAAGCTGGCTGCGAAGGTTCAGTCCCAGTACGAGAAGGGTCTCACCACTGACACAGAGCGTCGTCAGGAGCTCATCAAGATCTGGACCGAGGCAACGGACGAGGTTCAGGTCGCGATGCGCGAGAACTTCCCCGAGGACAACACCATCAACCGCATGGTGTCCTCCGGTGCTCGTGGTAACTGGCTGCAGATCCGGAACATCGCCGGTATGCGTGGTCTGGTGAACAACCCGAAGGGTGAGATCATCCCTCGCCCGATCATCTCCTCGTACCGCGAGGGGCTGTCGGTTGCGGAGTACTTCATCGCGACGCACGGTACCCGTAAGGGTCTGGCTGACACCGCTCTGCGTACCGCCGACTCGGGTTACCTGACCCGTCGTCTGGTGGATGTCTCGCAGGACGTCATCATCCGCGAAGAGGACTGTGGCACGTCGAAGGGCCTTGAGCTCCCGATCGCCGCTCCGAACTCGCAGGGTGAGCTCGTGCGCGACGCGAACGTCGAGAACTCGGTGTTCGCTCGTACGCTGGCTGCCGATGTCGTGAACGAGTCGGGTGAGGTTCTCGCCTCGGCTGGTGACGACGTCGGAGACGTTCTGATCGACCGTCTCGTCGAGCTCGGTGTCGACACCATCAAGGTGCGCTCCGTGCTGACGTGCGACTCGGCCGTCGGTGTCTGCGCACAGTGCTACGGCCGCTCGCTGGCGACGGGTAAGACCGTCGACATCGGTGAGGCCGTCGGTATCATCGCCGCACAGTCGATCGGTGAGCCCGGTACCCAGCTGACGATGCGTACGTTCCACACTGGTGGTTCGGCATCGGCGGATGACATCACCCAGGGTCTGCCCCGCGTGCAAGAGCTCTTCGAGGCTCGTACCCCCAAGGGTGCATCGCCGATCGCTGAGGCCGATGGCCGCATCACGATCGACGAGAACGACAAGGGCAAGAAGGTCATCCTTACGCCCGACAACGGTGAAGAAGAGGTTGTCTACCCGGTGCTGAAGCGTGCAACGCTTCTCGTCGAAGACGGCCAGCACGTCACCGTCGGTCAGCCGATCCTGGTCGGCACGCTTGACCCCAAGGAGGTCATGCGTGTCATGGGTGCCCGCGAGGTGCAGCGTTACCTCGTCAACGGCGTTCAGGGTGTGTACCGCTCGCAGGGTGTGCCGATTCACGACAAGCACATCGAGGTCATCGTCCGCCAGATGCTCCGCAAGGTCACCGTCGTCGATCACGCCGACACGACTCTGCTGCCGGGTGAGATGGTCGACCTCAAGCGCTACCAGGCGATCAACCGCGAGACCGTGGCCGAGGGCAAGCGTCCGGCTTCTGGCCGTTCGGAGCTGATGGGTATCACGAAGGCGTCGCTTGCGACCGAATCGTGGCTGTCGGCTGCGTCGTTCCAGGAGACGACCCGCGTGCTCACCGAGGCTGCTCTGGCAGGCAAGCGCGACCCGCTGATCGGTCTCAAGGAGAACGTCATCATCGGTAAGCTCATCCCCGCCGGAACCGGTCTTGCGAAGTACCGCGACATCACTGTCGAGGCGACGGAAGAAGCCAAGAGCGAGCGCTACCCGAACCGGATCTTCGCATCCGACGGTGCGTACGCTGAGGGCGACTTCGGCTACGTCGACTTCGACGCGTTCTCAACGGACGACGTCACGCCCGGTACCTATAACTGAGCGATAGTCCATTGAGAAGGCCCCGGTTCCGACAGGAACCGGGGCCTTCTCCGTTCCCCGGCACCGCGACACCCGTTCCGGTCGCACTTCGTGTTGCTAAAACACCGTTATAGCAGCGTCAAGTGCGACCGGAACGCATGCGGGGCGGCGTCAAGTGCGACCGGAACGCGTGTGGGCGGCGCCGAATGCGACAGAATGGCAGGATGCAGCAGAATTCCCCCAGTGCCGTGGTGATCGGTGACGCCCTGATCGACGAGATCCACGACGCCGGCGGCGTGCGCGAATTGGTCGGAGGTGCCGCGTTGAATGTCGCGGTCGGGCTCCGGCGTCTCGGCGTGCCGACGACGCTCATCGCGATGGTCGGTGATGACGAGGCAGGCGCTCACATTCGTGAGTACCTGAGTGATCACCAGGTACAACTGATCGAAAGCGTTGCCCCGCACGGCTCGTCGCGAGCAGTTGTGCAGCGCGACGCGAATGGTGAGCCGTCCTATGTTTTCAACGAAGCCGCTCAGCGCCGCAGCATCCGTTATGGCGAAGAAGCACGACAGGCTCTGCAGACCGCAGATCTTGCCGTGATCAGCTGTTTTCCCTTTGATGTACCCGGCGAGGTGGATGCTGTCGCTGACGCCCTTGCCGGCGTTCGCGTCGCGATCGACCCGAACCCGCGATCGGGCATGCTCAGCGACCGGGACGAGTTCGTCCGCGGGTTCGAGAGGCTCGTCGCTGGGGCCGCTATCGTCAAGGTCGGCGCAGACGATGCCGCGCTGCTGTACGACGGCGATCTAACGAAACTACGGGTGCGACTGCGCGCGCTGGGCGCGGATGCAGTGCTCGCGACCGCCGGATCGGATGGTGCCGTGCTGGAGTCAGATGCCGGTCTCCTTGAAGCGCCGATCGCGACCCTGCCCAGACCCATTGTCGATACCGTCGGCGCCGGGGATGCGACTCTTTCCGCCGTTGCGGAAGGCCTCGTCGGCGCGCGCCCGGAAGCGGCGGGGGAGTGGCAGAAGCTGTTGGACCGGGCGATGGATGTCGCCGCCGCAACATGCCGCGCCGAGGGCGGTCTGCTGCGCACGCCGGAGTCGTTGGATGCCGGTGATCGCGGAGTTCGGGGCAGCTGAGCTTTCGATTTCTTGCAGTCGCTTCTGGCGGGTATGCTTGATACTCGCGCCCCCGGTTGGCTGAACAGGCTGGACGGGTGTGCACCTGGCGAGTTACCCAAGCGGCCAAAGGGATCTGACTGTAAATCAGACTGCTACGCATTCACTGGTTCGAATCCAGTACTCGCCACCAAAACCCTGACTGAAGGCCTCGCGAAAGCGGGGCCTTCAGCCATTTCAGCCTCGGCGAGTACGGCCACCGGAAAATGGTCGACCCGGGATAGTGGCACCGAGGCTCGTTCTCAGCCACACTGAGGGTCATGGGATCAGCGTTGACCACCATCGGACTGCCGGTTGCACTCGGCATCATCATGCTCGGGCTCGGATTGAGCCTCACGCCAGCGGATTTCGCACGAGTGCTGAAACAGCCGAAGGCGGTGCTCGTCGCGTTAGTCTGTCAGCTCGTTGTGCTGCCGGTTGTCTGCTTCGGACTCGTGCTGCTGTTCCAGCTCCCGCCGGTGCTCGCCGTCGGCATGATGATGCTGGCGGCCTCGCCAGGAGGAACGACCGCAAACCTCTACAGTCATCTGTTCCGCGGCGATATCGCGTTGAACATCTCGCTGACCGCGGTGAACTCGGTGATCGCGGTGATCACCCTGCCACTGATCACGAACTTCGCGATCATGTACTTCAATCCGTTCGACGACCAGCTCGGGCTGCAGTGGTCGAAGGCGCTGGAAGTGTTCGCGATCGTACTGCTTCCCGTTGTGCTCGGAATGCTCGTTCGCCACTTCTGGCCGAAGTTCGCCGCCGGTATGGACAAACCCGTTCGCATTGCGAGCGTGATTATCCTCATCGTCGTGATCGGCGGAGCTGTGGCGTCCAATTGGCAACTCCTGGTGGATAACTTCGCTCGCCTCGCCCTGATCACCGTGCTGTTCTGCCTGATCAGCCTCGCCATCGGATTCTTCGTGCCGCGGGCGCTGAAGGTTGGGCGGCGCCAGGCGATCGCGACATCGTTCGAGATCGGCATCCACAACGCGACCCTCGCGATCGTGATCGCACAGACGGTGCTGGGATCGGTTGAGCTGAGTCTGCCCGCTGCCGTGTACGGCGTGCTCATGTTCTTCATCGCGTTCGGGTTCGGCTTCCTCATCCGCGGCCGTGATCGCGAGCCCCGCATTGCAACGGCTTCATAGACTGGACAGATGCGAGCGCTCACAGAATCTGAGGTCCGTGCATCCTTCATCAACGCCACGAAGGATGAACTCGCCCTCATCGAGATGCCGCACGATTTCCTGCTGCTCGATTGGGAGTTCCACGACTTTCTCGCCTGGCGTGACCCGGCCTCGAGTAAACGTGGTTGCGTGGTCATCCAGACCGATCAAGGCGTGACCGGCATCGTTCTGCGGCCAAATGACCCCGGCCGCACGCGCTCCGGAATGTGCAACATCTGCCATACGATGCAGCCGGGAAATCAGGTCGCGCTGTTCACTGCTCGTCGTTCCGGTGCGGCTGGGCACCGCGGTGACAGCGTCGGCACGTACATATGCGCCGATCTTTCCTGTCACGAGAGTGTGCGGCTGGCGCATCCACTCGCGCCCAATGAGGTGCGTGCCGAAGGGCAGGTCGACTTCCGGTTGGACGGCACGCGCCGACGGATGGAGCGTCTCGTCGCGCGTGTGCAGGAGGAGACCGGCTGACTTCGGGTCGCAGCTAAGCTGAATCCCAGTCCCACCCAGTGCTTCAAAGGAGATGCCATGAGCGATGCCATCCTGTTCTCGGTCGATGACGGCCTCGCGCGTTTGACGTTGAACCGTCCGACCCGCCTCAACGCCTTCAACGCCGATCTGGCTCAGGCATGGCGTGACGCGACGACCGAAGCGACGACGCGAGATGATGTTCGGGCGATTCTGCTCGATGCCTCGGGGCCAGCCTTCTGCGCGGGCGGGGACGTCCTCGACATGGCGACGACGACGATGGGTGAGGGCTCGCAGATCGCCGATCTCGCCGGCGTCATCAATATCGGCATCCGTGCCCTGACAGAGTCCGCGATCCCGGTGGTGGCGGCAGCGCACGGCACGACGGCGGGCGGTGGCCTTGGCATCCTGCTCTGCTCGGACTACGCCGTCATCGGCGGACGATCCAAAGTGGGCAGCCTGTACGCGAATATCGGACTCACCCCTGACCTGTCGGTATCCGCGCAGCTCGCCGCCGCTATCGGACAGCGCCGCGCTTTGCAGCTCGTTCTGCAGGACCGCCTCCTCACAGCCGAAGAGGCGCTCGAGTGGGGGATCGCCGCCGAGATCGTGGCGGGTGCGGATGCCGCGGAAGAAGCAGACCGCGTGCGCTCGCGAGCCGAGGAGATCGCACGGTTCTGGCTCGCCGGTGCGGCCAGCGCCTACGGCCAGGCCAAGCGGCTGATGCGCTCGCGCCCCGAACGCACTTTCGTCGATCAGTTGGCAGAGGAAGCACGCTCTATCGGGGCCGCTTTCGACACGGCGGATGCGAAAGCCCGCGTCGCGGCGTTCGCCGAAGCATCCGCGAAGAAGGCGCGCTGACGCGTCGGGTTTATCCACACTCCCGCAGCTCAGCGGTATCCGACGGCGGCGCGTGGCAGGATGAAAGCAACGACGGCCGAAGAGGGGACCACCATGTCAGAGGTCACAACAGTCGAGGCTGGGAAGACGAACGCCTCCCTGCTGATCAGAGGGGCGATCTGGATCGCTATCGGCGCGTTGATCGCGGCCGCCATCGTCTGTGTCATCTGGGTGCTTATCGGCAACCAGGACGGCATCATCGGCCGTGCGTTCCTGACGATCCTGCTGCTCGCGGCCTTTGCCGGCGTTGCGATTCTTGAAGCCAGCCTCGCGCCGAACCGTCCGGACTGGCTCGCGCTCGCCAGCATGATCACCTGGATCGTCGCGCTGCTGGTCGGTGCGATCAAGATTTGGATGCCCGAGGCTCCGGACGAGTACACGATGGGTGTCGGACGCTTCTTCATGCTGTTGCTCGTCGTCGGTGTGCTGCAGCTCGGTCTGCTTCATGCACGACTGTTCACGGCTGCGGCGCAGCGCTACGTGACGACGTTCACGCAGGTCATCTACTACGTCACGATTTCGATCCTGGTCGGACTGGTTGCGCTGCTGGTGTTCTTCCTGGCATTCCCGCACACCTTCGACTACGGCGACCTCTACTGGCGCATCGTCGTTGCGCTGGCGATTCTTGCCGCGGTCGGAACCACCCTCATCCCGCTGCTGAACGCGCTGTTCGCTCCGAAGAGGCCAGCTGCGCCGCATGGTTACGCGCCGAACTCGTTCGCGAGCTCGTCACCAGCGCTTGCCGCGCCGCCGGTCGCCGCCCAGCAGTGGCCGACATACGCGGACGGCGCGACCCCGTTGCCCGTGCTGCAGGACGGATCACCGGACTGGAACGCCTATTACACGGGCTATCCGACGCAGCAGCAGGCGTGGATTGAGACTTCTGCGCAGGGTTTCCCGGTGACGCCGGAACCGGTCGCGCCGGAGCAGGCCGCACCAGCACCGGAGCAGCCGGCGCCTGCGCCTGCTCAGCCTGCGCCTGCGCCTGTCCAGCAACCTGAGCCTCAGCAGCCTGCGCCCGGCCAGCATCCGATTCCTGGTCAGCATCCGACTCCTGGATCGTTCCCTCCTCCTCCGCCGGCGCCGCCGCTGTGAGCCGAGAAGTGAACGACGTTCGCCGACTCCGGGAGTTGGCCACGGATATCGCGCGAGAAGCGGGCGAGCTTGCCCGCCTGCGCCGAGCCGAAGGCGTTCTGCTGGCGGCAACCAAATCAACTGTCGCTGACATCGTCACAGAGGCCGACCGTGAAGTAGAGCAGCTCATCCGCGACAGGTTGAGCGCTGAGCGCCCGGGTGACGGATTCCTGGGTGAAGAGTCGGGCGGAGCGGACAGTGCAACCGGCCTGACCTGGGTCGTCGACCCGATCGACGGCACGGTGAACTATGCCTACGGCATGCCCGCCTATAGCGTCAGCATTGCCGTGGTCGAGGGGAACGCCGACCCGGAGACGTGGATCGGGCTTGCCGGAGCTGTCTACGCTCCTGTGCTCGGTGAACTGTTCACCGCAGCGCGCGGTGAAGGAGCATGGCTGGGGGAGATGAGGCTCTCCGTCAACGCTGAGGCTCCGGCCGGCGCGTTGCTGGCGACCGGTTTCGGCTACGATCCGGCGACTCACGATGGTGACCTCGCTACCGTGCGGCAGATCATGCCGCTCGCACGCGACCTACGCCGAATGGGCTCCGCTGCGCTCGATTTGAGCTATGTCGCGGCCGGCCGACTTGACGGCTACTTCGAACGCGGCTTGCGCCCGTGGGACTTCGCCGCCGGTGCGCTCCTGGTCACCGAAGCCGGTGGTGTCGTGACGAGAACGGATACAGCATCCGAGCGGCCGATGCTCGTTGCTGCTGGGCCCGAGATCCACGCCCAGATTTCTTCTGTTCTCCACAATGAGAGCTAGACCGTCGCACATGGCATTCACAGACCGATCACGGTAGTGTTTACCCGTTCGTTATCTTCGTAGCCCGAACTTCGAAGATCTTCCCCCCGATTCCCAAGTACCCGAGAGAACCGTTTTGCCCTTCGACTCCCCTCTGGCTGAACCTGTGCCAACGCGCCGTTCCAGCCGCGCACGGACCGCGAATTCGGTGACTCCGAACGGCACTGGCTCGGCCCCTGAGCAGCCGCTCTCTCGTCGTGAGATCCGTGAGCGTCACCGTGTGGCAACCGCCGAGACGCAGATCGTTGACGAGTCGCTTGTTGCGGATGTTGCGCAGCAGGTTGCTGCTGTCGCCGAGGTGTTGGTCGAAGCTGTGGCAGACCCGGCCGGACAGGTTCGCGTGGAGTCCGGGGCTTCGGATGTCGTCGACGAACCAGATTCTGACCTGTTCGTATGCGCATCGCGCGCGTTTCGCGCGGTTGCCGCGGAGCCGTCGATTTTCGATGCCGCTCGCGAGCAGTCGCTTCCGCCCGAGGCCACCACGATTCATGTAGCACCGCGGCGCAGCAAAGCTCGCCGCAAGCTGCTGGCCGTTGGCGCCACGGTGGGAGTCATGGGTGTAGCCGGCATGCTCGCAGTTTCGATGACGCTTCCGGCAGAAGCAGTCGCGGCGGTGCAAGGCACCCAGAACCAGACGGTGACGTCGCTGGTTGCTGGCTCGCAGGTTGTCGCATCCGACGTCGCTGAGGACGAGATCCAGGCGTACGTCGCGTCCTCCGACGTGCAGAACGACACGATTGAGCGCACCGAGAGCTTCTCGACGGCTTCGCTCATCGATCTCGCTGCGGAAAAGGGCATCCAGTACTCGAACAACCTCTACACGAATGATCCGGATGCTGCTATTCAGTGGCCGTTCGTGGTCGGTGTGTCGATGAGTTCCGGCTACGGAGCGCGCTGGGGTCGCATGCACGAAGGTATTGACCTGGTGCCCGGTGACGGTGCTCCGGTGCAGGTGATTGCCGACGGTACCGTGCGCACGGCGACTGAATCCGGCGGCAACTTCGGGGTCACCGTGTACGTGGATCACGTCATCGACGGCAAGGTCATCACGAGCCACTACTCGCACATGCAGTACGGTTCCCTGCGCGTCAGCGCCGGAGACAAGGTCAAGGTCGGCGACATCGTTGGACTGGTTGGAAACACCGGCCGCTCCTACGGTTCGCACCTGCATTTTGAGCTCATCGTCAACGGTTCGACCATCGATCCGCTGCCGTGGCTGCAGGAGAATGCGGGAAGGTACGACTACTAACCGTCTCGGTTTTTGAGAACGCCGAATAACTGGTATTCTCGTATGGTTGCCTCAGCGAGGTAACAACGCCCCGATAGCTCAGTGGCAGAGCACTTCCATGGTAAGGAAGGGGTCCCGGGTTCAAATCCCGGTCGGGGCTCGCAGCATTCATCTCACGCGGACGGATGCCTCGCGGCAGGGTAGCTCAGCTGGTTAGAGCGCACGACTCATAATCGTGAGGTCGCGGGTTCAAGCCCCGCTCCTGCTACAGATGAAGGCCCCCGAGAAATCGGGGGTTTTGTCGTATTCGGGATGCGTCGCGGTTTGGTCGCGCGGCGGGTTGTGCCGGTTTTGTGCCGGTGGCGAGACTCGCGAATGCCTGTTTGTCTGCGGTCGCGGGCATGATCGGAGCATGGATGGTGGCTATCACGGGACGCGCGCAGTTCCGATCGAGGATGCCGACGAGCTCGTCATCGTGCAGCGGATTCGAGACAGGCTGGCACTCGTTCCTGCACTCCTCGATCGGTGGAACCGCACTGCGGGAGTTGACGCTGGGCCGAGAAGTGAGCTGGCAGTGGATGACGAGCTCACGCACTGGACGCACCTCAGTTCGTACGCGCACCACAACCTAAACCACGCGGGTGATTGCCTTCGGGCGTTGACGGTGCTGATCCCGCCTGAAGGGCCGCTCGCTATCCCTTTTGTCGCACACTACCCAGTCGCGCGGTCGGGGCTCGAAGCGTCGTCGATTGCGCTTTGGATCCTGAACCCCGACGACCCGAAAGTGAGGATACAGCGCCACTTGCGAAATCTGTGGCGTGAGGTCAGTGACGAGTCATCACTGGTCAACGCCTCAGAGAACCTTGCTCTACCCGAAATGCTGCACCTCCTGGACCGTCAACGGAAGCAGCAGAAGGCCTGGAAGAAGCGATACGTAGATCAGATACGAGCCGTCGCTGCCCGTGCCGGTGTGGAAGATCCGACGACGGCGAAGTACCTCGTGGGGTTCGCTGAGATCGTTCGAGATGCGACGGCTTCGACCGGGCTGCCTGGAGGATATGGCGAAATGGTCTGGCGCATGATCAGTGGGCTGAGCCACCCCTCAATGCTTCGGTCGGTCCGTTTCATGCCGCGCACCGAGCTTGCTGACTACGGGAACGGCGTCATCGGTGTGCAGGTCACCAACGATACGGCCACTCTGCAGTACACGGTTGATGCACTTTTCTTGCAGTTCCAGACTGCGCTCGAGTTGCTTGGCCGCCGCAAGATTCAGATTGGGCGGCCTCGGCCGACGTAGTTTCACTGGATTGGCTCAGCATTTGTTACCTTTTTGAGGTACAAATGCTGTATGGCTGGTGTAACGACCTCACGACTTGGCGCGATCGCGGCCACGAGATGGGGCATGTTCACGGCGGCGCAGGCGTCTAATGCCGGTGTGTCTCGGAAAGTGCTCTCGGGCCTCGCGGCGGCCGGAGCGATCGATCGGCTCGCTCAGGGTGTGTATCGCATGGCTGGAGCACCCGTTGCAGAGATTGAGATCGACGTCGTTCGGATCAGCTGGCTTGCGGTCGGCGGCGCGGCAGGCGAGTCTGTCGTTGCATCCGGCAAGTCAGCGGCCGTTCTGCATCGAATTGGTGATTGGTTCCCAACGACGGTCGACTTCGTGACGCCGACTCGGCGAACGACTCGTCTCCAGGATGTGCGGCTGCGCGTCCGGCAACTTGACGAGGGCGACATCGTGCATGTTGACGGGATTCCTTCGATGACAGTGGAACGTGCGATCGCCGATCTGGTGGAAAGTTGGGAAGACCCCTCGCTGATTGCAGATGCCCTCCTGCACGCGGTGCAACGGGGAGTGCTCCTGCGGCCGCGGCGTCTTGCGCAGCTGCTCGAACCGTTCGCGTATCGCAACCAAGCGAGATCAGGAGTTGCGCTTGCCGAACGTCTGATGGCAGCTGGAGGAGTGGAGGACTCCTGGCGGGCACGCCTTCAATGAATCGCGTTGCCATCTCAACTACTGCCTAAGAGAGCGAGCCGCCGAGAGATCGCCAGACCTGTTCGCGTGCGTCTGCCAGATCAACGGGGCGTCCGGCCAGCTTCTCAAGAAGCTCGACGAGATCCCACGACACCAGATGGCCGAAGCGAGCCGAGTAGATTCCCACCCGGTGCAAGCGATAGGAATCCGAGTAGTCGAACAGCGCATACGCGACCAGCTGATGCAGGTCCTTGAGCTTGAGGCAATCCGACCGTCCGCCCGGCCTCGAAACCTTCGCGCCAAGACTGGTCTTGAAGTCCAGTAGAAATCCACCTGCGATCACATCGGCATCAGCCGAGCAAAAAGCGGAACCATCGAATGTCGGACCGAGCACGTATGGACCCCCAATGTGGGGGAGGAGCTCTGAGCCAGCAACCTCGACAAGCTCATCCAGCTGGTGCAGGGCATCTGGCGACGCAAGCCCGAGAAGATGCATGGCGTTGAAGGTGCCGTCTTCACGGAGCTGGCGCAGCGGCGACCCAGGCATGAGCCCGATGCGATACACCTCCGTGAGCAGCGCGAGTGCCCACGACGCTCGATAGACCGTTGTTCGATCCCCGACCGCTGCCGCAACCTGTGCAGCGACGATTACGGCGTCGATATTCGTCACTGCATTCACATCGTCGAGAAAAGCAGCTCGTGCGAGTCGCGCGTCAAACAACGGAGCCAGCTTGAAGCGGATTGCGTAGTCGAAGGCGGCGCCGAGCGTGCCCGGGTTCGCAGAGCCACCTTCCACAAGGAGCGGGGGCTTGTCCGCTCGATATTCGGCCTGCACGCGCCGTGTATTCGGGAAAAGTGTGGTGAGCAGTATCCGCAGTGGCGAGGTTTTGTCGCCGACTGCTGCGGTCAGGTTTGTGTAGTTGTACTCAGTCATCGTCTGGCTCCTTCCGAAGTATTCGCATGGAGGAGTTTGTCGAGCGCACCGTTTGCGCGCAGTGCGGCGTCGGATCGAGCGCGGCTGTACTTCTCGGTGACCTGCATCGACGAGTGGCCGAGGATCGCCTGCACGTCGTTCGCCGCAGTTCCCGCATCGAACAGCAGCGTTGCGAGGGTGTGGCGAAGATCGTGGATGCGGAGATCCGGTCGATCTAGACGGTCTCGAAGTGATTCCCAGTTCACGGCCCGCCGCACATTCGACGTGTTCAGGCGGCCACCATTCGGGCCAGTGAAAACAAGATCGTTCCGGCCGAGTCTTTCTACCCGGCGAACGATCACTGACCGCAGCGCCGCAGGCAATGGAACAGTGCGTCCGTCGTGGCTCTTCGGAGTCTGCTCTAGGACTTTGCCTCCGCCCGCGGGCGAGAAGCTTCGCAGGACGTGAATCACCCCGTGGTCGAGATCCACGTCGCTCACGCGCAGCGCGCTGGCCTCTCCTGCTCTCATTCCCGTGTAAACCAGCGCAGCGAGGTAGTCGCGGTGAGGCTCGCTTTTGACGAAGTCGAGCATGATTGCCACCTCAGATACGGTCAGGGCTCGCGAGCGAAGGCCCGTGGACCGCTCCTGCCGTGGCCGCCGCGCCAGCCGAACAGGATTGGCAACGACGATCCCCGCACGTACAGCACCCTCGAGCAAACGGCTCAGCACGGCGAGTGCATCATTGCGCGTAGACGCAGATCCGCTCCAGCCGGCTATGGCGTCGTTGACATCGGTAACCCCGATCGCTTCCAGCTTCCGATGCCCAAGCCAGGGTTGCACGCGGAGTCGCCAGCCTCGTTCGTAAGCCGCTTCCGTCGCGGGGCGGACACCTTCGACCAGAGACGCCCAGTGCCGCACTTTCCAGACATTGAGAGTCATCCCACCTTCGGGCCGAACGCTGAGCCGGGCCTCGCTACGAAGCTTCTTGGCCTCCGCGAGGGTGTCGACGAGGAAACTGCGTTCCCGCTGCTCTCCGTTGATCCCGAGCGCCCACACCCGCACCTGGTATTTGTTTCGATCGCCGCGATAGCGGATTCCCTCGGGGAGCATCTTCCTCGTTTTCGGATCGATCCGCTCGTTACCGGAGGCCATGAGTACCTCCGGAGTCCAGGAAGGCTTCGATCGTAGAGGTGCGCCAGAGCATGTGCTTGCCCACGTGAGCGTCAGGGAAGGGGACGCGTGCCTGTCTCCGCAGCGAATCAAACGTCGACAACGGGACGCGGCAACGCTCGGCGACCTCCTTTCTGGTCATGTACTTGTCGACTTGAAATGACTCGATGTCGGCTCGGTCTTCAACGAGCTCGGCGCTGTTACGCATCCTTCTCTCCTCTCTCTTCGAAACGCACACGTCGCGCGTCTCGCCATTCGCGTGCTACCCGCGCGGCCTCGACCGCAAGAGCGCGATCACCCTCGGTGCGCCACCCCATCCCGGCGAAACTCCAGCTGCCGATCACGAGTACTTCATCGACGTCATGTCCTTCGGCCTGAGCGCGCTCGATAATGCGATCGAGTCGCCAACGACGACGTGCGCCGCGCAGCGAGCCGAGGGTGACGGAATATCGACGCGACTTCGATGAGAAGTGCCCGCGGAAGCCGAGCATGTGTGCCCACTTGGTCAGGAGGACGTATGCGCTTTCCGCTCCGCTCGCGTCCGCGATCAGCTCTGCAGTCGCCTTGATGCGCTGGATGTGGCGCCGGCCCCCTGTGTCGCCGTCCAGATCTTCTGTCGCCTTCGTCGCATATTTGGCAATGTAGGCAGCGACTGCGCGATCCGACAGTGCGCCATCGAGTCCTTCGCGCCGCACGATGGGCTGCACGTCGAGCTGCGCTCCCCACCGGAGTGTGCGCGTGGTCTGATCTTCGCCTACGATCGGCGCTTCGAAGGAGACTCGATGCGCTGCCGTCTTGACCGCAGCTGCTAGATGGGCCTCAGTCACATCGGCTGGCGTCGGTGGGAAATCCTCGGTGTCACTGACACCGTCGAGTCGAACGATCGCGTGGAAGTGTACGGCGCCGCGACGCTGGAACTCAGCAACCTTCGCGAACTGAACTCGAACGATTTCCGCGGCCGCTTGCTGGGTGACCCCCAGCTCGTGAGCGAGGCTACGCCTGAGCTGAATCGTGAATCGACGCCACAGCTCGGGAGCGAAGAACTGCCACACGACGTGTCCCTCGTAGTCGTAACATTCGTCGCACATTGGGTCGCCGAGCTTCGGATCGCTCTGCTCATGGCCACAGCTGCAGCCGCGCGGTCGACCATGGTCACAGACGCCACGGAGTCGTGAGCGCGAAGCTGAATGGACAGAGCCGAAGGAGGGAGCAGTGAGGGTAACGAACACCATCGGGTGATCTGCGACGGCCTCAGGCACGCCCTTCATGCCGCCCGCAGCACCGGCCATGATCATGTGCCAGGTGTCGCCCTTGTACTCGTGGCTGCACGACTCACATCGACGTGCGCGCCGGTTGCCGCAGCGCGTGTACGTAAGACCGTCGGGCTGGGTCGAGGTGGTGAATTCGCGGATCACCTCGCCGCTCTGCGGATCGAGCGTTGCAGAAGAACCAGTTAGGCGAACCGGGTTCGAGCAGAACCCAACTCGAGCGGCACCGGACATCCACTGATCGAATTCAGCGCTTCGCAGGCGCCTGGCGACGGACTCAGCGAGGCTCACCGGTCACCACCATCGTCGGAACGGCGCAGCCGATAGGGAAGACGTTCCCGGCGACATTGGAAGAGTCGAGGACGGGGCGGCAGACCTCGGCGTCGAGGTCATTCACGCGGCGGTGCTGCTGCCACTCGAGGATGTCAGCGTCGGTACAAGACAGGTTCGCGATTCGGCCATAATCGCCGGTATAAGAGACCATCGCTGACTCTTCATAGACCGCGAGGTAGTCCTGTTCGACGCGGTCCCAAACAAGCCGCAGGTTGCAGGGCACGGGCGTCGTAGATGCCTCATAAACGATGGGCGAGGTGTGCGCGGCGATCGCGTAGCCGCCGGATGCGCCTCCGATTAGCAGCACTGCGCCGGCGAGGATCGATATTGTTGCGATTCTGATGCGAGTCTTCGTGGTCATGATTCCTCCTGAGGTTCAGTTGTCTTCGTTTTGCGCGTGGCGCGGGTCCGTCTTGGCTTCGGCTCGTCCTCCAGGACCGGCAGAACCACCGGGCGCGGGTTCGGAGCGAAGTAGGTGAGAGCGGCATCGCGGATCTGCTCGTCAGCTGCGTAGGCCGCACGCACTCGCTGAGGCGGCGCGCCGTTCTCTGCGAGGACGAAGGCGACGCCCGGCATCGAGGCCGAGATCTCGTGGCTCAGCGCGCCAGCCGCGACGGCGCGTCCCTGTGAGGCGAGTGTGGCAATGGATGCGTTCGCGCGCCGCAGCATCTCGCGATCCGTCTCATACGCGGTGAGGGCAGCCAGTTCATCGATCAGGACGATCACTGTCGGGCTGTGTACGGTCGGTGTGTGCTGACGCGTGATCCCGGCGAGCTTTCGCGCGCGATCCTGCATCTGATCAACGGCATCCTCGAGCAGCGCGACCGAATGGGCAGCGTCGGAAGCGAAACGCGTCAGCAAGTCGCGCCCCATCGCCAGCTCCATGCCGCCCTTGCGGTCGATGCCCCATACTTCGATCAGTCCGGAATGGATCGGCTGCACCAGGCCGAGGAGGAGTCCCCACACGAGCGAGGCCTTTCCGCTGCCCGAGGAGCCCGCGACGAGCGTGTGGGGCCCGAGAGGCAGCCGCCATTCGGCACCGCCGTCCGAGATGCCCATGAGCACGGATGCGCCATCCCAGGAGCCTCCGAGTGGAAAGTCGAAGGGCTGGGCCAGCGCATCGACGTACTCGATCCGCAGAGCGAGAGAGCTGATCTGCTCGCCCACGACCGTCACGCGTACGGCGTTGAACGCCTGAGCGATACGAGCCGTCGCCGCGACGAGGTCTTCTCGTGCGAGGCCGGGAGGCATCGACACCTGAAGGATGCATGTCGAACCATCCCAGCTGGGGTTTCCCGCGCCAGTGACGATCTTTCGCCCGGAGTAGTCCTTGACCTCAAGTCCGAGCTGGACGGCGAGCGACGGCCACGAACTGACAATCCACCTCGTGGTCTGCTCTTGCCAGCGATGCTGCAGAAGCGAATCGAAGTTGCGAGTTGCGCGAACTCGGCGCACGATGACGATGACAACCGCTCCGATCAAGAGCCAATTGATGAGTAGCCCGATCGCGGTCACCGTGCTGAACAGCGTGAGGACGAGTAGAAGGGGGAGTAGCCACCAGCCGCGTCGCCACAGCAGCGGCCACTCACCCGCCCAATAAGCGCGTTCGATGCGCCATGACCATGTCATCATTCACCGCCCCGAGGCTTGCCAGCGGCCTTCATCTCACGTGCGCGGAGCGAGAAGGCGACGCGAGGTCGACCGCCCGTCTCTTTGACGTACGGGGTCACCGTGAGCCCGTCGAAAAGGACCGGACGGAAGGGCAGGCCACTGGCCTCAGGTGGCGCCGTCGGTTCCGCGATGCTGGCGATCTTGACCGTGACCTCGTTCTGACCCTTACGGGCCTCTGGGTCCGCATCGATGACGCGTACCTGCCACAGCGGGTGCCCGGAGTTCTTGTCCAGGTCCTGACCCTGTCGCTGGCCGTCGTCGGACCACTTCGCGACCGCTTCGATTTCGCCGACCATGAATGCTCCGCGCGGGAAGTACGCCTCGAAGCTGACCGGGATTCCTGACTGCAGTGCCATCTCTGGCTCCTCTCAAATAGGGATAGTTGGCTTACGTTTGTCACAGTACTTTGCGACTGTACTTAACGCAAGTACTTTGCGACACGACATCCCGTAGTCTTGTCCGGTGGGCAAGAATCTGAATCAGTTACAGGTGCCGAAGCCGGTCGTCAGGCTGCTCACCAACCTGTCCAAGGTCCGCACTGATCCGCTCTCTGACTTCGATCACTCGCGGCCGCCACGATGGACGCCTGTCGCAACTGACCTACCGGAAGATGACACAGAAGAGTGGCTCTACCGGGTTGCAGGGGTAAGCACCGAGCTTGCAGATCGCTCAGCTGACATTCGCGCACTGTTGACCGCCTACAGCCAGGCCATCGCCGATCCACGTCCAGAGCTCTCCGTCCTGGCGAAGTGGCAGCGAGTGTCACCAAGCGCGTTGCGGCACCGTTACAACGAGCAGCATGTGCAGGCGGTGCGGGAGCTTCTCAAGCCGGATCCTCTCATCGATATCGTGCTCGAGCCCTTCATTTCGGTCGTCGACAGTGACTTCCGTGGTATCACGCCAGCGCTTGACGAGCAGCTGAAGATCCGCGACCGGATGCGCAGTATTGTCTCGGAGGAGTTCGTAGCGCTTTTCGGCGAGAATGCCCCGAAACAACTTGGGTTCGTCCGCAATCCGGCCGACGAGCGCATCACCCGTCCCATCGATGACCTGTCAACGTTCATGTCGACCGCGTTGAAGCGTCGGGAACCAAAGCTCCTCACCGTGTTCGACACGTGGCACGAGCGGTTCGATGCGCGGGCGGTGAAGCCCGAAGACGTCAAGACGACGGCCACACGAATCCGACGGTCGACGAAGTGAGACGATCTGTGAGGACTTTCTATACTCGTTCAAGGCCCGCCTCCGGCGGGCTGCGCGCTGCCTGCGGTGCGTCCGGTCCTCGCTACGCTGCGGTCCGGGCGCTCCTCGGCACCGCCCCACTAGCGCACCGGCCATGAACAGAGCCGATCTCTCCGATCTTGAGGCGCCTCGCAGGATCCTGGGGTAATGTGGGGAACAACTCATCAACCAGGCGTTGAAGGAGTAACGAGGCCGTCTCGAGAGAGGCGGCCTTAGCTTTTGTCCCAATACCTTTCGAACTCGGCCCTGAGCTTGCGTCGGCGACTCTCGTACTCCACCGGATATGCAGTCCAGAGCAACACATACGCGCCACGGTCAGCCACTACGACCACGTACGAAAAGTCGGCAAGCGCGATCAAGTAACGCCACTCTGTCCCGCGACGGTTCTTCCACCAAATAATCCTCTGCGACGCCGCCGCGGGGTAGGCCATCGCGAACTCATCCAAGATCTGGCGTGGCCACTGAATCCTCTCCGCCCGATCCAAAGCCGTCGTCCGCTGCTGCTCGACGGGCCCCTCAGAAGTTATGTGCACATATGTCGCGCAACGCCCATCGATTTCAGGATGACGTTTGATGTTGAACCGCTTATTCGGCTCCGGCCAGACTGGGCAACTCTGGTAAAAATCGGCCCAGTAGCACTCGTAACAGTAGTTGTCGAAGGCCACCCAGTCGCCACCGAAGCTGTTGAGGTCGGCCCCTAATGGCGGCCACCCTGACGTCATTGCGCGACCCGGAGGGCCGTCGGTGGCGTCCAGTGGAACACGTTAAATTTCTCCTCGCGGAGCAAGGTTGATCGCGTAAGGACGTACCCGGTCCTCTGGCGAATTCTCGCTATCAACGCCAGCTTCGCGTCGCTGGTTACCAGCCCCCGGTTCACGTACGAGAGGGCACCCAGGAGCAAGTCGGCCAGCTGCATCTGCACAACATCGTGGGACTCGAGTATCTGTACCCGTTCGATGATCCTGTGGTCGAAGTCATGAATACTATTACTCAGAACATCGTGGAGCTTCCGAACTTTATCCCCACTTCGAGTGTCCTTCTTGTCCAGATAGATCCGGTAAGACGATCCCGGCGCGAGTACCCGAGTGAGGAGTAGGTACATCATCTTGTAGTACCAGTCGTCGTGCGTCTGACCGAAAGCCGCGTGATTGAGGTTCGCCTTATGAGCCACAACTCCGCGAAAGCGCAGGTCGTCATCGTCAAAAAAGTAGTCCACTACGTCCATGTAGTACTGAAGTTTGGCGCTTGACACCTTCGCCCACTTGATTTCAAAGCCCGGGGGCATGCCGTGCTTGCGGCCGATCTCTCGAATCCGCACAGCAATCTCTCGAGCCTTGTCCACATCACAGGACACCGCACCGAGCACCATTACGCTCTGCGCATCATTCTGAAGGTGACAGCTCTCGTCACAGTACACATTTACAGTTCGCGTCATAACATCCTTTGGTCCAGCCAGACTCTACTCGAAGCCCGATACGGACACAGCCTCCTCACCAGGTGCGCAACCTGGATGGAGCATCTCACACCAGCCAGTTGTGCCGGTAGCTCCGCTGAAACCACCCTCAACCAGCCGAGACCAAGCACCACGCCTTCCCCGGAGTCACACCTTCCCCGGAATCACGCGGCAAACGAGGACCACCGAGCACCCGCTAACCCACCGAATCCAACTCATAATCGTGGGTTACCGGGATGGTCAATATCACAAGCGACCAAGCGGTGTCTCCACTCGACTGCGGACGCCGCCCACGCTACGAAGGTGTCTCACATGCCATGGGTTTCGAGACACCGAGGTTGCGAGACAGCGCTTGCTCGATCGGGAGCGATTGTTCATCCTTCGGGATGACCCAGCTGCTACCTGAGGATGACGAGAAGTTAACCGCACGATGAGAGTGTGGAGGGTATGCACACCCATACTGCGTCTTCTTCTCGTCCCAAGCGCAGTCGTCGCATTCGCAAGATTCTGGCCGTGGTGGGCGTGATCTTCGTTCTTCTGATCGCGGGTGTGCTGTGGGCGGCTCACACGTATGGGCCGCGGATGGGGTTCTACCTGATACCACCGTCTCCTGAGCAGTACGGGCAGATTGCCATCGAGCATCTCGACCAGGGGTATCGCGCGTCCGGTGACGAGTGGGACGCCGCCCGGGCTGCGCTCGAACAGGCCGCCGCTGACGCAGACGACTATTCGGACCTGCATGACGAGATCGCCGCAGCGACAACCGCGGCCGGCGGTCAACACTCAGTCTTCCTCGACCCGGAAGAGACCAATGAGTACGCGGACTCATCGACCGCCACGTATGAGGCTCCAACCGTGACGACCGTGGACGGCGTAACAACCATCGTCCTGCCTGCTCTTGGTGCGGTTTCGGGCGATCTTCAGCAGGAATACGCACAAACCGCCGCTGACGGCATCGCGGATGCAGTGTCCGGCACCTGCGGTTGGATCGTCGACCTCCGTGGTAATACGGGCGGCAACATGTACCCGATGCTCTCGGGCGTCTCAGCTCTCCTGCCGAACGGGACCGCATTTTCCTTCACCACACGAACAGAACAGATGACACCGGTCACGGTCTACAACGACGGGGTAGGACTCGGCAGCACAACAATTAGCGTTGGAGAACAGTCCAAGATTACCGATGCCCCGATCGCAGTCCTTCAGGATTCGATGACCGCATCCAGTGGCGAAGCCGTCGCCACCTCGTTCCGCGGCCTAGATCACGTTCAATCGTTCGGCGCTGACAGCTACGGATACACATCGGGCAACGTGCCGCGCACCTTATATGACGGCGCGCAGATCATCCTCACGACAAGCGTCTACGTCGACCGCGACGGAGTCAGTCTCGACGAGCAGCCAATCGAGGCTGACCATCCGACAGCTGCCGACGACGCGGACGAGCAGGCCACCCAGTGGGTTCAAGAGCAGGGCTGCTCCTGAACTGAAGCCGCTGATTCCGTCAATGCAGCAGTCCCGACCAACACGTAACCGAAGTGTCGCATAACCCTACGGATACGAGACGTCTCGCCACTGAACCGCTGGTAAGAGGGTAATTCTGGATTAGCCTAACGCGGACGTGTCTCACAACTATGTGTCATAAGTGATCGCCGATTTTGAGGTACGCAACGTTAGTTGTGAGACACCCCTGCAACTTCTTAACTTGGACGCGAGTTCCCGTTACCTCGACTTGATTCGAGAACAGACGCAACCCTGGGACCCCGACGCACTGCATGTCTGAGCATGAGCCCAATTCGATTCACACCAAATCGGAGCAAGCGGGAGAACCGGCTCAAGTTGTGCCGGTAATGTGCCGGTAGCTCCGCTGAAACCACCCTCAACCAGCCGCGACCAACCATGACGACTTCCCCGGAATCACGCGGCAAACGGCGACCAACGAGCACCCATTACCCCGCCGCATCCAACTCATAATCGTGAGGTCGCGGGTTCAAGCCCCGCTCCTGCTACAGATGAAGACCCCCGGACTTTCGGGGGTTTTTGTGTATTCCTCCAGGTGGGTAATCCGAGAGCCGACGATCGCATCCACGCGACGGGCTCAGTCTCCGCCGTCCTAATAGCGCCAGGAGGTGCTGCTGTGAGCGTGCGGCTACGAATTCTGTGACGGCAGGACATGCTGCCATCCATGTGGCTGCTTGACCCACACCCCGTCATCGCAGCCGTCGTCATGCAACTCGTCAGCCACGCGCTGAGCGAGACCGAGACCAACCCGCCAGTGCTCTGAGAAGCCTCGCTCATCATCAAGCGGCACCCACAGGTGAGTATGAGAGCCATCGAGTTCAGAGATCGCTGACGCGTGCAGCGAGTTCCATTGTCGGAGATCGTCAGCGAGCCCAGGGGAAATCGGCATCTGTGCTTCGTCGTCATAGATGGGGGCGTAGAACCACAGAGGGACTCGGCAGCCGATCCCGTCGACGTTCATACATACTGCGTCGAGGGGCGGCGTCGCTCGGATCTCCCTCATCTCAGCAATTGTAGGAGCTGCCCGGAGCCGAAGTGATGACGTGCTTTATGCCGGCCCTACTTCATCACGCTGCGAAACCGGCGCAGCCGCAGGCTGTTGCCCACCACGAACACGCTGGAGAACGCCATGGCCGCGCCGGCAAGCATCGGATTGAGCATTCCGAGTGCTGCGATCGGGATCGCCGCGACGTTGTAGGCGAAGGCCCAGAACAGGTTCGACTTGATCGTGCTGAGCGTCCGGCGTGACAGCCGGATCGCATCGACGGCGCTGAGTAGATCACCGCGGACGAGCGCGATATCGGATGCTTCGATCGCGACGTCGGTGCCGGTGCCCATGGCGAGCCCCAAATCTGCCTGGGCTAGCGCAGGCGCATCATTCACGCCGTCTCCAACCATGGCCACGACCCTGCCCGAGGCTTGCAGTCGCTTGATGACATCGACCTTGTCCTGCGGAAGAACCTCGGCGATCACCTCGTCAATGCCCACGGCGGCGGCGATGTGCTGCGCCACGGCATTGTTGTCTCCGGTCAGCAGGATGGGCTTCAGCCCCAGGGCCACGAGCCCGCGGATCGCCTCGGCACTGGTCGGCTTGACTGTGTCAGCCACGACCAGGACGCCGCGGGCGGCGCCGTCCCAGCCGACAGCGACAACCGTCTTGCCTTCACCCTCGGCCTGGGCCTTCGCGGCGGCGACGCCAGGGGAGAGGGTGAGTGACCAGTCCGCAAACAGCGACTCGCGCCCGACGATGACGCTGTGCCCCTCCACAACCCCCTGCACGCCCTTGCCCTCGACGTTGCGGAAGCTTTCGACCGCGGGCAGCGGTGCCGGTGCTGCCTTCACGACAGCCTGAGCGATTGGATGCTCGGATGCATGCTCGAGCGCTGCGGCCAGGCGCAGCAGCTCATCAGCATCCGTTCCGTCCTCCGCGATGACGTCAGTGAGTGTCATGCGCCCGGCGGTGACGGTGCCGGTCTTGTCGAGCACGACCGTGTCGACCTTGCGAGTGGACTCGAGAACCTCCGGGCCCTTGATGAGAATCCCCATCTGCGCGCCGCGACCGGTACCCACCAGCAACGCGGTCGGAGTCGCGAGACCCAGGGCGCACGGGCAGGCGATGACGAGCACTGCGACGGCAGCGGTAAAGGCTGCCGATACCGGGAATCCGGCGACGAGCCAGCCGACGAGTGCTGCGGCAGCGATCACGATGACGATCGGTACGAACACACCGGAGATCCGGTCGGCGAGCCGCTGGACCTCGGCCTTGCCGGTCTGCGCCTCCTCCACGAGCGTGGCCATCTGTGCGAGCTGGGTATCCGCTCCGATGCGCGTCGCGCGCACCACGAGACGCCCGCTGGCGTTGACGGTCGCCCCGGTGACGGCATCCCCTTCGCCGACCTCCACCGGCACCGATTCGCCGGTGAGCATCGACGCGTCCACGGCCGAATTGCCCGAGGTTACGACCCCGTCGGTGGCGATCTTCTCGCCGGGACGCACCACGAACTCGTCGCCCACACGCAGTTGGTCAACGGGGATGAGCGACTCGACACCGTCGCGCAGCACAGCGACATCCTTCGCGCCCAGCTCGAGAAGCGCCCGCAGCGCCGCGCCGGCCTGACGTTTGGAACGCTTCTCGAAGTAGCGTCCGGCGAGGATGAACATCGTCACACCCGCGCCCACTTCGAGGTAGATGTTCCCAGCACCGTCCGAGCGGGAAAGCGCGAACTCGAAGCCGTGCGTCATGCCCGGCATGCCGGCGGTTCCGAAGAACAGCGCATACAGCGACCAGAAGAACGCCGCGAGCGTGCCCATCGAGATGAGCGTGTCCATGGTCGCGGCGCCGTGCTTCAGGTTCGTCCAGGCGGCTTTGTGGAACGGCCACGCGCCCCAGACGATCACGGGGGCAGCCAATGTCAGCGACGCCCACTGCCAGTACGTGAACTGCAGCGGCGGAATCATCGCCATCAGGATCACCGGCACAGTGAGAAGGACCGAGATGATCAGCCGTTGGCGCAGGGCCGTGAGCTCAGGATCCGCGTCGGATTCGATGGGAGCCGCCTTCGGCGCGGGAAGCGCAGCGGTGTATCCGGCCTTCTCCACCTCGGCGATCAGGAGCATCGGGTCGATCCCGGCGGGAGCGGTGACCTTCGCCTTCTCGGTCGCATAGTTGACCGTTGCGGCGACGCCGTCGAGCTTGTTCAGCTTGCGCTCGATGCGGTTTGCGCACGACGCGCAGGTCATCCCACCGATCTCGAGCTCTACGCTCGCGCCTCGGGTTGTGGGGGTGCTCATCGGATGCTCCTCGGAAACGGCGGATGGAAGGACCGGATTCCTTGTGTCAGGCGCGGGTCGCTGAGTACCCGGCCTCGTCAACGGCGGCCAGGATGGCGTCGTCTGCGATCGGGCCGGATGCTGTGACGACGAGCGTGCCGCTCTGTGCGCTGACCTCGACCGACTCGACCCCGGCGACCTGGGTTACTTCTTCGCGAACGGACATCTCACAGTGTCCGCAGGTCATTCCGGTGACCTGGTATTCGATCGTGCTCATCGTCTGCTCCTCTGGTCGTCTGCTCGGATGCCCCGGGGGGCCGTTCACTCAGAGTAACAGAGTACCCCAGGGGGGTATTCCGAATCCCTCGTTATGTCATGATGTCGACATGTCCATCGCCACCGCTGATCTCTACGACGAGCTCGGAGAGAGCATTCAATCCCTGCCCATCCAACTGCGCAATTTCGGTCGCAGATCTGCATTCGACGGTCCGATCCGCACGATTCGTTGCCTCGAAGACAATGCCCTCGTGAAATCGATGCTGGCAACGCCCGGCGATGGTGCTGTTCTCGTCGTCGACGGAGCTGGTTCGCTGCAGACAGCACTCATGGGAGACCTGATCGCCGCATCCGCCGTAGCGAACGGTTGGGCCGGGGTCGTCATCCACGGCGCCATCCGCGACAGCGTCGCGATCGCTGGCCTCGACCTCGGAGTCAAAGCGCTGGGAACGAACCCGCGAAAGAGCGGCAAGCTCGGCACGGGCGAACTCGATGTCGATGTCGCGTTCGGGGGAGTGGTCTTCCGCCCCGGCGCGCACCTGTACTCCGACGAAGACGGCATCCTCGTTCGCCGTTGACCGCGAAACTTCGCTTGTGTCACCAAAACAGTGTGTTTTAGAGACACAAGCGAAGTCTCGCGGTGGGGTGACTGCTGCCGAAGGGGGACCAGCTGGCTATGCCGTCTGCAGGATCTGCGCCGTCGCGCGGGCACTGAAGTACAGACTCTCCACCGGTACGCATTCATCGACCGCATGGAACTGGCCGTAGACGTCGAAGTCGTCCGGAACGCGCAGCGGCACGAACCCATACCCGTGCACTCCCAGCCGGGCGAAGTGCTTATTGTCCGTGGATGCCGGCAGCAGATAGGGCACGACGACCCCACCAGCATCCTCGTCTGCGATAGCGGCGCGGATCACCTCGATCAGCGCCGAATCTATCGGAGAGTCGATCGGATCCATCGACCGGAACTGCTCGACCTCGACGCCATCACCAGCGAGCAGTTCGAGCTCGGCCAACAGGGAAGCCTCACCCTGCGGCAGCGCTCGATAATCGATGATCGCCTCGGCCCTGCCGGGGATGATGTTGCTCTTGTCGCCGGCGCGCAACACTGTGACGGCAGCCGTGTTCCGCGCTGCTGCGGCGATAACACGTCCGACGAACCCGATCTCTTCCAGCTCAGCATCCAGGTTCGCATCGCTGAAAACGACACCGCGCGCATGCCCGAACTTGGACAGGAACTTCGTCAACGCGGGGGTACGCACGACCGGGAAGCGGTGTTCACCGATCCGCGCCACCGCGCCCGCTAGCCGCGGCACGGCATCGCTCGGTCGCGGCCTCGACGCATGCCCCGCCTCACCGCGCGCGGTCAGCCTCACACTGCCGACGCCCTTCTCCGCCGTCGCGATCAGATAGGCGCGGCGGTCGGAGTCCAACGGCACCGAGAACCCGCCCACCTCGCTGATGGCCTCACTCGCACCCGTGAACAGCTCGGGCCTGTTGTCGACCAGCCACGATGCGCCCCAGACGCCCCCGCTCTCCTCATCGGCGAGGAACGCGAAGATCAGATCACGACGAGGACGGATGCCGGAACGAGCGAAGTGGCGGGCCACTGCGAGAATGACGCCGGCGAAGTTCTTCATGTCGACGGCGCCACGGCCGTACAGCAGCCCGTCCTCGATTTCGGCGCCGAACGGCGGATGAACCCAGTCCTGCCCGCTCACCGGAACGACATCGAGATGCGCGTGCACGATCAGCGCCGGGGCATCCGGATCGCTCCCGGACAGTCGCGCGACAACACTGCCGCGACCGGGAACAGGCTCGACGAACGTCGTGTCGATTCCCACCTCAGCCAGCCGCGCCTGCACGAAGCGGGCGGCACGCGTCTCACCATCACCGATCGTTGCCGCATCCCCGGTGTTGACGCTGTCGATGCGGATGAGTTCGCGCACGAAGCTGAGCGCTTCGTCTTCCAGAAGAGTCACGCCATCACCGTACAGCGATGATCGAGCGGGGGAGGCACGTTACGCGGCGTTACCGTCGGAGTAGGGGCGGGCGTGAGCGCGTGGTTCACTCGCTCTCGTGAATAAAACCCGTGTGAACAAGAAGCTCCTGTCCGTTTTCGGCGTCCTCGCAGCCGGTGTGCTGACGATGTCGATGGCGGCCTGCGCGGGTGGTGACGCCGCGGCTTCCGGAACGGGCGAGGCCTCCGGCAGCGACGAAAGCAAGATCGTGCTCGCCGCCGATGACGGTGTCGAGGCACACTGGACGATCCTCAAGGAGAAGCTGGCCGACGAAGGCATCGAACTGGAGGTGCGAACCCTCACCGACGGTGTGCAGCTCAACCAGGCCGTTCAGGACGGCGAAGCCGACATCAACCTGTTCCAGCACCTCATCTTCCTCTCCGACTTCAACGTGAACAGTGGCGGAACCCTCGTGCCAGTCGGCGCTACGGCGGTGTACCCGCTCGCGCTGTACTCGGAGAAGTACACCGATGTCGCAGACATCCCCGCGGGCACGGTTGTCGCGATCCCGAACAACCCCACCAACCTCGCACGTGCTCTGCTGAACCTGCAGCGCGCAGGTCTGCTTGAGCTGAAGGACGGCGGCGACGCTTTCTCCTCCGAGGCAGACATCGTCGACAGCAAGATCGAGATCCTCGCGGTCGACTCGAACCAGACCGTCACCGCTCTCAAGGACGGCAGCGCTGGAGCAGCTGTCGTCAACAACACCCAGGCGCAGAAGGGCGGCCTCGGCGACGACGTCATCATCTTCAAGGAAGACCTCGACAACCTCGAGCTCGCGCCCTACATCAACGCGTTCGTCGTGAAGGACGAGAACAAGGACGATCCGCGCTGGGCCACGCTCATCGAGGCCTACCACTCCACCGAGGTCGAGGCCGCGGTCGCTGAGTTGAACCAGGACAACCTGCAGTTCAAGGGCGACTGGACCGCAGCGGATCTGCGGGCCGAGCTCACCACCCTCGAAGACCAGCTGCGCGAGAGCAAATAACGCAGACGAGCACGCGCACGACGACGGGTCCCATGAACAGCATCATCACGTTCGAACAGGTCTCCAAAGCGTTCCCCGGAACGCGCAAGGGACCCGTCGTCAACGCACTGCAAGACGTTGATCTTGAGGTCTCCAGCGGATCGATCATCGGAGTCATCGGATACTCCGGCGCCGGCAAATCCACGCTGGTTCGCCTCATCAACGGGCTCGAGAAGCCCAGCTCCGGCACGGTGAAGGTCCTCGGCACCGATGTCGGTCGGGCTTCCGAGAGCGAGCTGCGATCTTTGCGCGGACGCATCGGGATGATCTTCCAGCAGTTCAACCTGTTCGCCTCGCGGACGGTGCGCGGCAACGTCGCCTATCCGTTGAAGGTCGCCGGTTGGAAGAAGGCCGACATCGGGCCGCGCGTCACCGAACTGCTCGATTTCGTCGGCATCGGCGACAAAGCCGACCGGTTCCCGCGTGCGCTCTCTGGCGGGCAGAAGCAGCGCGTCGGCATCGCACGTGCGATCGCCGCGAACCCCGAACTGCTGCTCGCAGACGAAGCCACCAGCGCTCTCGACCCGCAGACCACCGGTGAGGTGCTGGCGCTGCTGCGCGAGATCAATCGCACTCTCGGCATCACTATCGTCGTCATCACTCATCAGATCTCGGTCGTTCACGAGCTGTGCGATCAGGTCGTCGTGATGGACGGCGGCCGGGTCGTCGACAGCGGCGACACGTACCGTGTGTTCGCGCATCCGCGGGCCGAGCTGACCGAGCGCTTCGTCGCTGCGGTGACCCAGGGCGTACCGACCGGCGAGACTCGCGAAGCCCTGCTCGCCGGCGGTGGCACGCTGATCAGCGTCGACATCAACGAGTTCACCAGCGAGGATGTTGACGAGATCTTCGAGAAGCACGCCGTGCGCCGCGCGGTCGTCTTCGGCGGAGTCACGGATATCCGTGGGCGCCAGCTCGGCACGCTCACGTATCGCGTGCAGGCGGCGGCGGATGCCAGCGCCGCTGTCGTTGCCGATCTCTCCGTGCGCACCAGGGCCGAGGTCCTCCGCGCCGAAGGTGCAGTCGCGGCATCCGGATCGGCGGTCGCAGAATGAACAGCGCAAAACTCGCCACCGACTGGAGTTCCCTCAGCCCGGTGCTGATGCAGTCGATCCAGGAAACCATCTACATGGTGGTTGTCACGTTGCTGATCGGCGGTGTGGCAGGTCTTCTGATCGGTGCGGTGCTCTACGCCACGCGCCCCGGAAACCTGTTCGGCAACCGCGTCGTGTTCAACCTGATGAACCTGGTGATCAACGTCATCCGCCCGATCCCATTCATTATCTTCCTCACCGCCGTGGGGCCGGTGACAAAGGTCATCGCCGGAACGACCCTCGGCACGGACGCTGCGATCGTGCCGATGACGATCATGGCGGCCGTCGTGATCGGCCGCGTCGTAGAACAGAACCTCGTCGCTGTTGATCCCGGCGTCGTCGAGGCGGCCCTCGCGATCGGCGCGAAGCGGATCTCTATTTTGTTCGGCGTCGTGATCCCCGAGGCGCTTGCGCCGTTGATCCTCGGCTACACGTTCATGTTCATCGCAGTCGTCGACATGTCGGCGATGGCCGGATACATCGGCGGCGGCGGACTCGGAAACTTCGCGATCATCTACGGCTACCAGCAGTTCAACCAGGAGGTCACCTGGGTCACCGTCGCGATCGTCATCGTGATCGTGCAGGTCGGTCAGCTGCTCGGCAACTGGCTCGCGCAACGCGTGCTGCGGCGGTAGGGCCGCTCAGTCCACCTTCGCGGTGACCAGAATCGGTCGGTGATCGCTGGAGCGCTGCGGCAGGGTGCGGATGCTGTCGATTGTGAAGCCATCAGAGGTGGCGAAGTCGTAATGCCCCTTGAACACTCGATACCGGGTGTAGGTGCGGTCGTCGCTGAGCGTCAGCGTGTAGCCATGGTCGCGCACATTCTGGCTGAGGCTCTCCTTGAAAACCGGGTAGTTGTAGTCGCCCACCATGAGCACCGGCAGCCCCACTCCCATCGTCTCGAGCTCGGACAGTGCAGCGCGGATCTGATTGCGGCGCAGCGAGTTCAGCGCCGTGAGAGGGGCTGCATGGAATGATGCCACGATCAGCTCGTGTCCGTCGTCGATGTCTAGCAGACGCACTCCGAGCACACGCTCGTGAGCGGGCTTGAGAACACGGTCATGCATCGACTTCTTCAACCCGAATGTGCGAATCTCCTGCAGTCGGAAGGTGTTCGTGCGGTAGTAGATCGCCAGCCCGAGACGGTTACCGTGCGTGGCATCCGCAAGCGCGAGGCCGCCGATCTCGTCCGGCAGGGCAGCCACGTCGCATTCCTGGAGGCAGAGAAGATCCGGCGCGTGCTCGGCGGCGAGCTCCTCGAGCTCGGTTGCAGCACGGTGTTTGCGTAGGTTGTACGAGATGACCTTCACACCGTCCACGCTACTGCGATCTGCCGTGTGATGGACGACCAACCGGTGCTCAGTCGTCGAAGCCCCACCGCACTCCCAGCGTGGCCGGACCGAAACCGAACCGGAACACGTGCACTGAGGTACCTGCCACCTCAAGCGACCTGACGGCCTCACCCTCCCCGGCATCGACGAACTCCTCGCACCAGTCCGCAACAGCATCCGGATGGAAACGCACCCAGATCGCCGTCTGCCGTGCGGGTCTGGACACCGCGTGAGACGCCTGCCGAGTCTGCGGGTACCCCGGTGCATACAGCTCAGTGAACTCGATCATCGTGGTCCCGCCGGCAGGGACAGGCCGGTCGAGTGTGAGAACGTCGCACACGACCTTCCCACCCGGATGCACATACGGAGGGGCGAGCGTGCCACCGATCACGTTCACTATCTTCTTCGGCTCGACACCTGGCTCGGGGACGAAATCGAACAGGGGCACTGACGTCATGCTGGGCATCGTGGACTGTACCAGGGCGCGCATCGTGACGCTCTCCACCGCACCGTTTGAACCGACCTCAACCGTGGTCAGCGTGCTCAGATCGCGAAGCCCCGAAGACGGAGTGGTACCGAGCACTTTGGTGATCTCCTCGATCGCAGCGCTGATCTCCGCAGCGCTCGGCACGTATGCGGCAGGGAGCGCGCCGACTCGTGCAATGGGTTGAATGAGCTCACTGAGGCTGCCGGGACTCAGCCCGAGCAATGCTTCGATCTCGTCGACTGCGGCGCGTGAGGCGGTGCCTTCGGGATGTCGATCTCCTGAGCGCCAGTAGCTCAGCGTGGCCATCGACACCGGAGTGGCCCGGTCGTGCAGGTGCCGATGAAGCCAGGTGAGCGAGACATCGCGTGCGATGATCGCCTCGCTCAGCGCAGCGGCGAATCTGCGGTCGTAGTCAGAATCGTTCTTCGTCACAGTTTCCCCCGATCCCTGTGAAGAACCCACCAATAAGGTCATTGTACGGTTCCGATCGCGTCCCTCCGGATGCCGGGGCCGTCGTATCGCGGGGCGATCAATGGGGCTTCGTCCGCTCGATCGACTATCCGGTGGCTGCTGGGGGGAGGCCACCGGGTAGTGGCACTGCTACTCGAAGTTGCGTCGCGCCCTCGTCTGCTCGGCGCGCACCGCGAGGAGGTCATCTGACGGATAGCCGACCTCAGTCAGTGTGAGTCCGCGCGCGGCGAGGACGGCGAAGCGGCTCGTGCGCTCCAGTGCATCACGCAGTGCGACGAGGTCACTGACATCGAGCCTGCGGGAACCCACAGCTGCGCACGCACCAACCAGCGCCCGCACCATGCTGTGGCAGAAAGCATCGGCCTTCACCTCGGCGACCAGTGCCCCGTCGGCATCGCGTTGCCAGCGATAGTCGAGAAGGGTTCGGATCGTCGTCGCGCCCTCGCGCGGCTTGCAATAGGCCGCGAAATCATGGAGTCCGATCAGCGACTGTGCCGCAGCATCCATCGTCTCGACGTCGAGCTCACCCCGGATGCTCGTGGTGTCGAGGCGGCGGGCGGGGTCGAAGCCGGTGACATCATCTGCGAGGCGATAGCGATAGCGGCGCCACACCGCCGAGAATCGGGCATCGAAACCGGTCGGCGCGAGCGAGGAGCGGTGCACGGTGACATCGGGGTATGAGCCGAGCACCCCGCGCACGCGGCGAGCTATCGACTCCGCCGGGCTGTGGGCGCTGCGGCCATTTCGCGATTCGAGGCGTGCCCATTGCGGCTTGGTGAGATCGAGATGCGCGACCTGGCCGGAGGCGTGCACTCCGGCATCCGTTCGTCCGGCGACGACGAGATGCACTGGGGAGCCGACGATCCGCTCGAGTGCCGTCTCCAGCGATCCCTGCACCGTGCGCAGCCCCGGTTGCTTCGCCCAGCCGCGGAAGTGGGTGCCGTCGTAGGCGATGTCCAGCCGAATTCGCACCTGGCCAGCTTAGACTGGGCTTTTGAATTCTTCTCGGCCGCACGCCGATACATACCTCTCCACGATGACGCAGACTCCTTCCTCCTCCACGCGCTTCGCGGGCCTCGACGGCCTGCGTGCAGTCGCCGTCATCCTCGTTGTCGTCTACCACCTCTTCCCGGCACTGCCGTTGCCGGGTGGATTCGTCGGTGTCGACGTCTTCTTCGTGATCAGCGGGTTCTTGATCACCTCGCTGCTGCTGCGCCCCTCGCACCGCGGACCTGGTCGACTGATCGATTTCTGGCGCCGTCGCGCTCGTCGACTGCTGCCCGCGCTCGTGGTCGTGATCACGGTGTGTGCGACAGCGGCATGGCTGCTCGGCGGCGACCTGCTGGTGGGAATGGGCAGGCAGGTGCTGGGGGCGGCCACCTTCAGCTACAACTGGCTCGCCGTCGCGGACGGAACGGACTACTTCACCGCGACCGCCCCGGAGCTGTTCCGCAACTTCTGGTCGCTCGCCGTCGAAGAGCAGTTCTATGTGGTGTGGCCGTTGCTACTTCCGCTGGTGCTGCTGATCCCGGGAAGATGGTCGCGCGTCGCGCTCCTCATGGTCGCAGCCGGCGGGTCGGCCTGGTGGATGGCACAGCTCGTGTCGGCCGGGGAGGTCACACGCGCCTACTTCGGAACCGACGCGCACGCTTTCGGGCTGCTGTTCGGCATTGCGCTGGCTCTGGCCACGGCCGGTATGCCCGATCGGGAATGGATGCGCCGGCGGAGGATGCAGGTCTGCGCGCTGCTGGTGGGGATCGTCGGCATCGGAGCGATCGTCGTTGCCTCGACGATCCCGGAATCACCTGATCTGGTGACATTCCCCGGAAGCCTGTTACTGGCGACCACCGGCAGCGTGCTGGCAGTTTTTGCCGGCATCTGGCCGGGGTCCTGGTTCGGCCGGGGAATGGATGCTGCACCGTTGCGCTGGGTTGGGGACCGCTCCTACGGCATATATCTCTGGCACTGGCCGGTTCTGGTCCTGGTGCTGTCGTGGGCGCGTGGCTACGGACCGGAGGGCGGGGTGCCGTGGGCGGAGGGAGTGTTGGCGCTCGTGCTGTCGCTCGTCGCCGCGGCGCTTTCCTATCGCTTCGTGGAGCAGCCGCTTCGCCGTTACGGTTTCCGGCGCTCTCTGGGCGCGCTCGGGAGGCGGATCACGGGAAGGCCGCTCGCGCGCTTCGCCGGACTGGCAGCCTTGACCGTCGCGCTCATCGCCGTGGCCGGAACCTCCGCCGCGATCGTGCAGGCGCCGCATGCGACCTCGGCGTCGGCTGCGATCCACCGCGGCGAGCAGGCTGTGCAAGAAGCCGCGTCCGCGTCGCCGTCCGCGTCGCCGTCGCCGTCTGCGTCGCCATCCGCGTCGCCATCGCCCGAAGCATCCGACGATCAGATCGTCATCCCGGAAGGCGTGGATATCACCGCCGTGGGTGACTCGGTGATGCTGGCGTCGGCGCCATCACTCATGCAGAAGTTTCCCGGGATCAGCGTGGACGCGGAGGTGTCCAGATCGATCTGGGCCGGGCCCGACATTCTCTCGGCTTTGGCCGGGAACGGGCAGTTGCGCGAAAACGTCGTCGTCGCGCTTGGCACGAATGGGCCGGTCGATACGGGGGTGCTCAATCAGATGCTGCAGATCATCGGACCGGAGCGGCATCTGATCCTCGTCAACGCGGTCGCACCGCGCGACTGGATTCCGGGCGTGAACGCAGACCTTGAGGCGTTCGCCGACAGCCACCGTCGGGTCTGGATCGCGGACTGGTCGGGTGCCATCGCTCCCCATCAGGACCTGCTCGCCGGCGACGGGATCCATCCGGCGGCAGCCGGGGGAGACGTGTTCGCCGAATCGGTCTGGTCTGCCTTCGAGGGGATCGAGAAGGAGCGGCTGCGGGCCGAGAAGCGATATGAGCACGCGCCATCCGGCCGCGCTCATCACGTACCGTTCCCCGCGTAGCGCCATGCCGACGCGGCGCGCCCGCTCGCGGAGGTGTCGCTTGGTGTCGGGAGCGGGCGCCTGGCGCGGCCGTTTGCGACACCCGCGCGAGGGGCGTGGCGCGGCTTCGCTGCGTGACGGATGCTC
Organism: Microbacterium wangyouchuni; assembly: GCF_054072595.1. Lineage (NCBI taxonomy): Bacteria > Bacillati > Actinomycetota > Actinomycetes > Micrococcales > Microbacteriaceae > Microbacterium > Microbacterium wangyouchuni. The sequence goes on from NZ_JBSVRM010000008.1 coordinate 58,527, forward strand.
AGCCGACCCAGCCGTGACGCTTGAGAGCTGCGGCAACCCGCTGCACGGCATCCGCCTCGCGACCGCGAATGTGTGATGAGGTCAGGCGGATGGTCTCCCACCCTGCTTCGACGTAGGCCTGATACTTCTCGATGTCACGATTCCATTGACCTCGGGATGTGCGATGGTGATCGCCCTCGACTTCCACGACCACTCGATATCGCGGGTACACGAACTCGGAGATCCCCAGTCGGGTGCCGTCGTAATGGATCTCCATGTCAAGCTCAGGGTCGGGCAGGCCTGCAGCCGCGGCATCCAGTCGGAACTCCGTCTCGAGTACGGAGGAACTTCCCACGCGGATCAGCCCCAGGGCTTCGTGAAGCTTCTTCGTCGACGGTGGACGCGGACCGCGGGCGAGTTCGGTGGCAAGGTCAGCGATGGTGGCGCGTGCAAACTCCGGATGCTGAAGCCCGAAGTTGTCGCGAGGAATCTGCACGAGCGCATCACCAATCGCCACGAGATCGCGCAGGTCATGATCACGGCCGAGCATCGCCCAAGTGCTCGCCGGACTCGTCAACCGCAGACCCTCGAACTGGCCGATTGTGACAAGATGCTCGGCTACCTTCCGCCCACGCACGCCCTTCGCCCGAGGTGCGCGTTGCGGCGCGACTACTGCGACGTCCAGTGCGTCAGGGAACTTCACCGGCAAGCTGTCGCCGATCACCGCCGCCGTTGCGCCGCAGAAGAAGGCGCCTGGCGGCATGACCATTGCATACGCGTGCGCGTCGTCGATCAGCTCTTGGCGCTTGCGGCGGAACTCGGCGTACGGCTTATTGTCTCTTTCGGCTGCGGCACCCCGCTCCTCGATGAATCTGACGCTGCGGCGCACGCCGCGGAAGGGGTGGGTGAGGTCGCGTGCGCGCATCCTGCGGCGGGTGGCGCCGGCATCGGACGCGCGGCGAACAGAGAACTGCCCGCCGAGTTCCGGTGGGAGAGGTCGGGGAGATAGGGACATATTGGCAACTGTGCTCGTCGAGGTGGATGCTCGGGATGCCGAACACCACGAACCGTGGAGAACTCGGTCCCTTCGGAACCTGTGCAGGGAGGGTCGCGGGTTGCGGAGGTGGCGCGTGTGGTCGCGGTGCGGCCGGGTGTGCGGCACGAGGCGACCCCTGCCACCGAGGCGCCCCTCACGCCGATGTCCATTTGGTCGCATCAGGCTGATGGCGTAAGCTATATCTTTGGTACTCGACTGCCGAGTGCCACGAACGTGAGCCCTCCACTGGCGTGTTCCTCAGGGAACCACCCCGGAGTGGGATTCACGAACCTCTCCGTTCGACAAGAAAGCAGCACTATTGTGACGCGTACATACACCCCGAAGGCCGGGCAGATTCAGCGTGACTGGGTCGTCATCGACGCAAACGACGTCGTTCTCGGTCGCCTCGCCTCGCACGCCGCAGCGCTCCTGCGCGGCAAGCACAAGCCGACCTTCGCCCCCCACATGGACTCCGGTGACTTCGTCATCATCATCAATGCCGACAAGGTTGCGCTGACGGGTCAGAAGCTCCAGAAGAAGAAGGCTTACCGCCACTCGGGCTACCCGGGCGGTCTGAAGTCGGTCACCTACGAGGAGCTCCTCGAGAAGAACCCCGTCCGCGCTGTCGAGAAGGCCGTCCGCGGCATGCTCCCCAAGAACAGCATCGGCCGTCAGCAGCTGTCGAAGCTCAAGGTGTACGTCGGTGCTGAGCACCCGCACGCCGCGCAGCAGCCTCAGACGTACACACTCGACCAGGTCGCCCAGTAAGCGCCGCAAAGATTACGAAGGACATTCTCGTGGCTGATACTCAGGACACCACCGAAACCCCTCAGAACTACTCGACCTCCAGCGCGGAGACCACGGCAACGGAGACGGCTCCCCGTCCCGTGCTGAACGTCCCCGGCGCAGCCGTCGGCCGTCGCAAGCAGGCCATCGCCCGCGTGCGTCTGGTCCCCGGCTCGGGCACGATCACGGTCAACGGCCGTACGCTCGAGGACTACTTCCCGAACAAGCTGCACCAGCAGCTGATCAACGACCCCTTCACCGTGTTGAACCTCACGGGTGCGTACGACGTGATCGCACGCATCTCGGGTGGCGGCGACTCGGGCCAGGCCGGCGCACTGCGTCTCGGCATCGCCCGTGCCCTCAACGGCATTGACGTTGAGAACAACCGTCCGACCCTGAAGAAGGCCGGCTTCCTCTCGCGTGACGCCCGCGTCATCGAGCGCAAGAAGGCTGGTCTCAAGAAGGCCCGCAAGGCGCCTCAGTACTCGAAGCGCTAAGGTCCACAGTCCCGATGCCGCTTTTCGGCACGGACGGTGTGCGAGGACTTGCCAATGGCATCCTCACCGCCGACCTCGCGCTCACCCTGGCCCAGGCGACAGCTGTCGTCCTGGGCCAGGGCCGCACTGCAGAGACTCGCAAGTCCGAGGGCAAGCGGCTTTCCGCCGTGGTTGCCCGCGACCCGCGCGTCTCCGGTGAATTCCTCGTAGCCGCTGTCTCTGCCGGCCTCGCAGCATCCGGCGTCGACGTTCTGGACGCTGGCGTCATTCCGACTCCGGCGTTGGCATTCCTCGTCAACGACCATGATGCCGACTTCGGCGTCATGGTGTCTGCCTCGCACAACCCGGCACCCGATAACGGAATCAAAATCTTCGCCCGCGGTGGCGTAAAGCTCCCGGACGTCGTCGAGCAGCGCATCGAAGCGGCAATGACGGGGGAGATGCTTCTTCCCACCGGTGAAGGCGTCGGTCGTATCCAGCGCTTCTCCGACGCGGAGGACCGCTACAAGCTGCACCTTCTCGCGTCGCTTCCGCATCAGCTCGACGGCATCCACGTGGTGCTGGACTGTGCGCACGGCGCAGCATCCGGAGTCTCACCGGAGACATTCAAGACCGCCGGTGCCACGGTCACCGTCATCGGGGCAGAACCCGATGGAATCAACATCAATGACGGTGTCGGCTCGACGCATCTCGACAACCTCGCCGAGGCGGTGGTCCGACTCGGCGCTGACGTCGGCATCGCGCATGACGGCGACGCAGACCGCTGCCTCGCGGTCGACGCTGACGGCAATGTCGTCGACGGAGACCAGATCATGGCGATTCTCGCCGTGGCGATGAAGGAACGCGGACACCTCACCGACAACACGCTTGTGGCGACCGTGATGAGCAACCTCGGTCTGCATATTGCGATGAAAGAGCACGGCATCACCGTGCGCCAGACCGCTGTCGGAGACCGTTACGTTCTCGAGGACATGAACGCCGGCGGTTTCGCGCTGGGCGGCGAGCAGTCCGGGCATGTCATCATGAGCGAATTCGCCACCACGGGCGACGGTGTGCTTTCCGGGCTGCATCTGGTGGCCGAGATGGCGCACCAGAAGAAGTCTCTCGCCGAACTTGCCAGCGTCATGACCGTGTATCCGCAGGTGCTGATCAACGTCCGAAACGTTGATAAGGAGCGCTGCGCTGACGATGAGGGCGTGCAGGATGCCGTCGCCGCCGTCACGGCGGAACTCGGAGACACCGGACGAGTGCTGCTGCGCAAGTCCGGCACGGAGAACCTCGTGCGCGTGATGGTCGAGGCCGCGGACGCAGAGTCCGCTCAAGCGCACGCGGAGAAGCTCGCCGATGTAGTCAAGGAGCGGCTCGCGCTCTGAGTGTCGGCGCCTGCTGAGTGCGACCCTGCTGAGTGCGCCTGCTGAGTGCGACCCGGCACACTTGCAGGGCGTATGCACGGATGTCGGGGCATCCATCGGCGTTTCGCCCTGCAGCCGTACGATCACCCTGCAAGTGTGCGGCGATAGGGCTGCCAGGCGGGTCCGTCGACCTCGCGCGTCAGATCCCGACGCCGCCCCAGCTGAGCGATTCGGTGTAGCGCACCAGCACCCCTTCGCGCAGTGCCCAGGGTGAGACTTCGAGCTCATCGAGGTTGAGCATGCTCATCGCCGTATGCAGGCAGACGGCGGCGGCGACGATCTGGAACGTGCGATCGGGCGTGATTCCCGGGAGCTCTTGACGAGCGGATGCCGGGATGCGAGCGAGCCGTGGAATCCACGATTTCAGGGCCGAGCGCGACATCACTGTGCGATTGAATCCCAGCCCGGACACTTCGCGACCAGCAAGGTTCGCCAGCGACCGGATCGCTTTCGACGAGCCGACGATGTGATCAGGGCGGGGGAGGGCGTTGAGCTTCTCGGTCACTGGTGCGAGCACCGTTCTCGCGTGCGCGCGCAGCAGCTCGACAGCATCCTCACCGGGCGGATCCTCCGGCAGGAACTGCACGGTCATGCGCCCAGCCCCGAGCGGGACGGATGCTGCGATCTCCGCGGTCTCGTCCGCGCCGGCCGCGAACTCGAATGAGCCGCCGCCGATATCGAGCAGCAGGATGCGTCCGGCATCCCAGCCGAACCAACGCCGGACGGCGAGGAATGTGAGATCGGCCTCCTGCTCGCCGGTAAGCACCTGCAGGGGCTGACCGAGAGCCTTCTCGATGCGCGCGATGACCTCGGTGCCGTTGGCCGCTTCACGGATCGCGCTGGTTGCCGTGGCCAGCAGCGTCTCAACTCTCTCAGCCTCAGCGATGTGCCGCGCCCGGGTGACGGCGGCTTCGAGCGCACGCACGCCCTCCTCGCTGATCGCGCCCTCGGGTGTGAGAAAGCGCATCAGGCGCACCACAGTGCGGTCACTCGTCGTCGCGTGCGGACGGCCACCGGGGCGGGCATCCGCGGCGAGGAGATGGACGGTATTCGAACCGATATCGAGGATTCCCAAGCGCACGGAAAGAGACTACGCGCATCTGGCGTAACTGCGCGGACAAGCGCATCGGCGACGGCTCGTGGTGACCGCGGGTCGGCGGACCGATGAACGGCACGTGAACTCGCATGGCTTGCGCTCAATGCAAGTGAAATTGCGCATAGCGTCCAGAACGTGCTCATCACCGACCTCGCCAAGAACCACGGTTCCGCGCTGACCGCGACCGACCGTCGACTCGTCGCCGTGCTGCAGGCACGACCTGCAGAGGCCGCATTCTGGCAGGCAGCCGAGCTCACCGATCCCCTGGGCCTGCACCAGTCGGCTGCCACGCGTTTCGCGCAGCGTCTGGGGTTCGACGGGTACCCCCGGCTGCGCGACGCCCTCCGACAGGACTACCTAGCTGGCTCCGGCCCCTCCCAGCGGATCCGAGGCCGTCTGGAGCGGCATCCGGACGACGTCATCGGTGGATTCGTCGACGACGAGATCGCCGCTCTGACAGCCCTCCCACAGCACATCAGTCAGGATGACCTCGACGACCTCACCGCCCGGGTGCTCGCCGCTGGACACGTGTACCTCTTCGGACACGGCAACGCCACCGTATTGGTCGACCTGCTCGAGCGCCGGCTGCGCCGCAGTGGCATCCGCGTCACCGCCCTGGACGGTCCTGTCCGCGATGTCGCCGAGCAGCTCGCCACGCTCAGCGAGGGCGATCTCATCCTCTCCTGCGCTTTCCGTCGGGCACCGCGCGACCTCGTACCCGTGCTCGAGCTCGCACGTGAGACCGGCGCATACACCGCGCTGCTCACAGACACCCTGCTTTCGCTGTCGCCCCAACCGGATGCTGTGCTCGCAGCACCGCGCGGCGGTGGGGACGAGTTCCTCACGTTGACCGTCCCTATGGCCATCGCGAACGCCCTGATTCTCACCATCGCCCGCCAAGCGCCCGACCGCGTCCTGCGCTCGCTCGACCGTCTCGAGTCTCTGCTCGAGCGCTTCGACCGGTGACACCGGCTCGCAGCATCCGTCCCACCGCATCCGTAGTCGCTTACCCCGTACGCCCTCGAAATTCCCTTGAAAATCCCTCGAAAGGAACGATCATGACCTGGCAACCGCTCCGCAGCCCGATCACCGCCGCCACCGCCGTCCTCGTCGCCTGCGGCCTGGCGGTCACGCTCGCCGGATGCAGCGCACCCGCAGCATCCGCGCCGTCCGCCGATGTCGACTGGGATGCCCTCACGCACGATGAGCTCGTCGACATGGCCACCGACGAAGGCGAAGTCGTCGTCTACGCCTTCACCAGCCGGATCGCCGCCATCGAGGAATCGTTCGAGGCCGAGTACCCCGGCATCGACGTCGTCGCCAGCGACATCTCCTCCAGTGAGCTCATCACACGACTTGCGACCGAGCACACAGCCGGCAGCGCGACGGCCGACCTCGCCTACGTCTCCGACGCCCCCGTCGTCGTCACCGAGCTTCTCGCCGATGGCGTACTGCTGCCATACCTCCCCGCACGTGTAGCCGAGGCGCTGCCGTCCGAGCATCAGGCTCCGCTGGTCGCGAACCGCCTCTCGACGAAGGTGCTCATGTACAACGAAGAAGCGCACCCTGACGGTGCGCCAGTGTCGAATCTCTGGGAGCTCACCGAGTCGGAATGGGCCGGTAAAGTCGTGCTCGTCGACCCCAACGTGCGTGGCGATTACCTCGACCTTGCCACGGAGTTCTCGCTGCGCGCCGACGAGATGGCGGATGCATACACCGAGCACTTCGGTGAGGAGATCGCTCTCGAAGACGGTATGCCGGATGCCGGACTGCAGTTCTTGAAGAACCTCTACGCCAATGACGCCGTGCTCGTCGATGACACCGACACGGTCAATGCCGCCGTTGGCGCAACGGGGCAGGACGCTCCACCCGTCGGGTTCACGTCGTACTCCGACCGCCGCGATAACGAAGAGGAAGGCTGGGCGCTGCAAGTGGCCTCAGGTGTCGCTCCCGCGCCCGGGATCGTCTTCCCCGCGTACCTCGGCGTCACCGCCGGGGCGGAGAACCCGGCCGCTGCCCGTCTGCTCATCGACTACATGATGGGTGACGACAGTTCCACCGGAGGAGCCGGATTCGAGCCGTTCTACGTCGCGGGCGACTATCCGACCCGCACGGACATCGATACACCCGCCGATGCTCTGAGCCTCGACGAGCTGGGCGCTTGGCAGATCGACCCGGAGGCCTCGGCCGAGCACCGCTCCGACGTCGCGGACTTCCTTCTCACGATCCAGTGAGTGCTTCCATCCGCGTGCGCGCGGCGGTGCGCCGGCCCATTCTGTGGCTGGCCATCGCCGTGCTCGCGGTACTCGTCATCCTTGTCGCCTTGCCACTGGCGGGGCTCACGGCGGCCACTGTCGGAGAGGACGCCGACGGCGCCTGGGGCGATGTGCTCGCCAGCCCGATGTCGTCTGCGCTGTTCTGGCAGCCGCTGGGCGGTTCGCTGCTCGTAGGCCTCGGAACCGGAATCATCGCCACCGTCATCGGCGCCTTCCTCGCCTGGATCGTCGTCATGAGCGACGTGCCTGGTCGCCGGGTGATCGGCGTTCTCGCCGCCATTCCGTTCGCGCTGCCGAGCTTCGCGATCGCACTCGCCTGGGAAAGCATCTTCCGCAACGACCTGATCGGCGGTAGCACCGGACTGTTGTTCTCGCTCGGTGTTCCGGTGCCGGACTGGCTCGCCTGGGGTCCGGTTCCCGTCATCCTCACCCTCGTTGCGCACTACTACTCGCTGAGCTTCGTCGTCATCGCCGCAGCTCTCTCGAACGTTGGGGGAGATCTTGTCGCCGCCGCCGAGCTGACAGGAGCCTCCCGTACTCGCGTCGCCGCGCGCATCGTCATCCCCGCTGTGACACCGGCCGTGCTCTCCGGGTTCCTCCTCGCCTTCGCCGAAGGCGTATCGAACTTCGCCGTCCCCGCGCTGCTGGGACTCCCGGTGCGGTTCCAGACGCTGAGCACACGCCTGTACGGAGCGATCTCCACAGGCGATGCCGAACGTGGCTATGTGCTCTCGATCCTGCTCATTGTCGTCGCCGGCATCATTCTCTTCGGCGGCAACCGGATCACCGGAGGTCGGTCGTTCTCCACCATCACCGGCAAAGCCACCCGTGCACGCATCACTCGAACGGGCGGTTGGAGGGCGCCGTTGGCGACGACTGCGTGGGCAACAGTCGTGATCACCGCGATCATTCCCGCCATCGTGCTCATTGTGAGTACGTTCCTGAGGCGCACGAACAGTTTCGACGGCGGATTCACACTCCATTATTGGATCGGGGAGTCCGATCCGTCGATCTCGCACGGCATGCGCGGCGTGCTGCTTGACCCCACCGTGCTGCAGGCGCTCGGAGGAACCCTCGGACTCGGGGCAGCCGTCGCCATCGGGGCGGTTCTCATCGGACTGGTCGCCGCATACGTCATCCGGAGGATGCCGCGGGCGCGCACGATGAATGGCGCGATCAATCTGCTGGCGTATGTGCCCTTCCTCATTCCCGGCGTGGCCCTCGGAGCCGCGTTCATCGCGCAGTTCGGCGCGCCGATCGGGCCCTTTGGATCGCTGTACGGCACGTTCGGCATCCTTGTGCTTGCCGGCATTGCCGCGAGCATCCCGTTCGCGTTCCAAACGGCGAAGTCCGCGCTCGGGCAGGTTGCACCCGAACTCGACGAAGCCGCCGTGCTCACGGGGGCAGGTGGTCCTCGCCGCCTCGCGCGCATCACGATTCCGCTTGTGGCGAGGGGACTTGCAAACGGCGGCATCCTCGTCTTCGTCACCATGGTGCGCGATCTCTCGGTCGTTGTGCTGCTCGTGACGCCGGCGACCCCGCTGCTGTCGATGATGACCTTCCGCTATGCCTCGGAGGGCTTCGCCCAGCAGGCCGGTGTCATCACCCTGATCATCGCGGCCATCTCAGTGGCGGCGACCCTGTGCGCGCGTTCGCTCGAAAAGAACCGCTCTCTTGAACGGAAGATCTCATGACTGAACTCACCATCGATCGGCTCGGCAAGCGCTTCGGAGCACAGGATGCCGTCGCAGATCTGTCGCTGAAGATCCCCTCCGGCGCCTTCCTTGTGCTGCTCGGCCCGTCAGGTTGCGGTAAAAGCACGACGCTGCGGATGATCGCCGGTCTCGAGGACCCAACCAGCGGCAGCATCTCGTTCGAAGACCGCGTAATCGCGGACGGGACCCGCGGAATCAGCATCCCGCCCTCCAAGCGGGGCATCGGCATGGTATTCCAGAGCTATGCGCTCTGGCCGCACATGACGGTGAAGCAGAACGTTGAGTGGCCGCTCACCGTTGCCGGATGGTCGCGCCGAGATCGTGCTTCGCGGGTGGAAGCGGTTCTCGAATCATTGGAGATCGCGCATCTGGCCGATCGCACACCGGCGCTGATCTCAGGCGGGCAGCAGCAGCGTGTGGCCATAGCCCGCACGATCGCACCCCGTCCGCAGGTGGTGCTATTCGACGAGCCCCTGTCGAACCTCGACGCGCGCCTGCGAGTCGAGACGCGTTCTGAGCTCGGCCGCGTGCACCGTAGTAGCGGCGCGACGAGCGTGTACGTCACGCACGACCAGGTCGAGGCGCTGGCGCTCGCCACGCACATCGCGGTGATGAACGGTGGGCGGCTCGAGCAGTTCGGCACACCCACGGAGCTGCTGGAGGCTCCCGCCACGATGTTCGTCGCATCCTTTCTGGGAAGCCCCGCAGCGGTCCTCCTGCCCAGGAGTGCTGAGATCATTCTCGACACCGCGATGACGCTCCCGGCGGATGCCGCACACCTCATGTTCCGCCCGGATGAGGTCGCCATGCATCCGCAGGGGACGCTTGATTTCGAGGTCGTAGAATCCACGCCGCAGGCGGGACGACACCTGGTCACCGGACGCGTCGCTCCTGAGGCAGGACATCGGATCACCGTGGTCAGCGACCGGGCAGCGATCCCGGGGGAGAGCACTCGCCTTCGATTCCCGGAGAGACCGGCGGCGTGCTTCGGTGCGGACGGACAGCGACTGTGACGACACTGCTACTCGTCCGACACGGAGAGACCGACTGGAATCGTCAGCAGCGAATGCAGGGAAGGACCGACATCGATCTCTCCGAGCAAGGTCGCGCAGAGGTCACGGCGCTCGCGGAGATCATCGCACCCTGGAACCCGCAGACCGTGGTCGTCTCACCGCTCACCCGCGCACGCACCACAGCCGCGCTGCTGAGTGATGTCCCACCCATCATCGACACAGCGTGGATCGAGCACAGTCTCGGTGAATGGGAAGGCGCGACTCCGCAGATGATCGGTCCCGCCTACCACCAGTGGCGCGAGGGCGTGCTCATTCCTCCGGGCGGTGAACCTGCGGAGGCGATCCGTGCCAGGGTATCTGGCGCTGTGCGTAGTGCGGCAGCCCATCCGGGACCAGTGTTGGTCGTTACCCATGGCGGCACGATCCGTGCGGTGCTGGATCGTTTCGTTGGTCTCGGTGCCAGCCGCATCCATCCCGTCGCAGCACCCAGCCTCACTGTCCTTGACGTCGAAGGAGATGCGGCGCGACTTCGGCAGTTCAACGTCGGAGCGTGATGTCGAGGTGCTCGGTCGCTGCTGCCGGTGTAGAAGCGTTATGACTCGGAGCGATGGTCCAGGGCATCCACGCCGATACGATGGATGCCGTGACTACCGCCGACCCCACGCTGCCACTGTCGCCGTACCGCGAGATCGGACGTGCGGAGTGGGCGCGATTGGCCGAGGGCCTGGATCAGCCGCTGAGCGAGACCGAGGTCGTCGAGATCCGAGGGATCGGAGACCGCCTCAGCCTCGACGAGGTGCGTGAGGTCTATATGCCGCTGAGTCGTCTGCTCAGCCTGTACGCGACGGCGACGAAGCGACTCGGTGCGGCTACCAGTGATTTCCTGCAGGAAGATGACGTCACGACCCCGTTCGTGGTCGGCGTCGCAGGATCCGTCGCGGTGGGAAAGTCGACGATCGCACGTCTACTGCGTGAGCTGATGAGCAGGTGGCCGGGCACACCCCGGGTCGAGCTCGTAACCACAGACGGTTTCCTCTACCCGAACGCTGAGCTTGAACGGCGCGGGCTGATGGACCGGAAGGGCTTCCCCGAGTCCTACGACCGGCGCGCGCTGCTGGAGTTTCTCACCGAGGTGAAATCTGGTGCACCCGAGGTGCGGGCACCCTTCTACTCGCACATGCGCTACGACATCGTCCCCGATGCGCGCGTCGTCGTGCGCCGGCCCGATGTCGTGATCGTCGAGGGGCTGAACGTGCTGCAGCCGCCACCCGCGCCGAACGACGTCGCCGTCAGTGATCTGTTCGATTTCTCAGTCTTCGTCGACGCCGATGTCGCGCACGTCGAGAAATGGTACGTCGACCGCTTCCTCGCGCTGCGCAAGGGCGCGTTCAGTAACCCGTCGTCGTACTTCAACGTGTTCGCCCATCTCACTGACGATGAGGCACGCGCCACCGCGCTCGGATACTGGAACGACATCAACATGCCGAACCTCGTCGAGAACGTGATGCCGACTCGGCATCGGGCGAGCCTTGTTCTGAACAAGGGTGCCGATCACTCAGTCGAGAGCGTGCTGCTGCGCAAACTCTGAGCACACTGCCGCAGGGTTCGTTCGGGCGACTCGCAAAATATCGCGTTTATTCTGTACTTTATGTGTGGAATCGTCGGATACGTGGGGCCGCGCCCCAGCCAGGACATCCTTATCGCCGGCCTTGCACGGTTGGAATACCGTGGCTACGACTCCGCTGGTATCGCCATCATCGATGGTGACGGCCACCTCGGCATGCGAAAGAAAGCCGGCAAGCTCAGTATGCTGCGCGAATCGCTCGCTGATTCGCCGCTGAGTGACGGCAACACCGGGATCGGCCACACGCGGTGGGCGACCCACGGCGGACCGACCGACGTCAACGCCCACCCGCACCTCGCCGATGGTGACAAGCTCGCCGTCATCCACAACGGCATCATCGAGAACTTCGCAGCTCTGCGCGAAGAGCTGCTTGCTGCGGGCGTCGAGTTCCGCAGCGAAACCGACACCGAGGTCGCCGCCGCGCTCCTCGGCCAGGAATACGCGAAGACCCCCGACCTGCAGACCGCTTTCCAGAACGTTGTGAACCGTCTCGAGGGCGCCTTCACTCTGCTCGCGATGCACCAGGACCACCCCGACCTCGTCGTCGGCGCTCGCCGTAACTCTCCGCTGGTGATCGGACTCGGCGAGGGGGAGAACTTCCTCGGATCCGACGTTGCCGCTTTCGTCGAACACACCCGCAAGGCCCTGGCGATCGGCCAGGATCAGATCGTCTCGATCACACCCGCCGCGGTTACCGTCACCGACTTCGCGGGCACGCCCGTCGAAGCCGAGCCGTTCGACGTCTCCTGGGATGCTGCCGCCGCAGAAAAGGGCGGATGGTCCTCCTTCATGGCGAAGGAGGTCGCCGAGCAGCCCGAGGCTGTCGCGAACACCATTCGTGGCCGCGTTCAGGACGGACAGGTCGTCATCCCCGAACTCGAGGGGCTCGATGACCTCTTCAGTGGCATCAACCGGGTGATCATCACCGCCTGTGGCACGGCATCCTATGCAGCCCTCGTCGGAAAATACGCCATCGAGCAGTGGGCCCGCATCGCCACCGACGTCGAGCTCGCGCACGAGTTCCGCTACCGTGACCCGGTGATCGGCGACGACACGCTCGTCATTTCGATCAGCCAGTCCGGCGAGACCATGGACACGCTCATGGCCGTCAAGTACGCGCGCGAGCGCGGCGCCCGGACGCTGTCGATCTGCAACACGCAGGGTGCGACGATTCCGCGCGAATCGGATGCCGTCGTCTACACCCACGCCGGCCCCGAGGTCGCTGTCGCATCCACCAAAGCGTTCTCTGCGCAGATCACGGCGCTGCTGCTGCTGGGCCTGCACATGGGTCGTGTGCGCGACACGCTGACCGATGAGACCGCCGTCGAAGAGCTCGCCACCCTCCCCGAGAAGATCGCTCGGGTGCTGGAAGAAGAGCACGACCACGTCTCGCAGTTGGCCAGCTGGATGGCAGATACCCGTTCGGTGCTGTTCCTCGGCCGCCACGTGGGCTATCCGATCGCGCTCGAGGGTGCGCTCAAGCTCAAGGAAATCTCTTACATCCACGCCGAAGGCTTCGCTGCAGGTGAGCTCAAGCACGGTCCGATCGCGCTGATCGAGCCCGGCCAGCCGGTGTTTGTGATCCTGCCGTCGCCGCGTCACTCGGCGCTGATCCACTCGAAGGTCGTCTCGAACATCCAGGAGATCCGCGCTCGCGGCGCCAAGGTGATCGTGGTTGCCGAAGAGGGCGATGCCGCAGTGCTGCCCTTCGCCGATGAGGTCATCCGCATTCCGCTCGCCGGCGCAATGTTCGAGCCGCTCCTCACCGTCGTTCCGCTGCAGATCTTCGCCATGGCACTGGCCACGGCCAAGGGACTCGACGTCGACCAGCCGCGCAACCTGGCCAAATCCGTCACCGTCGAGTAACCGGGTCGGGTGCGGCCGCGCTGCTGGCCGCCCGGGCACACTTGTCGGTCGATTCCACGGATGTTTGCCGGAATCAGGTGGCTGCGCAGGCATCCGTGTTTTCTGACTGACATCCGTACCTGTCGTCACGCGCGAGCGCGCGCGATTGCCGGCAGAATGGCGGCGACGACCAGATCCCAGTTGTGCAGGATCATCGCGTAGTCGAAGTGCAGAGTCTCGTATCCCCGAACGGATGCCGCGGCATCCCGCATCAGGTCCTTGTGGCGCTTCGCGCCCGTGTGGTTGTCTTTGCCATCTGCCTCGAGGATCACACGTCCGCCGATCACGAAATCCACGCGGCCGACCCCATCGATGGCTACTTGGCATTCGAGCTGGATACCGAGCAGATGCAGGCGAAGCCGCAGAAGCGATTCCAGGCCGCTCTCAGCGTCAGCGCGTGCCAGATCAAGCAGCCAGCCTGCGGTCTTGGGCAGCTCACGACGGATACGTGCCCGGTCGGTCGCGGAGATGAGTCGCTTGTTCCATGCGGATTCGTACGCGGCGAAGAACGCCTCTTGGCTCAGGCACCGGTACGCATGGACGAGGGCCGCGGCGACCGGGGCGAGTCCGAGTTCGGCGCGGCCGGGAGAGTAATGCACCACGCAGACGCATCGCTCATGCGGATGGCTGCGGCCCGCCGCGCCCATCCAGACGTGAACCTCGTCGTCTGGATCGGGCAGAATCCATATTCCGTGGAAACGAAGCGCTGCATTGCACGTGAGCGCTCCGCCATGCGCTGCGGCGGATACGACTCTCGCGTCTGCCGTCGGGATGGCGAAAACACCGGGACGGACCCTGTGGATGCTGCCGATTCGCACGTCGGCAGCAAGCTGTTTTCGCGTACATCCGAACTGCTGAAGGAAAGTGCCGCGAGCGATGCCGCCGAAACGGTCAAGGAGGACTGCAGGAGGAAACATGTCCCGAGCGTGCCGGAACTGCGGCCTCGAACGAGGCCGAAACGGGCGATTGTGGACAAAACGGGCATAGCCCGAGATGTGCAGAACTGGTCAGGCCGCGGGTGGCTCTGGTCCACTTGTCGGTGGATTTCCACACCGGTCAGTCCAATTCCCCCGAATCTCCTGGCATCCGTAGAGCCGAGCCGACATCCGTGCCGGCGCCACCGCGCCGCCGGCCGCCCGGGCGAAATCTGTGCCAGGCCACTGCGCGAGTAGGCTGGAAGCGTGATCATCGGCACCGGCATCGACCTCGTCGACATCCCGCGGTTCGAGCGCACGATGTCCCGGACACCGCGGCTCATGGAGCGACTCTTCGCCCCGTCGGAGCGTACGCTCCGGCTCGCTTCGCTTGCCGCGCGTTATGCCGCCAAAGAGGCTCTGATCAAGGCTCTGGGCGGCTCCGACGGTGTGCACTGGACCGAGATCGAGATCGCATCCGAAGAGTCCGGCAAGCCGCACTTCGTGCTGTCCGGCACAACAGCCGAGGCCGTGGCCAGTCGGGGCATCCTGAACCTGCACCTGACCATGTCCCACGATGCTGGTCTTGCCACCGCCTTCGTCGTCGCTGAAGGAGCGCCGCTGTGACTGTCCCGTTCCGCGAAGCGACCATTGAATTGGATGCGATCGCCGATAACACCCGGCACCTGCGCCGACTCACCGGCACCGAGGTCATCGCCGTCGTGAAAGCCAACGCCTACGGACACGGTGCCGCTTCCAGCGCCGTCGCAGCGCTCTCCGGCGGAGCCACCCGCCTCGGCGTCGCCGAGGTGCCCGAGGGCATCGACCTGCGTCGGCAGGGCGTCAACGCCCCGATCATGGCGTGGCTGCACGAGCCGGGCCAGCGATTCGATCTCGCCGCCGCGAACCGCATCGAGGTGGGAATCTCCTCGTTCGACCAGCTGGAAGCCGCCGGAGCCGCAGCCGGCGTCGACAGCCCCGTCGGCGTGCACCTGAAGCTCGAGACGGGTCTGTCCCGCAACGGCATCGCACCCGCTGACTGGGGGCGAATCTTTGCTGAGGCCGCGCGCCTCGAGCGCATCGGCCGGGTCCAGATCATCGGCTTGTTCAGCCACCTCTCCAACGCCTCGGTTGCTGACGACCGGGCCGCGCTCGCCCAGTTCGACGAGGGGACGGCTGCCGCGGCAGCCGCGGGTGTCCGACCTCAGATCCGGCACATCGCGGCCACCGCGGCCGCCATCGATCTGCCTGAAACCCGCCTCGATGCCGTTCGCATCGGGATCGGCCTCTACGGGCTCTCGCCGTTCGACGACCGCTCCTCAGCCGATCTCGGCCTTCGCCCCGCTATGACTCTTCGCGGCGCTGTCGCTGCGGTTCGCCGGGTCGGGCCCGGTGCCGGCGTCTCCTACGGATACGACCACCGAACCGACCGAGAGACCACCCTGGCGTTGATTCCGCTCGGCTATGCCGATGGCATCCCGCGCCAAGCATCCGGGCGTGGACCCGTGCTGATCAACGGTCGCCGCTTCCGCGTCGCCGGACGCATCGCGATGGATCAGTTCGTCGTTGACGTCGGTGATACCTCCGTGGCGGTGGGCGATGAAGCCGTGCTGTTCGGCGACCCGACGTTGGGTGCGCCATCGGCCACGGACTGGGCGGATGCCGCCGGCACGATCAACTATGAGATCGTCACCCGCATCGGCAACCGGGTGCCGCGGAGAAACGCATGAGCGTCGACCCGGCATTCCTCGGTCGCCGCGAGATCGCCACTGCGGACGGCATGGAGCGTCTCGGCTTCGTCATGGGGGAGCAGCTCGAAGCAGGTGATCTGCTGGTGCTCACGGGTCCGTTGGGTGCTGGCAAGACGACTTTCACGCGTGGGCTTGCTGAAGGACTCGGCGTGCGCGGCCCTGTGCAGAGTCCGACCTTCGTCATTGCTCGCACCCACCCCTCGCTCGTCGGGCGCGCACCGCTCGTGCATGTCGACGCCTACCGGCTGGGATCGGCCGCGGAGCTCGACGACCTCGATGTTGACCTCGCGCATTCGGTCGTCGTAGTCGAGTGGGGTCGTGAGATGGCCTCGTCGATCGCCGATTCCTGGTGGGACATCGAGCTGGAGCGGCCCGTAGGCGTCGCCGACGACGGTGTCGCAGACGAGGATCTGGATGCCGATGCCCCCCGAATCGTGACGATCGAGCGCGTCGAGCGCTGAACGCGCGAGCCAGTCGCCAGGCTCCCGGTGCCAGCGCCGACTACCCTGGAGAGGTGATCCTTGCCGTCGATACTTCCCTGGGCACTGCCGTCGCTCTGATCGATGCCGATGGGCGTCTGCGAGCGGATGCCTCGAGCCCTGACCCGCTCGGGCACGCCGAGGTCATCGGCGCGCTCCTCGAGCGGGTGCTGTCAGAAGCAGATGCGGCGGACATCACCCAGGTCGTCGCGGGCATGGGCCCCGGCCCCTTCACTGGCCTGCGGATCGGCATTGCCACGGCCCGAGCTTTCGCGCTCGCCCGCGGCATCCCGGTCATCGCGGTGCCCAGCCATTTCGGTGCCGCGCTCGCAGTGATCGAGGCAGAAGCTCCGGACACCCCCTTCGCGATCGTGACGGATGCTCGCCGCCGAGAGGTCGCGATCAGCGTGTTCGACGGCCTCGATGCCGATGGCATCCCGAACCTCACAGCACCCACGGTGCTCGTGCCTCGCGCCGATTCGGAGGAGCGGCTCAGCGGCATCCATGCCATTGAGGTCGCAACCATCGATGGCGCCGCGCTCGGCCGCGTCGGCATCCGTGCCGCGAACGCCGCACGCGTGCTGACCGGCGCTGAGCCGCTCTACCTCCGCCAGCCGGATGTCACCGTTCCCGGCGCTCCGAAACGAGTGAGCTCGTGACCATCCGTATTGCGACTCCCGCTGATCTGGACGCGATCATGGCGATCGAGAACGTATCGTTTCCCACCGACGCGTGGAGCAGCGAGTCGATGGCAGCGGAACTCGCCACCGAGCACAGCCAGTATCTCGTCGACGAGGATGCCGGCGACATCATCGGATACGCCGGCCTCCGTTCGATCCTCGGGAATGCGGATGCCGACATCCAGACGATCGCGTTGCTCGAAGCACGCAGGGGAGAGGGCCGCGGCCGCGCGCTTCTGCGTACGCTGCTCGCCGAGGCATCCGCTCGCGGAGCCCGGGAAGTCTTCCTGGAGGTTCGCGCTGACAACCCCGGTGCGGAGGCGCTCTATCTCTCGGAGGGGTTCGATGAGATCGCCCGCCGCCCCCGGTACTACCAGCCGGAAAATGTGGATGCGATCGTGATGAAGCTCGACCTGCGGGCGTGGGCGGATAGGGCTGCCGCTGCCGCTGCCGCTGCCGCTGCCGCTGCCGCTGCCGCGCCGCACGCTCGGGCGGAAAACGCACCCATGGGCGGAACTTCAGCGGAGATTTCTCCGCCCAACAGCGCGAACTCCGCCCAACAGTGTGACGAGGAGAAGACAGCATGAGCGAGCCACTGGTCCTCGGGATCGAGACGAGCTGCGACGAGACCGGCATCGGCATCGTCCGTGGACGCACACTGTTGTCGAACACAATCGCCTCGAGCATGGACGAGCACGCCCGGTACGGGGGCGTCGTGCCCGAAGTCGCCGCCCGCGCGCACCTCGAAGCGCTGCAACCCTCGATCGAGGCGGCGCTCGCCGAAGCTCAGGTACAGCTCGCCGACCTCGACGCGATTGCGGTCACCAGCGGTCCGGGCCTCGCCGGCGCACTCATGGTCGGAGTCGGAGCGGCCAAGGGCCTGGCCGTCGCGCTCGGCAAGCCGCTCTACGCGGTGAACCACCTCGTCGGGCACATCGCCGCAGACATCGTGACCCCCGATTCCGAACCACTCGAGTACCCGACGATTGCACTTCTCGTCTCCGGTGGACACACATCGCTGCTGCACGTGCGCGATCTCACCACCGACGTCGAGCTGCTGGGCGAAACGATCGATGACGCGGCTGGTGAAGCATTCGACAAGGTCGCCCGACTGCTGTCGCTGCCGTATCCGGGCGGCCCGCAGATCGACCGGGTGGCTCTCGACGGCGATCCGAAGGCGATCCGTTTCCCGCGCGGGCTGTCGAAGGCCTCGGACATGGAAAAGCACCGCTACGACTTCTCCTTCTCCGGATTGAAGACCGCCGTCGCCCGCTGGGTCGAACGCTGTGAGGCAGAAGGCAAACCGGTGCCGGTTGCTGATGTGGCAGCGAGCTTCCGTGAGGCCGTCATCGATGTACTGGTGACCAAGGCGCTGGCCGCCTGCGCCGACCTCGGAGTGCCTCGCCTGCTGCTCGGCGGTGGCGTGATCGCGAACAAGCGGCTGCGCGAGGTTACTCTCTCCCGTGCGGCGGAAGCGGGCGTCACCGTGCGTATCCCGCCGCTGTCGCTGTGCACGGACAACGGTGCGATGATCGCCGCGCTCGCCGCTGACCTCATTGCTTCCGGGCGTCGCCCTTCGACGCTCGCATTCGGGGCGGATTCGACGTTGCCGGTCACCGAGATCCAGGTCGCCGAGCGTGCGGATGCCGCGCACGAGGAAGCCGCATGAGCGAGCCCGGCGATCAGCCCAGCGATCAGCCCAGAGTTGAGGAGCCGAGCTCAGAGGTTGAGCGGCCAGCCGGCACAGCGCGGATGCCCGGAGCGCCGCGCGAGGGGTACACGACGCTGCCCACAGGCCCTGTCGGCATAGAGCCGGTCGTCGCCAGTGGTCCGGCCGACACCGCGGGTATGCCTGCGGTGCAGTGGGCTCCGAACGACGCGGTGGTCAGCGATGACAATGCGCGCCTCGCGCCCTGGGCGCTTGTCGCAGCAATCGTCGCCCTGGTCGCGTCGTGGTTCGTGGGTTGGGGCATCCCGCTGGCGATCGTCGCGGTGGTAGCCGCGATCATGTCGCTGCGTCGTCCGGTCGAGAACCGCGCGATTGCGCGGTGGGCACTTGTGCTCGGGATCGCCGCCACGATCTTCAGCCTGGGCTGGTTGATCTGGGCCGCCATGCAGTTCGAGACACTCGGATAATCGGATGCTGAGCGCCGACGAATTCGCAGAACTGCGGATGCTTGAGGCGCAGGTGTATCGGCAGGATGGTGATCTGTCAGCGGAGCAGATCTCGAGGTTGCGAGACCTGGAGCGGCGCCGCGACACCGGGCCGTCCGGCGGCGCATCCGGTGCTGATCTATCTGGAAGCGCACCGCCGCAGCCGTCTTCGCGCATCCGGATGTGGCGCGCCGTGCTCGCAGTCATCGCCGTCTTCGCTGTGGGCATCGGCGTCGGCTGGATCCTGTTCGGACGTGCGGACAGCTCATCGATCGGATTAACGCAGGAGCAACGGCTGAGAGGGGATGAGCTCGTCGCTGATGGCGGCTATGACGCGAACGCGCTGCGGGCGATGATCGCACACGACGACGTGATCGTCTGGCTCGCGATGACCGACGGCGGCGATACGCTGTGCCTCATCGTCGATGATGGCCTCGACGCAACCACTGTGTGCAGCGATGAGGATCGGGTGGCATCCGACGGGCTCGCCGTGGTGCACCGGACCGACGGCGACGGCTACACCGACGAGGCGTACGCCACGCTGCTGCTCACCGCTGGACGGGAGCCGGCCGTGCACCTGGATGTGCACCGAAGCCTCGACGGGTGACATGATCGGACGGATGCTGGACGAATCAGAGACCGCGCAGCTGCGGTCGCTTCAGAAACGTGCGTACGGACGCGGTGGTGGGCTGGCCGCCGAGGATGCGGCGCGCCTGCATGAGCTGGAGTCGAAGCTGCGCCCGCGCGTCGCGGCGCCTTCCGTCGTGGAGCCTGTGGAGCGCGCAGCCCCGGTCTGGGGCGCGGAGGCTGTCGAGCTGTCCGAGGTGCCGGACGGGTCCGAGCTGCCCGAGGAATCGCCGAGTCCAGAGCCTGAAGCATCCGCACCATCCCGACCCTCCCGCGGTCGCCGGCGACTCGCACTCGCCGCTGTCGGGGCCCTGCTCATCGGGATGGGGGTCGGATGGACGCTCTGGGGCTGGAACACGGCCGAGTTCGCCCTCGCCACCACACACTCCGAGAAACGCGCCGAACTGGAGAAATCCGGTGACTACGACCCGGGAACCGTCGCCGCGCTGTCGGAGAGTCATGGAGTGGTCATCTGGCGCGCAGAAAGCCAAGAGGGCGAGCGGACGTGCATCATCGCCACGACGCCGGTGCAGACGCAGAGCGGATGCGCGGAGCTGGATCAAAGCAACCTGGGAGCCAACGTCTCCATCCCCGTGCCGGAAGGCGATGAGGCCGAGGGGCAGATGCTCAATGCGTTCCTGCTGTTATCGGCGAACGGGGAGGTTGTCCCCGCGATCCAGCTCTGGAATCCCGAAGACAACAACTGGGAATCGCAGTTCAGCGAGGAAGAACGCGAAGCCCTCGACCGCGTAGAAGCGGCAGGTTTCGTTCGAAATTCGCTCAGTATTCTCGGCTACGACGGCGAGAAGCCAATCTGGACGAGTTGGGGCAACGAGCTGTGCCTGATCGTGGAATCTGACGTCGGCATTGTGTGGGGCTGTTCATCGACCGCGGAAATGCCCATGACGGACTTGGTCGTCACAGCACCCGTCGGCGGCATCCCGACACAGTACAACGTGCATCAGACCGAGACGCGCGGTCAGCAGCTCACGATCGTGAAGGTTCCCGGCACTCGAGTCGAAGTCACCGAAGGCGAGCAGGTCGAGATCGACGACAAAACCGGGGACATCAACGAGTGAGATGACTCCGGCTCATACCCGGTCGGCGAGGATCGCCATCCGCTTGTCGCCCGTGCGCGTGAGGATCAACGTCGCCGACTTCGTTCCCTTCAGATTCAACTTCTTGCGGAACGCGGCGGGATCGATGTCCATCCCGCGCTTCTTGATCTCCAGCGTGCCGATGTCGCCGGCGCGCAGCACCGCGTTGATGGCCTTCGGGTTCGCAGCGGTCACCTCGCGCACGCGGAACGACTGCACGAACGGGCTCGTCAGCGCCGCATCTCCGGTGATGTAAGCGATCTTCTCGTCCAGCATCCCGGCTTCCAGGCTGCGTGCCACGTCGCCGATCAGACGTGCGCGGATGACCGCGCCATCGGGCTCGTGCAGGAATGCGCCGAGTTCACGGACGTCGGCGTCCTCAGCATCCGCCCCGCCGGTGAGCTCATGCGACTCGTCGCCGCGGATCACCAGCGCCGCACGGCGGACACCTTCGCGAGCGAGCACGCCAGACCAGAGCACGAGTTCGACGACGCTGCCGTCAGCACTGACCCACTGCGCCTCGGCGTCTGCCGGAAGCGCCTCACGGTCGTGCCCGGGGCCGAGTTTGATGCCGGTCGGCACCCGCGATGCGAGCTCGAATGCCCAGTCCAGTGACGGGGAATAATCGGATGCCGTCACCCGCCGCGTCTCGCTGTGACCGGCCGTCCGGCGCGCGGGGTCGAGCCACACTGCGTCGATGCCGGTGAGATCGGTGGTCTCGGCTGTGCTGTGTTTGACGGTCGCTTCATCGCCGAATGGAGCGAGGTTGTACGCGGCGATGGCTGCGGTCACCTCATCCGCATCGACGGCCAGCACGCTCAGCCCTGCACCGGCGAACGCGAGTGCGTCGCCGCCGATGCCGCAACCGAGGTCGGCGACCCGGGTGATGCCGGCGCGGCGCATGCGTCCGGCATGGCGTGCTGCAACTCCCAGGCGGGTGGCCTGTTCGAAGCCTGCTCTGGTGAACAGCATCCGCTCGGCGAAGCCACCGAATTTCGCAGTACCCTTTGCGCGCAGATGCGCCTGCCCGACGACAGCGGATACGAGATCGGGGGAGTGGCCCGCCGCACGCAGGCGGGAAACGGTCTGCGCCACATCCGCCGTCGACTCGATCGTGCCCACCTCGTCGAGCAGCCGGAGGCCATCGGGGGTGAGTAGGGCAGTGAGTTCGGACATGTCCACGGGACCAGCCTACGAGGTGTGTCCGTCGGGTCTGTGACGACAAAACTGGCACTCGCATTGCGTGAGTGCCAGCCGACCGCATACACTTGGGTTAGCACTCTCGGGTTGAGAGTGCGAACAAGTCTTTCGTGTCAGCGTCAAGAAAGAAGAGGTAGACCGTGTCGGTTTCCATCAAGCCGCTCGAAGACCGCATCGTCATCCAGCAGGTCGAGGCCGAGCAGACCACAGCAAGTGGCCTGGTCATCCCTGACACCGCCAAGGAGAAGCCCCAGGAGGGCGAGGTTGTGGCCGTTGGCCCCGGCCGCATTGACGACAACGGCAACCGCGTTCCGATCGACGTCGCCGTCGGCGACCGCGTTCTGTACAGCAAGTACGGCGGCACCGAGGTGAAGTTCGGCGCCGATGAGTACCTCGTGCTCTCGGCTCGCGACGTCCTCGCAGTCGTCGTTCGCTGAGCGTTTCAGTAAAGCAAAGAAGGGCCCGGATGCTTCGGCATCCGGGCCCTTCCGCGTCCCCCGCCCCCACCCCTTGCGAGTGGGCGCTGGTGGCTCGATTTTCGTCAAATTATGAGCCACCAGCGACCACTCGCAAGGGGTTAAGGGGCGGAGGGGGCGGATAGGGTGAAGGGATGGGAGTAAGCCGCAGCGGCATCGCCTACACCGTCGGCGCCTATCTGCTCTGGGGTGTACTGCCGCTGTACTTCCTGATGCTCGTGCCGACCGGCCCATGGGAGGTCGTCGCGTGGCGGGTGCTGCTGTCGTTCGTCTTCTGCCTCGTGCTGCTCGCTGTCACACGCGGCTGGGCGTCGTTGCGGGCGATCATCCGGCAGCCGCGGCTGCTGGGGTGGACGGCGCTCGCCGGAATCCTCATTTACGGCAACTGGCAGGTGTTCCTGATCGGAACCCTCAGCGGGCAGGTCATCGAGACGAGTCTCGGGTACTTCATCAACCCGATCTTCACGGTGCTGCTGGGCGTCTTCGTGCTGCGCGAGCGCATCTCAAAACTGCAGTGGACCGCGATCGGCATCGCCGCCGTCGCGGTTGTGGTGATCATCATCGCCCACGGACGGTTCCCTTGGATCGCACTGTCGTTGACGGCATCGTTCGGCCTTTACGGACTCGTCAAGAAGCAGATCGGCCCGGCGGTGGATGCTGTCAGCGGACTGACCATGGAATCTTTCTGGTTGATCCCGGTCGCCGCGGTCACACTCATCATCGTCGGCAGTACCGATGGCATCACCTTCGGTGCCGTGAGCGTCTGGCATACGGTGCTGGTAGCCGGTGCCGGCATCGCCACAGCAGTGCCCCTGCTGTGTTTCGCAGCCGGTGCCAGGCGGATCGATCTGACCCTGGTGGGAATGTTCCAGTTCATCACCCCGGTCATGCAGTTCCTGGTCGGTTGGGCGCTGTTGAAAGAGCCGATGCCGACCGAACGGTGGATCGGGTTCGCCATCGTCTGGGTGGCGATCGGCGTGTTCCTCGTCGACCTCGCTCTGAAGAAGCGGCGTGGCCGGCGCGCGGCCTCAGCGGCGCTGATCTGAGGATTGTTGTGGGACCGAGACAGAAGCATCGACTGTCCGCACATACAAGAGATTAGGGTGATAGGCACCCGAAGGTGGTTATCCACGTTCAGTTACGCAAAGGAGCAACATGAACGCTATGAAGGGCTCGCGATCCGCGAGGATCTTCGCGGGGCTTGCGCTGGCAAGCGCCTCCGCACTGGTCATTGCCGGGTGCAGCAGCACCCCAGCCGAGACGCCCACAGACAATGGCGGCGGTGAAGACAAGCCGGCGGCGGTCGACCTGACGCTGAAGCTCGGCTCTTTGTTGCCGGCGTCCGGAACGCTCTCGTTCCTCGGCGCTCCGATGGAGGCCGGTGTGCAGCTCGCCGTCTCGCAGATCAATGAGGCGGATGCAGGCATCACCGTCGAACTGTCGACCGGTGATGAAGGCGACCTCGACAACAAGGCCTACGAGACCTCGATCGCCAAACTGCAGAGCGCTGGCATCACAGCGATGGTCGGTGCGGCTTCCTCCAGCGTCTCCAAGCTCATCCTCGACGGCAACGTCGGTGCCGGTATCGTCACGGTGTCGCCGTCGAACACCTCAGCGGACTTCACCGGCATCGACCCGATGTATTTCCGTACCGCTCCCAGTGACAATCTGCAGGGCGAGGTGCTGGGCAACCAGATCGCTGAGGATGGCAACACTACTCTCGGCATCCTCTACCAGAATGACCCCTACGGTACCGGCCTCGCAGAGGCCATCGGGGCGACCTTCGCATCCGCCGGTGGCGAAGTCGTCGCAGAAGCGTCCTACAACCAGGGCGACGGCCAGTACAACGCCCAGGTCGACACCATTGCCGCGGCGAACCCCGACGCGGTCGCTATCGTCTCGTACGACCAGTTCGCAACGATCGCCCCGCTGCTGGGCAACGCGGGCGTCGACACCGGCAAGCTGTACCTGGTCGATGGCAACCTGAAGGACTGGCCTGACCTCCCAATCGACCTGACCGGTTCCAAGGGAACGCGTGCGGGAGCCGAGTTGCCCGATGACTTCATCGACCAGCTCAACGAGATCTGGACCGCTGAGGGCAATGACCCGATCGACGCCGTCACGTACTCCGCTGAGGCGTACGACGCCACGATCCTGATCGCACTGGCTGCGCTGTCTGCACAGTCCGTCGAGGGCGCGGACATCGCGGGCAAGATGCGCGAGGTCTCGGGTGGTGAGGGCGAAGGCGAGAAGTGCAGCACTTTCGCTGACTGCGCCGCGATCATCAACGACGGCGGCACCGTCGATTACGAGGGCCTGTCCGGCTCGGTCACGTTCGATGAGAACAACGACCCGAAGGGCGCCGCCATCGGCGTCTACGAATACGGTGAGGGCAACCTGCACACCCGCATCAAGTAACACGCGGAGAAGAGAACGGCCCCGGACGCGACGCATCCGGGGCCGTTTCACTGTGGCGCTGGTCAGGCGGCGTCTTGGCCGAGCGTTCCCAGGTACAGGCCGATTACCTTCGGGTCGTTGAGCAGGTCGCGTCCGCTGCCTTCATAAGCGTCGCGGCCCTGGTCGAGCACGTAGCCGCGGTCGCAGATCTGCAGGCAGCGGCGAGCGTTCTGCTCGACCATGATCGTCGTTACGCCGGCCTTGTTGATGTCGGAGACGCGGATGAAGGCGTCATCCTGGCGCACCGGCGAAAGCCCTGCCGAGGGCTCATCCAGCAGCAGGACGGAGGGGTCCATCATCAGCGCGCGAGACATCGCCACCATCTGACGTTCGCCGCCCGACAGGGATCCGGCGCGCTGCTTCAACCGTGAGCCGAGCTCCGCGAAGATCTCCGTGACGAACGCGAGGCGTTCGTTGTAGATCTTCGGGTTCTGATAGAGCCCCATCTGCAGGTTCTCGGCGATGGTCAGCGACGGGAAGACGTTGTTGGTCTGCGGAACGAAGGCGACCCCACGGGCAACGAGCTTGTCGGCTTTGAGGCCGACGATGCTCGAACCGTTCAGGGTGATCTCGCCCTCACGCACCTGCAGCATGCCGAAGATCGCCTTCAGCAGCGTGGACTTTCCCGCGCCGTTGGGGCCGATGATGCCGACCAATTCGCCTTTGTGCGCGACGAGATTCGCACCATTGAGGATGTTGACGCCCGGGAGATACCCGGCGTGCACGTCCTTCATCTGGACGACGATGTCGCGATCATCGGGCGGGGCAGCGTCGCCGATCTGCTGGCGGACGTGCGAAGCATCGGTCATGATTTCTCCCCTTCATCGAGCTCAGCCTCGGCTTCGGACTCAATTTTTTCACGGATGCGGCTTGCCTCGGCATCCGATACCACCGCGATGCGCCCGGTGACCTCACCGAGGTCCACGTCCTGGTGAGCGCCCAGATACGCATCGATCACGGCCTGATCCTCCATGACCGTCTCCGGTGGCCCTTCCGCGACGACGCGGCCCTCGGCCATGACGACCACCCAATCGGCGATGTGGCGCACCATATGCATATCGTGCTCGACGAACAGCACGGTCATACCGCGGTCCTTCAACCCGAGAATGTGATCGAGCAGGGACTGCGTCAAAGCCGGGTTGACGCCGGCCATCGGCTCGTCGAGCATGACGAGGTTGGGATCGCTCATCAGCGCCCGCGCCATCTCCAGCAGCTTGCGCTGACCTCCCGAGAGGGAGGCGGCGAAGTCCTTCTCCTTGGCATCGAGTTTGAACAGCGTGAGCAGCTCTCGGGCCTTGACCTCGATCTCGGCTTCCTTCTTGCGCCAGATCACGGGAAACAGGCTGGCCCAGAATTTTTCACCGGGTTGATCGGGGGAGCCGAGCTTCATGTTCTCCAGCACCGTCAGCAGCGACAGTGCCTTTGTGAGCTGGAAGGTTCGCACCTGCCCCATGCGGGCCACCTTGAACGACGGGATGCCGGCCAGGCTCTTGCCGTTGTATTCCCAGGTGCCAGCGTTGGGCTTGTCGAAGCCGCAGAGCAGGTTGAACAGGGTGGTCTTTCCCGCACCGTTCGGGCCGATCAGGGCGGTGATCGCTCCGCGGGGGATCTCGAGATGGTCGACGTCGACGGCGACGAGTCCGCCGAAGCGGCGCTCGACGGCATCCACGACGAGGATCGGGTCAACCTTGGCGACTCCGGGGACAGCCTCGCCCTTGGCCAGGCCCGTTGACTTCTGCCGTTTGACCGGCGTGCTTTCACTTGACAAAGGTCATCTCCCTCTTGTCTCCGAGGATGCCCTGCGGGCGGTAGATCACGATCAGCATGAGCGCGACACCAGCCAGGATCCAGCGGACGACCTCGGCCTGGGACGCCGTCATCGGGAGCAGGCCGTTGCTCGCCAGCTGTGGAAGCAGGTTGCCGAGGAACGCGAACAGCACCCAGAACAGCACCGCACCGAGAGTGGGGCCGAACACGGTGGCCGCTCCTCCGAGCAGCAGCACGGTCCACAGGAAGAACGTCAGCGATGTCGAATAGCTGCCGGGCACCACTGCCGAGGGCAGCACGAAGACCATGCCACCGGCAGCGCCGATCACACCGCCGACGACGAGCGCCTGCATCTTGTATGCGAAGACGTTCTTGCCCAGCGAGCGCACGGCATCCTCGTCCTCACGGATGCCCTTGAGCACACGGCCCCAGGGGCTGCGCATCAGGGCCCACACCAGCAGAATTGCGATGGCCAGCAGGATCAGGCCGAACACCCGGTCCCACAGTTCAGTGGCGTTGTACGTCCAGGGACCGAAGCCGTAGGTCCCCTCGGGGAACGGGTTCGCCGAGCGGAAGCTGGCGTGGTATCCGGTACGCCCGCCTGCCGCTCCCGTCCACTCCTCGAACAGCCTCGTCAAGAACAGTAGTCGCACCACTTCCGCTGTCGCGATCGTGGCGATGGCGAGGTAGTCAGCGCGCAGCCGCAGCGTCGGGATACCCAGCAGCAGGGCGAATACGGCGCCACCAAGGAGGCCGATGAGCATGCCGAGCCACCATGGTGCTCCGAACACGAGGACGGGAATCGTATAGCCGTAGGCGCCCACGGCCATGAATGCCGCCATGCCGAAGTTGAGCAGACCCGCATAGCCGAAGTGCACGGCAAGCCCGGTGGCCGCCAGCGCGTACGCGATCGTGACGGGGCTGAAGATGTATGCGGCGGTGTTGCCGAAGATCGATCCGAAGTCCATATGTCAGCCCAGCCTTTCCTTGCGCCCGAGCAAGCCCTGAGGCCGCACCAGCAGGATCACGATCAGTGCGACCAGCGCGGTGGCGTACTTGAGGTCGGAGGGAACACCCAGCAGCGTCGAGACCTCGACGGCGATGCCCACGATGAGGGAGCCGATCAGAGCGCCGATCGCCGAGCCGAGACCGCCCAGGGTGATCGCGCAGAAGATCAGCAGCAGCATCTGCATGCCCATGTCCCACTTCACACCAGGCCGGAAGTACGTCCACAGAACGCCGGAGATCGCCGCCAGCGCGCCGGCGACGATCCAGACGATGCGTACGACCTTGTCGACGTCGATTCCGGATGCTGCCGCCAGCTGTGGGTTATCGGAGATCGCCCTCGTCGCCTTGCCGATGCGAGTGCGGGTGAGGAAATAGGCCATGCCGAGGATGGCGGCGAGACTGATCCCCATACTGATCAGGTCGATGTACGACAGGGTGATCGGTCCGAACTGCATCGGCGTCGGGCTTGCCCCCGGAAGTTGATGGGTACCGCCGCCAACCATGTACTGCAGCACATATCGCAGTGCGAGCGACAGTCCGATGCTGACGATCATCAACTGCACGATGCCGAGGCCGCGTCGGCGCAACGGACGCCAGAGTCCGGCATCCATGGCTAAGCCCAGCGCACCACCGCCGATCACTGCGGCGATGAGACCGGCCCACAGTGGAAGCTGCCAGAAGGATGTGAACAGCACCGCGACGACGCCACCCCAGGTGACCATCTCACCGTGTGCGAAGTTCGACAGCCTGGTCGTGCCGTAGATGAGGGCCGCGCCCATGGCGGCGAGCCCCAGCAGCAGACCGAAGTTGATGCCGCCCACCATGCGGGAGATCAGCTGATCGATGAAGGAGACCGTGACCCGCTCGCCCTCACCGAGGAACAGGTTGATGATCTTGGTTCCGGTGAGCCCGAACTCGGCTTCGAACGAACCGCTCGTGCCCTCGACCGCTGCGACGCCCTCGGGGAGTTTGGTCTGATCGACGATGACGCCCTCGGGCAGCGTGTCCTCATCGACGGCGAGGGTGTACTGCTCCTTCTCGGGCACGTACAACCGCCACTTGCCGTCGGCATCCGTTTCCGTCTTCGCATCGAAACCGTTGCCGTCCACAGCGACGGTGACGCCCTCGATCGGCGTGCCTTCGAAGGTGATGTTGCCGGCGAAGTAGAAGTCTGTCACTTCCTGGCCGTCGTCGGTCGTGTCTGCCACAGCCGTGCCGGACGGAATCCCGACCAGCACGAAGATGACTGTCAGCGCCGCCAGCAGCGCCCACAGGGTGTTCTTGGGGCGCTGAAGCGCCGATGATCTGAGTCCCACGCATCCTCCACATTGAGTGCCCTCGCGCAGCCGTCGGGAGGCTGTCGAGTGACGGACGTCGCACTGAGCGTAACGCGGACTTGGGTAAATGCGTACTAACTGTTTCCTGATCGCAATGCCGGGGGTGTCGCAGAGGCGGCGCTCGACCGGAATATTCGCGGTCTCCGCACGCTTAGAATTGGTACACCGCAACGCGCCTGCAGGAGGAGATTTCATGGACCAGCCCGATCCCTTCGGTTTCGTCGGACTCACATACGATGATGTTCTGCTCCTTCCCGGGCACACCGATGTGATTCCCAGTGACGCGGATACTTCTTCG
This sequence comes from Microbacterium wangyouchuni, assembly GCF_054072595.1. NCBI lineage: Bacteria > Bacillati > Actinomycetota > Actinomycetes > Micrococcales > Microbacteriaceae > Microbacterium > Microbacterium wangyouchuni. The sequence continues at coordinate 88,111 of NZ_JBSVRM010000008.1, forward strand.
CGGATCACCCGCCGCATCTCGGTTGCCACGCCCCTGCTGTCCAGCGCGATGGACACCGTCACCGAAAGCCGCATGGCAATTGCCATGGCGCGCGAGGGCGGTATCGGCATCCTGCATCGCAATCTCTCGATCGCTGATCAGGCCGCTCATGTGGATCGCGTCAAGCGCAGCGAGTCCGGCATGATCACCGACCCGATCACGACCACGACCGAGGCAACGGTCGAAGAGGTCGATGAGATGTGTGCGAGATACCGCATCTCGGGGCTTCCGGTGATCGACGACACCGGACACCTGGTCGGCATCATCACCAACCGTGACATGCGTTTCGTCAGCGGGCGTGAACGTCAGACCACACTCGTCAAGGACGTCATGACCAGCGAGAACCTGGTCACCGCTCCCGTCGGTGTTCCGGCAGGAGAGGTCATCGCGCTGTTCGCCAAGCACCGCGTCGAGAAGCTGCCGCTCATCGATGACGACGGCAAGCTCGCCGGCCTGATCACGATCAAGGACTTCGACAAGAGCGAGAAGTACCCGCTGGCCACCAAGGATGAGCAGGGCCGGCTGCGTGTCGGTGCTGCGATTGGATTCTTCGGCGACGCCTGGGAACGTGCGGAGGCGTTGCGCGACGCCGGTGTGGATGTACTCGTGGTCGACACAGCGAACGGGCAGTCCCAGGGTGTGATTGACCTCGTGCAGCGGTTGAAGGCAGACCCCACGTTCGAGCACATCGACGTGATCGGCGGCAACGTCGCCACTCGCGAGGGTGCGCAGGCGCTGATCGATGCGGGCGTGGATGCCGTCAAGGTCGGGGTGGGTCCCGGATCCATCTGCACCACTCGCGTTGTAGCCGGCGTTGGTGTGCCGCAGGTGACAGCCGTTTACGAAGCCTCGCTCGCCGCGCGTGAATCCGGTATCCCGGTGATCGCCGACGGTGGTCTGCAGTACTCGGGCGATATCGCCAAGGCGCTGGTCGCCGGGGCGGATGCCGTGATGCTCGGCTCGCTCCTCGCCGGAACCGACGAGTCACCGGGAGAGATCGTCTTCCAGGCGGGCAAGCAGTTCAAGCAGTACCGTGGCATGGGCTCGCTCGGTGCGATGCAGACTCGCGGCAAGCAGACTTCGTACTCGAAGGACCGGTACTTCCAGGCCGATGTGCCCAGCGATGACAAGCTCATCCCGGAGGGCATCGAAGGACAGGTCCCGTACCGCGGTCCGGTTTCGGCAGTCGCGTACCAGCTCGTCGGTGGCCTGCGTCAGTCGATGTTCTATGTCGGTGCTCGCACGATCGACGAGCTCAAGACCCGCGGCAAGTTCGTGCGCATTACTGCGGCGGGGCTCAAGGAGTCGCACCCGCACGACGTGCAGATCGTCGTAGAGGCGCCCAACTACAAGAAGTAGCCCGCGGCAGATGCCTGGCACGCTGCGGGAGGGGAGTCCGTCGCGGGGAGGTGTCGCTTCGCGCCGCTCGCGCTGTGGTGACGCGACCACTCGCGCCACCTCAGGAACGGGCGTAGCGTGCTGGCATGTGCCGCAACATCGTCCCGCTGAACAACCTGGAACCCGCCGCGACTGACGAGGAGTGTCAGGATGCCGCTCTGCAGTTCGTGCGCAAGGTCTCCGGCGCGAACGCACCCTCCCGCGCCAATCAGGTGGTCTTCGACCGTGCCGTCGCAGAGATCGCGCAGGCGACCCGTGCCCTTCTCGATGGCCTGATCACCACCGCGCCGCCGAAGAACCGCGAGCAGGAGGCGTCCAAACGCCGTGCCCGTTCCGCCGAGCGCTACGAGGCGATCCGCGTCTTCCAGGAGGAGAAGCGAGCTGCGCGCGCCACGACATAATCCTGTGATGTGACGGCGGATGACGGCCTCCTTCGCCGCAGGCCAGCGTCGCCGTTATCGTCGCGCTATGACTCTTCTTCAAGACCAGATCGCATCCGTCACCGACGTCACCGCAGCCGAGCGCACACAGCGCCTCACCTACGCGGGAACGGCGTGGAACGAACGCATTGCTCGCGACACGGGGAACGCCCAACTCACCTACAAGGTCGTCGGCCGAGGAATCGGCTCGGTCGCGACTGAGATCCGCGCGGGCAAGCACCGTTTCCTCGTCGATGAACCCAGCGCTCTCGCCGGTGACGATGCGGCGGCCAGCCCCGTCGAATATGCGCTCGGCGCGCTTGTGTCGTGCCAGGTTGTCGTGTTCCGCCTCTACGCACAGGCGCTCGGGCTCACGATCGACGAGATCGAGATCACGGCCGAAGGCGACCTCGATGTGCGCAAGCTCTTCGGGATCGATGAGTCCGGTCGGGCAGGATTCCGAGACGTGCGGGTGAAGGTCGACATCACCGGACCCGACACGGCTGAGCAGTACGAGAACCTGCGCCAGGTCGTCGACGCGCACTGCCCCGTTTTCGACGTCTTCACGAATCCCGTGCCGACCTCCGGTGCGCTGGCCTGAGCCACGCGCGCTCGGGCGCCGCACCTGCGATCGGGTGCATCCGGGTCGACAGGTGATGGCGCCTCCGCAGAGCTGATCGCCTGATCTGCTCGGCATATACCTGGCTCCGGCATCCCGTCTGCCCCTGCTTGAGGGGTCGCTCGTGGTCGCACCACATGCAGCGACGCGACCACGAGCGACACCTCTCGGACTTCGGCGTCACTCAAGGTGGCGCCTATTGCCACTTCACGCACGTGGGAAGCATATTGCGGGGCGGGTAGGCTGGACGGGTGAGCATGGACATCGAACTCGGCCGAGGCAAGCGCGCGCGTCGCGCGTACACTTTCGACGACATCGCGGTGGTGCCGTCACGGCGGACACGTAACCCCGAAGACGTCTCGACTTCGTGGTCGATCGACGCGTATCACTTCGATACCCCGATCATCGGTGCTCCGATGGACTCCGTGGTCAGCCCGCAGACCGCGATCATGCTGGGCAAGCTCGGCGGCATCGGTGTGCTCGACCTGGAGGGTCTCTGGACCCGCTACGAGAAGCCCGAGCCGCTCCTCGCCGAGATCGCCTCGTTGCCCGCTGCCCAGGCGACGGTGCGGATGCAGGAGCTGTACTCCGAGCCGATCAAGCCCGAGCTGATCAAGTCACGTCTGGCGGAAATCCGCGAGGGTGGTGTTACGGTCGCGGGTTCTCTCACGCCGCAGCGCACGCAGGAGCTTTACGAGACCGTCGCAGCGGCCGGTGTCGACCTGTTCGTCATCCGCGGTACGACCGTTTCCGCTGAGCATGTCTCCAGCGTGGCCGAGCCGCTGAACCTGAAGAAGTTCATCTACGACCTTGACGTTCCGGTGATCGTCGGCGGCGCTGCCACCTACACGGCAGCTCTGCACCTCATGCGCACCGGCGCCGCAGGCGTCCTCGTCGGATTCGGCGGGGGAGCAGCATCCACGACGCGAGCGGTGCTCGGCATCCACGCCCCGATGGCCACCGCCGTCTCTGATGTCGCCGCCGCCCGCCGTGACTACCTCGACGAATCCGGCGGACGCTACGTGCACGTGATCGCCGACGGTGGCGTGGGCACGTCTGGCGATATCGTCAAGGCGCTCGCCATGGGCGCGGATGCCGTCATGCTCGGCGTCGCGCTTGCTCGTGCCACGGATGCTCCGGGCCGGGGCTTCCACTGGGGCCCGGAGGCTCATCACCCGCACCTTCCGCGCGGCCGTCGCGTCGAGACCCGGGGCATCGGCACGCTGGAAGAGATCCTGTACGGACCGGCGCCGGTCGCCGACGGCACAGCCAACCTCATGGGCGCACTTCGCAAGTCGATGGCCACTACGGGATACTCCGATCTCAAGGAGTTCCAGCGCGTCGAAGTTGTGCTTGCTCCATACGAACAGGCCTGACGAGTACTGCACGCTGTGACGACACCCCAGGAATTCCCACCGACCCTTCGCGAGGTCATGCTCCGTGCACGCTGGATCGGAGTGCTGATCGCGTGCCTGGTCGTCGCAGGGGTGTTTGCGTTCCTCGGGCAGTGGCAGCTCGAACGTGCGATCGATACTGATCCCGCCCCGGTGGGGATCACCGAGGATGTCCGAGAGCTCCGGGATGTGGTTTCTCCGGGGGAGTATCTGCCCGAGCCCTATGTCGGACAGCGAGTGGAAACCACCGGCACCTGGATCGCCGACGACTTTCTCGTCGTATCAGCGCGCTTCAACGACGACGTCGAAGGGTATTGGGTGACCGGCCAGTTGCGTGTCGCCGAGCGCACTTCGATCGCCGTGGCGCTGGGGTGGGCCCCGGATCAAGAATCAGCGGATGCCGCGGCATCCGTTCTTGAGCAGACGATTGCCGGCACCGAATCGACGGTCCTGGGCCGCATCATCTCGGATGAGGGCACGGCATTGCCGACCAAGGACGACCCGCACTCGATGAACAGGATGTCTCCGGCCATGCTGCTGGGGCAGTGGCACGACATCGAGGAACTGTCGGTCTACCGGACCTATCTTGCTGCTGTGGATGCTCCTGAGGCACTGATCGATATCGTCTCCCCGGCACCGGAAGAACTCGCCACAGTCAACTGGCTGAACGTCTTCTACGCGCTGGAATGGGCTGTTTTCGCGGGCTTCGCTTTCTACATCTGGTATCGCTTGGCGAAGGACCGCTGGGAGCTCGAAGTCGAGGAGTTCGAGGAACGCGCGACCGCCGCTTGACGAGCACGTTTTACGGTGACGCGGTGGTGGCCATTCGGCGAACACCATTGAGGATGTCGGCGGGGAGCCATATGCTCACAGCTAGGCGCCTGAATCACACATAGATGTGTGTACTGGGGGACGCCTCTTCGTGTGCCTCACGACGGCGCGCGAAGTTCTTGAGTCGACGTCGAGGAGAACTACCGCAATGATGTCTGTTCCTGACTGTGCAGTGCCGAGCACAGGATCATCCTTTTTTCACAGTCGGGGACGCCGCGCGGCTCTCGCTGCTATCGCGACTGCGGCTCTCGCCTTCGGTGGGCTTGCTGTAGCTCCCGCTTCTGCCGCAACGCAGTCGATCGCCGCTGTGCAGGGCACCGGCGAATCTTCGCCGTTTGTCGGCCAGACAGTCACGGTCGAGGGCATCGTTACCGGCGACTATCGTGTCGGCGGCTACGCGGGCATCTCGATTCAGACCGCGGGCAGCGGTGGCGAGACGGATGCTACGCCCGGGGCATCCGATGGCATCTTCGTCTACCTGAACAGCCTCGCACCCACGCTCGAAATCGGCGACCTCGTCACGGTGACCGGCGTCGTCTCGGAGAACTACGGTCAGACACAGATCGCACCCGCCGCTGAGCAAGACGTCGCCGTCGTCACTGCGGCGGTCGGCGTGCCTGCGGTGACACCGCTCCCGGACTCGGTGATCGGCACGGATCGTGAAGCCTACGAGAACATGTTCGTGTCCCCTTCGGGCACGTACCGCTTGGCATCCAGTCACCAGCTCTACAACTTCGGAACGCTGTGGCTCAACCCCGGAGAGCTGAACGTCAAGAGCACCGAGACCACGCGACCGGGCTCGGATGCCAATACGATCGCCGCGCAGAACCGCGCCGAGCGCATTCTGCTCGATGATGGCTGGAACTCGCAGGTCGTGAGCAATGCGCACCCGGGCGAGCAACCGTACTTCACCACCGGCACGACAGTGCGTAACGGTGACGTCGTCTCCTTCGCTGAGAACGGCTATGTGCTGCAGTACGGGTTCGACGACTGGCGGCTGCAGCCCGTCATCGCCATCGATGACTCGAGCGATGCAGCGTACAAGGCCACGTTCACGACCGAGAACCCGCGCAGCGACACCGCACCCGACGTCGGCGGTGACGCGCAGATCGCCGCGTTCAACGTTTTCAACTACTTCACGACACTGCGCAGCGAAAACCCGGAAGCACGCGGTGCGGCGAACGCGGAGAAGTTCGCGATTCAGAAGTCCAAGATCGTCACCGCGATCAGCGGCCTCGGCGCAGATGTCGTCGCGCTGATGGAGATCGAGAACTCCATCCACTTCGGCAAGCCGGTCGACACCGCTGTCGCTGATCTAGTTGCCGGGCTCAACGCCGCAGCAGGCTCCGAGGTCTGGGGCTATGTACCGACCCCGGTCGCCCTGCAGGACACCGCGACGACGGATGTCATCACCAACGCGATCATCTACCGGACGGATGCCGTCACCCCCGTCGGTGACAGCGCCACGGTCATCGACGAAGAGGTGTGGGACAACGCTCGCGAACCGATCGCGCAGACCTTCGACATCGACGGAAAGCTCGTCTCGGTGGTCGCAAACCACTTCAAGTCGAAGTCGCCGCCGGAGGAAGGCGGGGACGAACCGGCCGACGGCCAGGGCTTCTTCAACGAAGACCGCACCGCTCAGGCACAATCGTTGCTCGGCTTCACGCAGACGTTGGCTGAGAGCAGCGGCAGCGACAATATCCTCCTGCTCGGCGACTTCAACGCCTACGCCCAGGAAGACCCGATCGATGTCTTCGCCCAGGCCGGCTGGACCGATCTGGTACCGGCGCAGGCCGCCGGTCAGTACACCTACACCTTCGACGGCGAGCTCGGTTCGCTCGATCACGCCATCGCGTCGCCCGCGCTGGCGGCATCGGTGACCGGCACCGGCGTATGGACGATCAACTCGCCCGAGTGGAGCGACCGCGGCTATTCCTTCGGCGCCGCTGAATCCGGCACGCCGTTCCGCTCCAGCGATCACGATCCGGTGGTTGTCGGCGTCTCCAGCGCCGTGCCGCCGGTGAGTATCGACGTCGTCACGATCAACGACTTCCACGGTCGCATCGAAGCGGACGGAGCAGCTGCAGGAGCCGCGGTTCTGGCGGGTGCTGTGCAGTCGGTGCGCGATGCGAACGCGAACACGGTGTTCGCGGCAGCCGGTGACCTGATCGGGGCATCCACTTTCACGTCCTTCATCGCTGACGACAATCCGACGATCGACGCTCTCAACGCCGCGGGGCTCGATGTCAGCGCCGCCGGAAATCATGAGTTCGATCAGGGCTGGGAAGACCTGCGTGACCGCGTGCAGGACCGGGCGGACTGGGAGTACATCTCCTCGAACGTGTTCCTGACCGAAACGGGTGAGACGGCGCTCGCTCCGGCCTGGGTCTCGGAACTCGATGGTGTGAAGGTCGGCTTCATCGGCGCGGTGACGGAAGAGCTCGAATCGCTCGTCGCTCAGGAGGGAATCGCAGATCTCGAAGTTCGCGACATCGCGGAGTCCGTGAACGCGGTCGCCGATGAACTCACTGACGGTGATGATGCAAATGGTGAGGCCGATGTGCTGATCCTGCTCGTCCACGAGGGCGCGACGTCGACCGACGTCGCCAGCATCACCCCGGAATCGGCTCTGGGCGAGATCGTCGCGGGCGTGAACGACAAGGTCAGTGCGATCGTCTCGGCGCACACCCACCTCGCGTACAACCATGTCATCGACGGTCGACCCGTTGTCTCGGCCGGTCAGTACGGCGAGAATTTCGGTCTGATGAACCTGCAGGTCGACGCCAAGTCGAAGGAACTCATCTCGATCACCAACGAGATCATGCCTCTCACCGATGAGGAGGGGGCCCCGTTGTATCCCGCTGTGCAGGACGTGCAGGACATCGTCGACGCGGCTGTCGCCGAGGCCGATGTGCTCGGGGCAGAGCCGGTGGGCGAGATCACGGCCGACTTCAACCGTGCGCGCCAGACGGATGCTTCAGAGAACCGCGGCGGCGAATCGACGATCGGAAACTTCGTCGCAGACGTGCACAAATGGGCGACGGACTCGGACCTCGCGCTGATGAACCCGGGCGGTATCCGCACCGATTTGACGTACGCCTCCTCGGGAACGGCTGACCCGGACGGCAACGTCACCTTCCGTGAGGCCGCCACCGTGCAGCCGTTCGCGAACACTCTGGTCACTCTCGACCTCACCGGCGCTCAGCTCAAGAGCGTGCTCGAGGAACAGTGGCAGCCGGAGGGCTCCAGCAGGCCGTTCCTCAAGCTCGGCGTCTCGGAAGGGGTGCAGTACACCTACGATCCGACGGCAGCAGCGGGGGAGCGGATCACCTCCGTCACCCTGAACGGTGAGGCGATCGATGCTGAGGCTAGCTATCGGGTTGCGGCGAACTCGTTCCTCGCATCCGGCGGCGACAACTTCACCACGCTGGCTGACGGTGCGAACCAGGCCGACACCGGCAAGAGCGACCTATCTTCGATGGTGGAGTGGTTCGATGCCAACGGCACGGCAACACCGGATCTTGCGCAGCGCGCGGTGGGCGTGGTGATGAGCGCCCCGGATGCCGATGGCTACAGTGCGGGAGATGAGGTCACACTTGATCTTTCCTCGCTGGCCTTCACCGGTGGTGACGCGGCTCCCGGCGACGTCACGGTTTCGCTCGGGGAGTCGGTGCTGGCAAGCGCTGCGGTCGACTCCACGCCGGTAGACACCACCGATGAAGCAGGTCGCGCCAGCGTGACCTTCACCGTTCCTGAAGATGTCTTCGGGGCCCAGGAGCTCACCGTGGCGACGGCTGAAGCCGGCACGAGTGTGCAGCTTCCGATCATGTTCGCTGACGCACCGGATGCCCCGGACGCACCAGGAACCATCAAGCTCGGCGCGACTTCGGTCGTAGCCGGCGGCACCCTGGTCGTCAGCGGTGAAGGGTTCGAAGCCGGCCTCGAGTTGGTGCTGGAACTGCGCTCTGCACCGGTGCAGGTCGGCACGGTGACGGTCGCGACAGACGGAACGTTCAGCACCACCATCACGGTGCCGAAGAACACGGCAGCAGGCAACCACACGCTCGCCGCCATTCAGCCCGATGGTGCTGAAGCGACGGCGACACTCGTGGTGACCGCGGCTCCTGGCGGCGGCGGACAGCTGCCAGGAACCGGTGCGGATTCCACTCCGTACATCGTGATCGGCGCGATTCTGCTGCTGCTCGGCGCCGGGTTCCTCGTGCTCCGACGCCGCCGCAACGTCGGGGAGATCGAGGACACCGAGAGCTGACCGAACGCGCGAAGACCGGTGGGAGTTATCCCGCCGGTCTTCGGCGTTCGTCCACCCCAGGCACGGCTAGACTGGACTTCATGCTTGAACCGAAAGTCGCCTCATTCCCGAAGATCCGCGGGGCGCTGACGTTCTACCAGATCGCGTCGATCATCACCGGCGTCATGCTGCTTCTGCTGCTGGCCGAGATGATCTTGAAGTACAGCCCGATCCACGTGGAACTCTTCGCCGGTGGCGATGGTGGCCTTCTCTGGTTTGCGCCGGTCATCGTCGGCGACGGATGCCAGTGGTACTCGCTGTTCGTCCCGGGCGGGATGGGCTGCGAGCTCGATTCGACGGGGCAGACAGCGGGCGGTGCAAACCTCTCGCTCTTCATTCTCGTGGCGCACGGCTGGTTCTACGTCGTGTACCTCTTCGCCTGCTTCCGCATGTGGAGCCTGATGCGTTGGCCGTTCCCGCGGTTCATCGTGCTCGCCCTGGGCGGCATCGTGCCCGTGCTCTCGTTCATCATGGAGGCGAAGGTCTCCCGTGAGGTCAAGGCCTACCTCGTATCCCGTGAAGCAGCGATCGCTGCTGAATCCCAGACCCAGGAGGCCGCGCGATGAGCGCAGACACCGCCCAGCGCCCCGTTCTCGTCGTCGACTTCGGCGCTCAGTACGCACAGCTCATTGCGCGACGCGTGCGCGAGGCTGGCGTTTACAGCGAGATCGTTCCGCACACGGTCACCGCCGCTGAGATCAGCGCGAAGAACCCCGTTGCTCTCATCCTCTCGGGCGGTCCCTCCTCGGTCTACGACGAGGGCGCGCCGTCGCTGGACAACACAATCTTCGAACTCGGCGTCCCGACACTCGGCATCTGCTACGGATTCCAGGTCATGGCGCGGGCTCTGGGGGGCGAAGTGGCCAACACCGGTCTTCGTGAGTACGGCGCCACCGACGCGGTCATCGCCAACGACGGTGGCGTGCTGATGGGCGGCCAGCCGAGCACCCAGAACGTGTGGATGAGCCACGGCGACCAGGTATCCCGTGCCCCCGAGGGCTTCGAGGTGCTCGCATCCACGGCAGATACTCCCGTCGCCGCATTCGGCAGCGCAGAGAAGTGCTTCTACGGCGTGCAGTGGCATCCCGAGGTCAAGCACTCCGATCACGGCCAGGCGATCATCGAGAACTTCCTCCACAAGGCGGCCGGGCTCGCCGCGGACTGGAACAGCGGCAACGTCATCGACGAGCAGGTTGCGCGTATCCGCGCGCAGGTCGGCAACGCCCGTGTCATCTCCGCGCTCTCCGGTGGCGTCGACTCGGCTGTCTCCACGGCTCTTGTACACAAGGCGATCGGCGACCAGCTCACCGCCGTGTTCGTCGATCACGGACTTCTTCGCAAGGGTGAGCGCGAGCAGGTTGAGAACGACTACGTCGCATCGACGGGTGTGCGCCTGATCACGGTGGATGCCGCAGACACATTCCTCGGTCACCTCCAGGGTGTCACCGACCCCGAGCAGAAGCGCAAGATCATTGGCCGCGAGTTCATTCGTGCGTTCGAGAAGGTGCAGTTGGACCTCGTCGCCGAGGCCAAGGCATCCGGCGAGCCGGTGAAGTTCCTCGTGCAGGGCACGCTGTACCCCGACGTCGTCGAGTCTGGCGGCGGCGCGGGAACCGCGAACATCAAATCGCACCACAACGTCGGCGGTCTTCCCGAAGATCTCGACTTCGAACTCATCGAGCCGCTGCGCACCCTCTTCAAGGACGAGGTGCGCCAGATCGGCCGCGACCTCGGTCTTCCCGAGGCGATCGTCGGACGCCAGCCGTTCCCGGGCCCTGGCCTCGGCATCCGCATCGTTGGTGAGGTCACAGCCGATCGCCTGGAGATTCTGCGTGAAGCCGATGCCATTGCTCGCGAAGAGCTGACCAAGGCTGGCCTCGACAACGAGATCTGGCAGTGCCCGGTCGTACTGCTCGCAGACGTCCGCTCGGTCGGCGTGCAGGGCGACGGCCGCACCTACGGTCACCCGATCGTGCTGCGTCCCGTCTCCAGCGAGGATGCGATGACGGCTGACTGGACGCGTCTGCCCTACGACGTGCTCGCCAAGATCTCGAACCGCATCACCAACGGTGTGCGCGACGTCAATCGTGTAGTGCTCGATGTGACCTCGAAGCCCCCGGGAACCATTGAGTGGGAGTAGGCGCGAGCCGCTTCCGCTTTAGCAGGCACTGTTCTCGCAGAACAACACGAATTTCGCAGGTTCCTCGGCAGCTTCTGCGAGATTAGTGCTGTTCTGCGATATCTCAGCGCGAAGAACTTTCTGCTCTGTGTCGATCTGAGCTCTTCCCGTTCGACGTCTTCAGTGAGAGGGTCTAAAACGACCCGCGACTGAAGGAGAACAATCATGAAGTTCATGCTGATCATGCGAGCGACCGACGCGGCTGTAGAGGCATACAAGGACGTGCCATTCGAGCAGGTCATCGAAGCCATGGGCAAGTACAACGAGTCGATGATGAAAGCCGGAGTGCTTCTCGCCGGCGAAGGCCTGACGGACGCCGCTGAGGGCTTCGTCGTCGACTTCTCGGCGGAAACGCCACTGGTCACGGACGGCCCCTACGGCGAGACGAAGGAGCTGTTCAACGGCTTCTGGATCATCGAGGTCTCCACCCGGGAAGAAGCTGCGCAGTGGGCAGGGCGCGCCCCGCTCGGCCCCGGCTCTTTTCTCGAGGTGCGCCGGGTCACCGGAGTCGAAGACTTCCCTGCTGACAACGAGTGGATCGAGAAGGAAGAGATCATGCGCGGCGAACAGGCGAAGCGCGCGCAGGAGTCATGACCGATCGGTCTGGCCACGCGGTGGCACGCTCCGTCGAGCAGGCGGAGCGTGCCATCGCCGCTGTCTGGCGCATCGAATCAGCCAAGATCATCGCGACGCTCACGCGCATGGTCGGCGATTTCAGCCTTGCCGAAGACCTCGCCCAGGAAGCCCTCATCGATGCCTTGAAGCAGTGGCCCGCTGAGGGCGTGCCGCGTAATCCCGCAGCATGGCTGACCGCCGTCGCCAAACGCAAGGCGATCGACGGATGGCGCCGCCAAGAGCGCTATGACGATCGCATCGCCGGGATCGCCCATGACCTCGAACGCGAACAGGCTGATGCCGCGGATGCCGACCCCTGGGACCCCGACGTCATCGACGACGACGTGCTGCGGCTCGTCTTCATCTCGTGCCATCCTGTGCTCTCGCGTGAAGCCTGTGTCGCGCTGACCCTGCGGGTTGTCGCGGGGCTCAGCACCGAGCAGATCGCGCGCGCTTTCCTCGTGCCGGTTGCGACAGTGCAGCAGCGCATCGTGCGAGCGAAGAAGACGCTGACCGCAGCGAACGTGCCGTTCGAAGTGCCGCCTCGCGAGGAGTATGCCGAACGTCTGAGCGCGATCTTCGGCGTGCTCTACCTGATCTTCAATGAGGGGCACGCGGCGAGCAGCGGCGCAGACTGGATGCGCCCTGAACTCGGCGCCGAGGCCATCCGGCTCACCCGCGTACTCACTTCGCTCGTGCCGAAAGAGCGCGATGCCCACAGTCTGCTCGCTCTGATGGAACTCACCGCCGTGCGTTTTCCTGCCAGGGCGGATGCGAAGGGCGAGCCGGTGCTTCTGGCCGACCAGGACAGATCCCGCTGGGACCGTAGTCGCATCACCCGTGGACGGGCGGCGCTGGCCAGAGCCGACGCACTCGGTGGCGGACGTACCGCCTATGCACTGCAGGCCGCAATCGCCGAGTGCCATGCCATCGCAGCAGCCATCGATGACACCGACTGGGAACAGATCGTCGTGCTGTACGAGGCATTGGGCCACATCGCGCCCTCGCCGGTGATCGAACTCAATCGGGCAGCTGCGGTTGCGATGGCGACCGGGCCGGCATCCGCTCTGCGCATTATCGACCGGCTGGTCGCATCCGATTCCCTGCCGGGCTACCACCTGCTGCCGGCAACCCGCGGTGAGATGCTGGTGCGTCTGGGGCGCAAAGAAGAGGCGCGCTCCGAGTTCGCCACCGCCGCAAAACTTGCGGGGAACGACAGGGAGCGCGCCCTTCTGGAAGTGAAAGCCTCCGAGTAGTCGGTGTTAGTCGCGGACCTTGTTACCTCGTCCGACGATCAGACCGTAGATCAGGAGCACGATGATCGCGCCACCGATGGCGAGGGCCCAGGTGCCGAGGTCGAAGAACTCCTCCAGGCCACGGCCGAAGAGCATGCCTCCGATCCATCCGCCCAAGAGCGCTCCGACGACGCCAAGGATCAGCGTTACGATCCATCCGCCGCCCTGCTTGCCGGGCAGGATCAGCTTTGCGATTGCACCGGCGATGAGGCCGAGAATAAGAAATCCAAGAAATCCCATGATGTGCTCCTTACGTCGTTGGTGACGGTGAGGCAATCATGCTCCGCCCAAGAAAGCGACGCAACCCATTGACAGGCGCGCCCTCAATGCGAAAGGGTGCCCGCCTCGGACGAGACGGACACCCTTAAAGCACAGAGACTAGTTGCTGCGAGCGATCGCGATCATGCGCAGGATCTCGACGTACAGCCAGACGACGGTGACCATGATGCCGAAGCCGCCCATCCAGCCGAACTGGCGGGGAGCGCCGTTGCGCACACCCTGCTGGATCTGATCGAAGTCGAGGACCAGCGCGTAAGCAGCCATGAAGACCACGAGCACACCGAGGATGAGTCCGAGCGGGATGCCCATGATCTCCTCGCTGCGAAGTCCAAAGGCGTTGTCGTTGACGCCGGTCCACATCAGCACGAGGTTCAACAGCGAGAAGACCAGGTAGCCGATCATCGCGATCATGAAGATCTTGGTCATCTTCTTGGACGCGCGGATCTTGCCGCTGGCGAAGAGCGCGAGGGTGACACCGACCACCGCGACCGTGGCAAGCGTCGCCTGCAGAACGATGCCCGGGAAGAGCACCTCGAAGAACGCCGAGATGCCACCGATGAACAGACCCTCAAGAGCCGCATAGGCGAAGATCAGCGCCGGGCGCACCTTCTTGCGCGACGTGAAGGTGATCACCATGGCGAGGACGAATCCGCCGAGCGCACCGATCAGCCAGGGCACCATCGAGATGGAGGCCGCCGAGGCGAGTTGTGTGCCACCGAGCGTCCAGATCCAGCCGATAACGGCGGTGACCAGCAGAATCCCGAAGAGACCTGCGGTCTTCCAGACGGTGTCCTCGACAGTCATCCGGTCGGTTTCGATGGCGCCGGCGGGGGGAGCGGCGTACATTCCCTCCAGCTGCGCGTTCGCGGCAGCATCCATGCCGGCGTGCTGGAACGAAGCAGTCTGAGCCCCGGCCTGTGGGCTACCCGGATAGGTCGCCACATTACGGGGGTCTTGCTTCTGGAAAGCGGGATTGTTGAACGCGAAATTGCTCATCGGTGGGCCTCACTCCAAGTGGGGTATATAGGTCGCTTTCCTCAACGATAGCGGGCGTTTTCTTTGCAGGGGGTGTTCTACGCTGAGAGCATGCCCAGGAAGTTTCCCCTCGTCATCGGTCATCGGGGCGCGCCTGGTTACCGACCCGAGCACAGCCGGTCCTCGTACGAGCTCGCCTTGGCAATGGGTGTGGATGCTGTTGAGCCGGACATCGTGGCCACCAAAGACGGTGTCCTGGTCGTTCGGCACGAGAACGAGATCTCGGGCACGACTGATGTCGCCGAGCATCCGCGGTTCGCTGATCGCAAAACAACCAAACGCATCGACGGCGAAGCGCTGACCGGGTGGTTCACCGAGGATTTCACCTGGAGTGAGTTGGCGACGCTGCGGGTGACCGAGCGGTTACCGAAGATCCGCACCTCGAGCGCGTCGTTCAACGGCGCGCAGGGCATCCTGCGCCTGATCGACGTTCTCGATCTGGTGCGCGCCGCATCTGCTGAGCACGGACGCGAGATCGGCGTCGTGCTCGAGGTCAAACACGCAACGTACTTCGCGAGCATCGGACTGGATCTCGTGCCGTTGATCGTGCGCGACCTGCGGGCGGCCGGGTGGGCCGATGGCGAACTTCCGCTGGTGATCGAGGCGTTCGAATCCACCGTGCTTCGGCACCTGCAGAAGCACGACATCTCGGCGTCGTACATCTATCTGATCGAGGCATCCGGTCGCCCCTACGATCAGCTTGTCGCGCACGGACGGGCGGCACCCACGTACAAAGCGACGGTCACACCGGAGGGACTGAATGGCCTGATCGGTCAGGTCGATGGCATCAGCGTCAATAAGCGGATGCTGCTGGCCAAGCAGAACACAATCGTCGCAGATGCCCACGCCCGTGGCCTGAAGGTCTTCACCTGGACGGCCCGCCCCGAGAATGCCTTCCTTTCGGCGGAGTTCCGTGGCGATGGAGGTAAGCCCGCATTCGGCGACTATGAGGGGGAGTGGGCGGCGATCGCACGCACCGGCGTGGACGGTGTCTTCGTCGACCACCCAGACCTCGGAGTAGCTTTCTTCCGCGGCTGAGCGCCTGCCGCATAGCGCGGCGTCCTGATGGTGCCAGACTGACGGCATGAGCGGAATCGTCGCTGACGGTGTCAGCAGAGCCTTCGGCCACGTACAGGCTGTCCGAGACGCGAGTTTCCATGCCGCGCCGGGACGGGTGACGGGCCTGATCGGGCCGAACGGAGCAGGAAAAACCACGCTGCTGCTGATGCTGGCGTCCCTGCTCGCGCCAGATACCGGCATGATCCGCATCGGTGAAATCGATCCGCTTGCCGACCCCCTGGGCGCGCGCCGACTTCTCGGCTGGATGCCGGACGCCCTCGGTGCCTGGCCGTCACTCACCGCACGGGAGACGATCGTCACCACTGCGCGGCTCTATGACATGGAACGCTCCGCCGCACACGTGCGCGCAGCCGAACTGCTGGAGCTGGTTGGTCTCGTAGACCTGGCGGATGCCCCGGCGAAAGTGCTCTCGCGGGGGCAGAAGCAGAAGCTCGGGCTGGCCCGCGCGCTCGTGCACGACCCCCAAGTGCTGCTGCTGGACGAGCCGGCATCCGGTCTCGATCCGGAAGCTCGCGTGCAGCTGCGCGGGTTGCTGCGGCGACTCGCGAGTGAGGGGCGCACGGTGCTGATCTCGAGCCACATCCTCTCCGAACTTGAGGAGGTCATCGATGATGCGGTGTTCCTCGTGGCCGGATCCGTCGTGGACGCCGCGCCCTCGCAGTCGGCGGTCCGCGCCTGGCGCATTCGTCTTGCCGGATCCGGAGAACAGCAGCTGCGTGGCGACGCGGAGCGGGTCGCCACGGCGCTGTCCATGGCACCGGAATCGCTCGGCATCGATCGAACCGCCCTACTCGTCGGATTCTCATCCGAGCTGGCGGCTGCCGACGGCCTGCGCAGGATCGTGGAAGCAGGTCTTGCGGTGAGTGAGTTCGTGCCGGCGCAGAGCGCGCTGGAGCATAGGTTCCTCAACCTGCCACGGACGGAGACCGGATCATGACCCTGGCACACATCGGCACTGTTGCGCGTCTTGAGCTCACACAGCGCCTGCGCAGCGTCGGTTGGTACATCCTGCTCGGGATCTTCGCCTTGATCCTGCTCGCCGTCACCGGGCTTGCGTTCGCGGTGTATTCCTATACCGGGGTGACGGGTGCGGGGGTCTATTCGATCGTCGTCAATATGGTGCTGCTGCTCGTCGTCCTGGTATCCCCGACGCTCAGCGGAAACGCCATCAACGGCGACCGTGAGGCGGCGACGCTTGCCGCAGTGCAGGTGACCGCGGCATCCACTGGCGACATCATGCTCGGCAAGCTTCTGGCGGCAATCGCTACCGGCGGGGTCTTCCTTCTCGTCGCGCTGCCGTTCCTGGCAGTCTCGCTGTTCGGAGGCGGGGTCCGCCCGGCGACTTTTGCGGTGTCACTGCTCGTGCTTGCCGCCGAGATCATCATCGTCGCAGCCGTCGGTGTGGGGCTCAGCGGGCTCATTGCACGCCCGCTGTTCTCCGTTGCCGCAACGTACCTCGTCGTGGCGGCACTGACGATCGGCACCCTCATTGCGTTCGGACTGGGCGGCACGGCGCTGCGCAGCGAGGTCACCGGCTACAGCCGCCCGTACGACAACGCCGGAAATGTGGACTGCGAGCGATGGGACAGCTACACCTACGAGACACCCCGATTCGATCGGGTCTGGTGGGCGCTCGCGGCTAATCCCTTCGTGGTGCTGGCCGATGCCACACCGACAGCGTTCGATGACAGCGGTTGGCCCGTCGACCTGTTCGGCCAGATCAAGTACGGTCTGCGCAGCGCACAGCAGTCGCCTGCGGAGTACCGCTGGGATGAGTGCGCGGCAATGGGCAACGATATGACGCCCACGGCAGAGGAAGTCATCGACAACAGTGTGCCGAGCTGGTTCGTCGGTCTCGGCATCCAGATTGTGATCGCCGGTGGGCTGTTCGCCGGTGCCTGGGCGCGCACGCGCACGCCGGCGCGGATGCTGCCGCCGGGCACACGCATCGCTTGAGCAGCGGACCGGTCTGAGTCGCGGGCACCGCCGGACAGCCGCTGTTCATGTGCAGTACACCGTTTCGACGCGGAGGCGTAAGCGCAACTCGATGGTCTGGAGGCACCCCGCCCGCCTCTTGACCATGGAGTCACATGTCCCGCCTGCAACGCGGACTCGCGACAACAGCGGTATGCGCCCTCAGCGCTGCTCTGCTGCTCGCTGTTCCTACCTCTGCCCTCGGTGCCGAGCCTGAGACACCCGGCTCGGGTGTCGTCCTCAACGAGATCATCTACGACGACATCTCCGGCCACAGCGACCGCGTCGAAATCTACAACGCCGGCACCGAGACCGTTGCGATCGGGGGCTGGACGATCTCGGACGACAAGCGTGATCGATTCAGCACGCCGTTCGCAGACGGCACGGCTCTCGCCCCGGGTGCATTCGCTGTGCTCGTCACCGATGTCGACTTCGACTTCGGTCTCGGTAAGGGCGACGAGGTCGTTCTCTACGACGCCGACAGCGTCGAGGTCGACGCCTACCTCTATGCGAACACTTCGCCGATCGCGACCTTCGCCCGCTGCCCCGACGGCACCGGCGCGTGGGCGCATGCGACCACCGCGACGCCTGGCGCCGCAAACGACTGCACCGTTGCGACAGTCGCCGGATCGATCCTGCTCAATGAGGTCGACTCGGGTCCGGCCGACTGGGTAGAGCTGTACAACCCCGGGACCGAATCCTTCGACATCTCGGGCTACGAGCTTCGCGACAATTCGGATGACCACCGCTGGGCATTCCAGGACGGGACATCGATCGCAGCCGGGCAGTTCCTCGTCGTAGAGGCGAGTTCGATCGGCATCGTCGATGGAGAGCTTGCACGCTTCGACGCACCGATCGGCATCGGCAGCACCGACGAGATCCGGCTCTTCGACAGTGCCGGTGTGCTGACTGATCGGACCGGCGCGTGGGAGGGCCACGCCAACATCGACGGTGACGAGATCGCGGCCACGCTCGCGCGCTGCCTCGATGGCGTCGGAGAGTTCTCCCTCGCTTATGCAACTCCGGGCGCGGCGAACGACTGCGTCCCGCCGACGATCAGCATCAACGAGATCGACTCGAATGGCTCGCCTGATTGGGCCGAGATCGTCAACACCGGTACGAAGCCGCTCGACATCTCCGGCTGGACGCTCATGGACAACGACCCGGCGGGCCACGCCGCGGATGTGACTCCGCTGGCCGCTGGCACGATCCTCGAGCCCGGTGGGTACTTCGTGTTCAACGGCACCGATCACTTCACCTTCGGCCTCGGAAACGGCGACACAGTCACCATCCGCAATGCCAACGGCTTGACCGTCGCTGAGCATGCCTACGCCGCGCACGCGGAGGGCTTCTGGGCCCGCTGCCAGGACAGTACGGGCGACTTCGTCGACGTCGCAGTCGGCACTCCAGGCATCCGCAACGCCTGCGGCAACCCGGTACGCATCAACGAGGTCGAGTCCGATGGTGAGCCCGACTGGGTGGAGCTGGTCAACCCGACCGATGCTGCCCTCGATATCTCGGGCATCATCGTGAAGGATGACGACGACTCGCACGAGTACGTCATCCCTCCTGCCACCAGCATTCCCGCGGGCGGCTACCTCGTGCTCGATGATTTCGACTTCGGAATCGGCAAGGACGACACGGTCCGGGTCTTCGATGGCGACCAGCTGGTCGACCAGGTTTCATGGGGCGAAGCCCACGCGGCCACCACATGGGGTCGTTGCCCGGACATCAGTGGACCATTCGCTGAGACCGCCGAGCCCACCCCGGGCGCAGCCAATGTCTGCGTCGGCGAGATCGCCGTCACGCCGTGGCCTGGTTCCGCCGACGTACGGGTTCTTGACACCGTGCCGACCTTCCTGGAGGACAGCTCGGGGCTCGACGTGCAGGAGACCGCCGACGGCGCATTCCTCTGGGCCGTTGACAATGGTGAGGGACGCATCTGGAAGCTTGAAGCGTCTGCCGATGGCTCAGTCGCGCTTGTGGACGGCTGGGAAGACGGCAAGCGGGTGCGCTTTCAGAGGGATGCTGACGCCCCGGGCGCCGCTGGACCCGACACCGAAGGCATCACCGTCGACGGTGATGGCCTCGTCTACGTCGCATCCGAGCGCGACAACAGCGTGAAGGGCGTCAACCAGAACACGGTGCTGCAGGTTGATCCGGATGAAGCTGGCCCCGACCTCATCGCGCTCAACGAATGGGATCTCACCGAACTGCTTCCGGCAGTCGGCGCGAACCTCGGCATCGAAGCGGTCGAATGGGTCTCGGATGAGATGCTCGCGGGCATGCTCTTCGACGACAACACGCAGGCAGCATACGATCCGTCGGCGTACGCGGGCGACGGACTGTTCTTCGTCGCGGTCGAGGATGGCGGCGGCGTGTACGCCTTCGCGCTCGCCGCAGACGGTTCAGCGCAGCTCGTCTCGACGATCGACCCCGGGCTTGCCGGCGTCATGAGCCTGGACTACGACTCCGTTCTCGGAGTTCTGTGGGCCGTGTGCGACGACGGATGCCAGGGGCGCTCCGCGCAGATCACACTGAACGGCACAGCTGATCCCGGCATCGCGCAGTTCGCCCGTCCAGCAGGTCTGCCCGACATCAACAACGAGGGCTTCGCCACGGCGCCGTCCTCGCTCGCGGTGGACGATCAGCGTCCGGTGTGGTGGTTCGCCGACGGCTATGCCTCTGAGTCGTTGCGCACCGGAACGCTGCCGGTCGCCGCGGAGCCGGAGGTTCCTGTGGAGCCGGAGGTTCCTGTCGAGCCCGAGGTTCCTGTCGAGCCGGAGGTTCCTGTGGAGCCGGAGACACCGACAGAGCCCACGGTTCCGACGGAACCCGGGACACCGACTCAACCTGAAGCGCCGGGCACACCCGACGCTCCGACTGAGCCGAACGCCCCCGAGCGCCCCATCGCACCGGGCGAACCGGCCCAACGGGAGGGCGCACTTGCGACCACGGGAACTGAGCTGCCGATCGGCGCTTCCGCGATGGCGCTCGCGCTGCTGCTGACCGGGGGGATCGCACTGGTTGTGCGACGCCGCAGGCAGCGAGTCTGACACCACCGAGGCGCCGAGGAGCAGTCGTTCCTCGGCGCCTCGGCTTTCACCTGCGTGTGCGGATCACTTCGCGTCGAAGGGGCCCCGGCGCGTGGAGACGATCTCTTTGCCCAGCGGCATGAGCGAGATCGGCACCATCTTGAAATCGGCGATGGCCATCGGGATGCCGATGATCGTGATGCACAGGGCGACGCCCGAGACGATGTGCCCGATCGCCAGCCACCAGCCGGCGAGGATCACCCAGATGACGTTGCCGAGGAATGCCCCGACCCCTGCAGTCGGACGTTCGACCACCTGCCGACCGAACGGCCACAGCGCGTAGCCCGCCAAGCGGAACGAGGCGATCGCCCAGGGGATTGTGATGATCGGGATGCACAACAGGACTCCGGCCAGGATGTAACCCAGGAAGAGCGCCCAGCCGGCGAGGATCACCCAGATGATGTTCAATATCGTGCGCATGAGCATGATTGTGGCACTTGAGACCCTGAAAGCGCCAGGATCGCAACGTCGGCGGCCCGGCCTAGACTCGTAGAGACATGACCGACGCACCTCTCATCGTTCCCGAATCCGCTGGCCCACGCTCGTCTGCCGGCGATCAGGACGACCTCCTCTCCGGCCTTAACCCGCAACAGCTCGACGCCGTGACCTACCGTGGTCCGGCGCTGCTGATCGTCGCCGGGGCAGGCTCCGGCAAGACCAGCGTGCTCACGCGCCGTATCGCCTCGCTGTTGCGCAATCGTGAAGCATGGCCGAGTCAGATCCTCGCCATCACCTTCACCAACAAGGCCGCCGGTGAGATGCGCGAGCGTGTTGCCGACATCGTCGGCGAAGCTGCTCGGGGCATGTGGATCTCCACCTTTCACTCCGCCTGCGTGCGGATCCTGCGCCGTGAAGCAGAACAGTTCGGTTTCACCAAGTCGTTCACGATCTATGACTCCGGCGATTCGCGGGCGCTGTTGAAGCGTCTGGTCAAAGAGCACGAGGCCGACGCCTACGGGCTGACCCCGGCATCCGTGCAGTCGCGGATCTCGAAGCTCAAGAACGAACTGCAAGACGCTGAGTCCTACTCGCGCGATGCGAACATGAGCGACCCCGCCGAACGCAAGTTCGTCGAGATATTCGCCGACTATCAGCGCAACCTGCGCAAGGCCAACGCTTTCGACTTCGACGACCTCATCGGCCAGACCGTGTACCTGTTCCGGGCGTTCCCGAAGGTCGCCGACACGTACCGCCGCCGGTTCCGGCACATCCTGGTCGATGAGTACCAAGACACCAACCATGCGCAGTACTCGTTGATTCACGAGTTGACGAAGCCGGTCTCGGGTGAGGCAGACGGCGAAGCCTACGGCGACAGCGGCATGATGATCTTCGACGCGCCCTCGGTCGATCCTGTCGCGGGGGCATCGCTCACCGTTGTCGGTGACTCCGATCAGTCGATTTACGCGTTCCGCGGCGCTGACATCCGCAATATCAGCGAGTTCGAGCGCGATTTCCCCGGTGCCAAGGTGGTGCTGCTCGAGCAGAACTATCGGTCGACGCAGAACATTTTGTCGGCCGCGAACGCGGTGATCGGCAACAACTTCGATCGTAAAGACAAGAAGCTCTGGAGCGATAAGGGCGACGGCGACAAGATCGTCGGTTTCACCGGTTACTCGCAGCACGACGAGGCGCAGTTCGTCGCCGATGAGGTCGAGGTGCTTCGCCGGGCGGGAATGCCGTACTCCGAGATGGCGGTCTTCTATCGGACCAACTCGCAGTCGCGCGCTCTGGAAGAGATCTTCATCCGTTCGGCTGTGCCGTACAAGATCATGGGTGGCACGAAGTTCTACGACCGTGCCGAGATCAAAGATGCGCTGGCCTATCTCGTCGCGGTGTCGAATCCCGCCGACGACATGGCGGTGCGCCGCATCCTGAACAAGCCGCGCCGCGGAATCGGCGAGGTCACCGAGACAGCGATCGGCCGTTTCGCCGAAGAGAACGGCATCAGCTTCCGTGACGCCCTGTCCGTTCCCAGCCAGCTTGGCGTCGGGCCGAAGATTCAGACGGCGATCGGCCATTTGGATGCTGTGCTGAAAGAGGCGACCGCACTCATGCTGCCAGCATCCGGCGAAGTGCCGCCGCCGACAGCCGTGGCCGACGGTCTCAGCGTGCTGCTCTCGAAGAGCGGCTACCTCGACACGCTCCGCGCCAGCCGTGACCCGCAAGACGAAGCTCGAGTCGAGAACCTCGACGAGTTCGTCGCGGTCGCGCGTGATTTCGCCCGCAACAACCCCGAGGGCACGATCGTCGACTTCCTCACCGAGGTCGCACTCGTCTCGGATGCCGACGATCTGCATGACGAGTCGGGAACAGTGTCGATGATGACGATGCACACGGCCAAGGGGCTGGAGTACGACGCGGTGTTCGTCACCGGTGTCGAAGAAGACCTCATCCCGCATCGAATCTCGGCGGGGGAACCTGGCGGCCCGCAGGAGGAGCGGCGCCTGTTCTACGTCGGCCTCACCCGGGCACGAAAGCGCCTGCACCTGTCGCTGGCCATGACCCGGGCGCAGTTCGGCGAGGTCACCGTCGCCATGCCCAGCCGGTTCCTGCAAGAGATTCCTGCCGGACTCGTCGACTGGCGTCAGTCGCCGGGAGACGTGAATTCGCGTGGTGGCATGCAGTCGCGTGCACTGAATGCGCGGCGCGGCGGGTTCGGTGGGGGAGGCTATGGCGCTTCGGCAGGGGCAGGAGGCGGCGGCAACGACCGGTTCGCGGTCAAACCGCTCGCTGCGCGCGACGGACTCAAGCCGCTATCGACCTCGATGGACAAGTTCCCCAACAGGGTCACCGGCAAGGTGCGCGACAACGGCGACCTCGAACTTACCGCGGGCGACCGCATCCGTCACTCCGACTTCGGTGAGGGACGAGTGGATGCCGTCACCGGCGAAGGTGCGAAGCGCATCGCGCACGTGCGTTTCGACGCCGCGGGCCTGAAGAAGCTGCTCATCAAGATCGCTCCGATCGAGAAGCTGTAACGCTCAGTCCTCATCCTGCTGGGTACCGGCTGCCGCGTCGCGAACGGCGTCGTCGAAGTCGGCTGATTGCGAGAGCCCCGCGACGCCGAGGCTGCGGCCCTGCGGGTCGCTCGCGATCACACGAATCCCCCGCTCACGACACCAGGTGGCCAGGGCCGCCAGCATCCACACCGCGACCGATTGCAGCTGTGTGACCTCGGTGAGATCCAGAACAATGACTGCCGGCGACTCACGGTCCGCCGGACGAGCGTCAAGCCACGCGTCCAGATCGAGCAGCAGTCGTTCCGCTCCGTCGAAGTCGATGTACCCGCGCAGCCGCCATACGGCGAGGTCGTCGGCGTTCTCCTGCAGGATCTGGGTGGCCACGGCATCCTGCTCGGCCCCCAATCCCGCGGCGAGCTCATCATTCGCCGCCGTCACTTCGGCGGCCGAAAGGGTGAGCGGGCGGTGCAGCACATGCAGGCCGAACCGGTTCGCGAGGCGCTGCGCGGCCACGACGCCGCGGAGGCTCGCACCGCTGGCATCCAACCGCGGGCTGAACAGGCCAAGTCCGAACTCACCCGGTGAACTTGCAACCAGGCCGCCGGCAACACCGGACTTCGCCGGTAGCCCGGCGCGCAGCAACCACTCGCCGGCATAGTCGTACATACCGCAGGTGGCCATGATGGTCATGACGTGCTGGCAGGTTTCGGCGCTCGTGACCCGTTCGTGCGTCAGCGGATTCACCCCGCCGTTCGCCAGAGTCGCCCCCATCACCGCGAGATCGCGGGCAGTGACGAGCACAGAGCACTGGCGAAAGTATGTGTCGAGCGTCTCCGACACCGGTGCGGTGAGCGATCCGGCGCTGCGCATGAGGTAGGCCAATGCTCGATTTCGGTCGCCGGACTCCTCCTCGGACGCGAAAACCGTCTCGTCGACGCTCAGATCCCTGCCGGCGAACGCGCTGAGGCGGGAGAGAATGCGGGCAAACCTCTGCTCGGGCGAGCTGCCGGTAACAAGCGACGTTGTGACGATCGCCCCGGCGTTGACCATCGGGTTCGGCGGCCGTCCGGTGCCCGCTTCCAGCTTCACCGAGTTGAACGCCTCGCCGCTGGGCTCGGCGCCGACTCGTGCATGTACAGCATCCAAACCCTGGTCATCGAGCGCGAGCGCGTACACGAACGGCTTCGACGCCGATTGGATTGTGAAGTCGACACCCGTGTCGCCGCTCTCGTACACGCGCCCGTTGAGACCGCACAGGGCAATACCGAACAGTTCGGGGTCCGCGCTTGCCAATTGCGGGATGTAATCGGCGACCGTGCCGCGACGGTCAGAGAGGAGACGGTCGTGCACGACATCGAGAAACGTGGTGACGATGTCAGAGAGTTTCTCGGGCGCTGCCATGGCCCCATGCTACGGGCCGTGCGGGATAGGCTGACAGATATGGCTTTGTTCTCCCGCCGCAAGAAGACCGACGACGTCGTTCCCGAATCACAGACCTCTGCCGAGGCGGATGCCCCGGACGAAGAAGTTCCCGCGGATGCGGTGCAGAGCGAACCCGTGCCACAGATCGGCATCTCTGTGCAGGCGTTCCGCGGCGTCGGTGCCGATGCCGGCCCGCAGGTGACTCTTCCGGATCCGGATGCGCCAGCCCCCGCGCGACAGGCTGTCGCGCCGAAGAACCCCACCGCGACGCCGCTCGTTCCAGAGAAGCGCACGCTCCCGCTGGCACCTGCTCTTCCGCCCGAGCAGACCGAATCGGTGCCGGGCATGAAGGACAACGTCCTGCTGCGCACGGCGCTTGCCGAGCTGGAAGAGGGCCCGAGCAACGAGCAGCTGATCGGGGTGCTACGTCAGATGATGCAGGGGCACCTGTACCTGCGCGTGCACGGTGATGCCCGAACGCAGATCGCCGAGGGCAAGCCGCTGTCGATCGCCGTGGTCCGAGACGGCGAGCGCGCCTTCATGCTCGCGTTCAGTTCGGCTGTTGCCGTTCGGGACTCTGTGCAACGCGAGACCGAGCCGACGGCAACCTCTGCCGTTGCGCAGCCGGTCACAGCGGTGCTCCAGCAGGTGGTCTCCGGGAACTTCAGCGGCATCATCCTCGACAACGCCTCCGGTGTGCACCGTGCTGTTTTCCCGACCGAGATCCTGTCGAAGGCGCTTGAGCAGGCCGATCCCGCGATGGCCGTCAAGACGTTGATCGCTGCCCCGCGTGAACAGGACACAGCGAAGAAGGTCGGTGACGCGCTCGCCAAGAGCAAGGTCTACGTGGCCGTCAACGACGGCAGCGGCGGAGGCCAGATCGGTATCGCTGAGGCGCAGACGGCTGATGGCAAGCGCTACCTGCAGGTTTTCTCGCATCCGCTCGAGGTTGTTGCACTCGGCCGCAGCGACAAGCCGATGCCGTTCACACCGGAGCAGTTGGCGAAGGTTCTCACCACGCACAGCGCGATCGCCGGTGTGATCGTCGACCCGGCGGGACCGTCGATCCTCGTCGAGCGGGATGCGCTCGCCGCGGTGCTCGTGCTCGCAGTCGACGTCGGCGACTGACCACTACCGTTCGCGGCGGTGCCGTTCTAAGGTCGGTGCATGGCCAGTGAGCGCGTGACATTGACGATCGCCGACCCGGAGGGAGCGCGAGAAGTCGAGCTGTCGAGCCCGAACAAAGTGATCTGGCCTTCGCCGGGCTCAGGGGCCGGCATCACGAAGGCGGAGCTCGCTGAGTATTTCCAGGTCGTCGCCGATCCATTCCTCAATGCCAATGGTGCCCGGCCGGTGTCGCTCGAACGGTTCCGCGCCGGCATCGGCGGCGAGAGCTTCTTCTCGAAGAACCCACCCAAGAGCACGCCCGATTTCGTGGACGCTGTGACCGTCACCTACAACAGCGGCAGGCAGCATCCGCAGATCGTTCTGAACCGGCCGAGCGCGATCGTCTGGGCTGCGCAGATGAATACGATCGTTTTTCATCCGTGGGCGTCACTTGCGTCCGACACCGACAACCCGATCGAGCTGCGCATCGACCTCGATCCGCAGCCGGGCACGGACTTCGCGGATGCCGTCACCGCCGCGCATGGTCTCCGCGAGGTGCTGCGAGAAGCCGATCTCGAGTCCTTCATCAAGACCAGCGGCAACCGCGGCCTGCATGTGTTCTGTCCGATCGTGCCGGAGTGGGAGTTCCTCGACGTGCGTCACGCGGTCATCGCCGCAGGACGAGAGCTGGAGCGCCGCATGCCTGAGCAGGTCACCACGAACTGGTGGAAGGAAGAACGGGGCGAGCGCATATTCGTCGACTTCAATCAGGCTAATCGCGACCGCACGATGGCGGGTGCCTACAGCCCGCGTGCGCTTCCCGCCGCAACGGTGTCGACGCCGGTGGAATGGGACAAACTCGACGGACTGGATCCGACGGTCTTCACGGTACGCAGCATCCCGCAGCGTCTGGCAGACATCGGCGACCCGTGGGCCGATATTCAGAAAGCACCGGGGCGGATCGACACGCTGCTCGGCTGGTGGATGAGAGATCTCGACAACGGGCTCGGCGAGTTGTCGTTCCCCCCGGACTTCCCGAAGATGCCGGGTGAGCCGCCGCGCGTGCAACCCAGCAAGATGGTCGCCGAGAACTGGGACGCAGAGGGCAACCCGATCGAGGGCTGACCTGGCCCCGTTCGCGCTGCAGTCAGGCGAGCACGTCGTCAAGGTCGTAACCGGCGACGGTCTCGAGCTGGTCGTAGGTGCACGATCGGGCGTCGCGGTCGGGGCGCCAGCGCTCGAACTGCACCGTGTGTCGGAAACGCGCTCCCTCAAGCTGGTCGTATCGCACCTCCAGCACGCGCTCGGGGCGCAGCCGGACAAAGGAGACGTCCTTCGAACCGGTGAACCTGCTGCGCTCTCCTTCGCCGGTCACCGCTGCACCCGAATCGTCACGCTCAACCAGTGGCGCTAGTTCGTTGATGAGCTCCTGACGTCGCTTGTCGCTCCAGGCCGCGACACCGCCGACCTGGCGCAGCACCCCATCCGCGTCGTACAGACCGACCAGCAGCGAACCAACCCCGGAGCCGGATTTGTGGATGCGATATCCGAGCGCGACGACGTCGGCGCTGCGTGCATGCTTCACCTTGATCAGCGTGCGCTTTCCGGGCGCATAGGGCTGGTCGAGCGGTTTCGCGACGATGCCGTCGAGGCCGGCGCCCTCGAACTCGGCGAGCCAGCGCACGGCCGTGTCACGGTCGGTCGTCGTGCGAGTGAGGTGGAGCGGATGCTGGGCCGGGGCGAGCAACTCCTCGAGGCGCGCGCGGCGCTGCGCGAACGGTTCATCCAGCAGCATCTCCTCGCCGAGGGCGAGCAGGTCGAACGCGATGAACATCGCCGGTGTCTGTTCGGACAGGAGCGCAACGCGGGACGCTGCCGGATGGATGCGCTGGCTCAACGCCTCCCAATCCAGCCGCTGGGACCCGGGTTCGCCCGTTGCGACGACGATCTCGCCGTCGAGCAAGCACGGAGCCGTGAGGATCTGCGGTATGGCTTCGACGAGCTCGGGAAAGTAGCGAGTCAGAGGCTTTGCGCCGCGTGAACCGATCTCGACGGTTTCGCCGTCCCACGCGATGAGCCCGCGGAAGCCGTCCCACTTCGGCTCGAACAGCATCCCACCCGCAGCCTTCGAGGGGTCAGGTACGGCGGCGGCGGCTTTCGCGAGCATCGGCGTGGGGATCTCGTAGCGCATGCGTCCATCCTCGCGCCATCTCGCAGGTCGCGGAAGGGGTACAGGCGTCAGCCGAACAGCACGTGCGCCGGCCGGAAACACGCCGGATGGGCTGACAGGTGTGGAAATCGACCGACACCTGTACCTGCGGAATCAGCGGGAGCCGAACAGCTCGCCGAGCAACGTGCGGCTGCGGACGCCGGCATCCGCCAGCACGGTGCGCGCAGCGTGCCAGCCGGCCATGCCGTTCACCCCAGGACCGGGCGGGGTGGATGCTGACGCCAAATAGACGCCGCGCATCGGCGTGCGCCAGGGCGCCGTCGATAGCACGGGGCGCCGGATCGCCTGCGGGATCGTGAATGCGCCGCCGAGGATGTCACCGCCGATGTTCGCCGGGTTGATCGCCTCTCGAGACGATGCGGGAACAGACGAATGCGCGAGGATCCGTTCGCGGAAACCCGGGGCGAAACGCTCGATTTGGCGGGTGATGAGCTCGGTGGCATCGAGATCCGACCCCTGCGGGACATGGATGTACGACCACAGCACCGCCTTGCCCTCCGGCGCTCTGGTGTCGTCGAGGACAGACGGCTGCACAGCGAGCACATACGGCCGGTCGCTGACGTGCCCCTTCGCCACAGCGTTCTCGCTCGCCCAGACCTCGGCCTGCGTGCCGCCGACGTGCACGGTGGGGGACTGGGCGACCTGATCGTTCGTCCACGGCACCGGCCCATCGAGCGCGAAATCGACTTTTGCAGCCGCAGGCCCGTAGCGGTAGGAGGCGATCGCTCGGGCATACCGGCTGGGGATATCCGGATGCGTGAGCGCAAGGCGCGGCGATGAGTTCAGCAACAGCACATCGCCCCGGTCTGAGTCTCCCCAGTCGAGTGTGGACAGATCGGTGATGCGCGTACCGGTCTCGACGCTGCCGCCATGCGCCTCGAGGTCGGCGAGAAGGGCATCGGTGATCTTCTGGGCACCGCCGCGCGGGTACATCCAGCCGCCGGCGTGCGCCTGCGCGGCAAGCAGCAGACCTGCTGCCGCTCCCGCAAGCGATGGCAGCGGAGTGTTGGCATGTGCGAGCACCCCCGACATGAGAGCTGCCGCCTCATCCGTGCGGAATGACGAGCGCGCCAGCAGCGTGCCCTGGTCTAGCATCCGCAACGCGAAGCGCACTGCTGTGAGCGGGTCGCGGGGGATGCGCAGCATCTGGTTGCCGGTGAAGTCGACCACACCATCGATGTGCTGGCTGAGTGGGCGCAAGCGCGACAACCAGGCACGGCTGTCGACGCCCAGTCCCGCTGCAGTGCGTTCGATGTCGTGCCACGCGATGCCGGCGCGGCCGTTGTCGAGAGGGTGGGCGTACGAGATCTCCGGACGAATCCAGTCAACGCGCTCGGCCAGCCCGAACGCCTGGAAGAACGGGGAAGCGAGGGACGCAGGATGCACGGACGAGCCGACGTCGTAGCGGAACCCGGAAAGCGTCGAATCGACAGTGCTTACGCCGCCGCCGATCGTGTCGGATGCCTCCACAACGCGGACGTCATATCCTGCGCGTGCGAGCGTCACTGCTGCGGATAGCCCGTTGGGCCCGCTGCCGACGATGGTTGCCTGTGCCACACGCTCAGTCTTCCATGGGATCCTGAAGAAGATGAACGAAACTCAGGGGCCAACGCCCGCCGGCACATCCCGTCCCTACCGAAACCTCCCGGAGGCGCTGCGCGCGCACCGAATCGAACTTGCGAACCACGAGTTCATCACAGCGATCACAGATGCTGTTGGAATCTCGTCCTTCATCGACCGCGGTCGCTACATCGAAGCGGTCCGTCGCGACGGTGGCACCGCGTTGCACATCGGTAAGACCTACACCAATGGTTTCGCCGAAGACGAGCAGATCGTCGTCGGCTCCACAACGCTGCGCCTGCGGGCGAGCGAGGGCCGCGCGCCGTACTTCTACGTCACGCACCCCAGCGAATTCCGGCCGGTTGCACCGGCGGCATCGTCGCGCGCACCGCGAAAGGCGGCGACGGCATCGTCAGAGCCGCGGGTGGCCCGCGTAGCGAAACCGATCGAGCGAGACTACGGCGTGTGCGATGTCTGCTTCATGGTGCGCACCGCCTCGGGCACCTGCAGCTGCTGAGCGACTACCGCTCGAGCCGCGTCTGAAGACGCCGTGAAACCTCCGCGAGCGGCATCGCGCGGGGGAACACGGCGACAACCATGTCGTCGGGGGCAGAGCCTGCGGCATCCGGGAACACGCCGTAGCGACGGCGAGCATCGTCCAGTGCATTCTGCAGCACAGACGGCGCCACCTTCTTCGTACCCCGCAGTAGTTGGCGCAGCACATGATTGTGTACCGCAGTGACGATAGCGGCGAAGCCGACGGCATCCAGAGGGTCGATTCCCGGCAGTGCACGACGCAGGTAGTCATCGAACAGCCGCTCGTAGCGGAACACGGTCACGATCTCTCGTTCGCGCAGTGCCGGTACTCGGCGGACGATCTGGTAGCGCAGCCTGGCCAGTTCCGGGTCGTGCGCGAAGTGCGAGAACACGTGCTGGGACGCCTGGCAGACGGCCTCCCACGGGTCGCTGTGCCCCTCGGCGAGGAACGCACGCAAATCCTCCAGCAGCGCCTCGTGGTCGGCGAAGACCACGTCTTCTTTACCGCCGAACTGGCGGAAGAACGTTGATCGAGAGACTCCAGCCGCCTTGGCGATCTGTTCGACCGAGGTCTGGTCGAAGCCCTGCTCCTGGAACAGCTTCAGCGCGGCGGCCACGACGCCGGTGCGCGGTTCTGCGGTTTCATGCATAGCGAGAAGCCTAGACCGACGGGACCGCTCATCTAGAGGTAGTAAGATTTGATACTGGTCGATATCTCGACATCGAGAGACTTTCCGGACCGCAGCCCAGCGAAGGAAGCACAGTGGATCTGTACGAGTACCAGGCACGAGACCTTTTCGAGAAGTATGGGGTGCCGGTTCTCGCCGGCATCGTTGCTGACACCCCCGAGGAGGTGAAAGCAGCTGCGGAGAAGATTGGCGGCGTCGTCGTCGTCAAGGCTCAGGTCAAGGCCGGTGGCCGCGGCAAGGCTGGTGGCGTAAAGGTCGCCAAGACCCCCGACGAGGCATACGAAGCAGCAAAGACGATCTTCGGTCTCGACATCAAGGGCCACATCGTCAAGCGCGTCATGGTCGCCCAGGGTGCAGCCATCGCTGAGGAGTTCTACTTCTCTGTGCTGCTGGACCGTGCGAACCGTTCCTACCTGAGCCTCTGCTCGGTTGAGGGCGGCATGGAGATCGAAGAACTCGCTGTTGAGCGGCCCGAGGCGCTCGCTCGCATCGAGGTCGACCCGCTGACCGGCATCGACAAGGCCAAGGCCGTCGAAATCGCCCGGGCCGCGAAGTTCCCCGAAGACCTCATCGAGAAGGTCTCCGACGTCTTCGTCAAGCTGTACGAGGTGTACAAGGGTGAGGACGCGACGCTCGTCGAGGTCAACCCGCTCGTTCGCACCGAAGACGGCTCCATCATCGCCCTCGACGGCAAGGTCACGCTCGACGAGAACGCGTCCGAGATCCGTCACCCCGAGCACGAAGCGCTCGAGGACAAGGATGCTGCGGACCCGCTCGAGGCCAAGGCCAAGGAGTCGGGCCTGAACTACGTCAAGCTCGACGGCCAGGTCGGAATCATCGGCAACGGTGCGGGCCTGGTCATGTCGACGCTCGACGTCGTCGCCTACGCCGGTGAAAACCACGGTGGCGTGAAGCCTGCGAACTTCCTCGACATCGGCGGCGGTGCCTCGGCTGCTGTCATGGCTGCTGGCCTCGACGTCATTCTCGGTGACCCCCAGGTGAAGTCTGTTTTCGTCAACGTCTTCGGCGGCATCACCGCCTGCGACGCCGTCGCCAACGGCATCAAGGGCGCCCTCGAGACTCTGGGCGACACCGCCTCCAAGCCTCTCGTCGTCCGCCTGGACGGCAACCGCGTCGACGAAGGTCGCGCGATCCTCGCCGAGTACGCCCACCCGCTCGTCACCCTCGCCGCCACCATGGACGAGGGCGCTGACAAGGCCGCCGCGCTGGCGAACGCCTGAGACAGAAGGATTAGAGATATGTCGATCTTCCTGAACAAGGATTCCAAGGTCATCGTCCAGGGCATCACCGGAGGCGAGGGCACCAAGCACACCGCCCTCATGCTGAAGGCCGGCACCCAGGTCGTCGGTGGCGTCAATGCCCGCAAGGCCGGCACTGCCGTCTCGCACACCGATGGCGCAGGCAACCCGGTCGAGCTGCCCGTCTTCGCCTCTGTTGAAGAGGCCATGAAGGAGACCGGCGCTGATGTGTCGATCGCCTTCGTTCCCGGCGCCTTCACCAAGGACGCCATGATCGAGGCCATCGATGCCGAGATCCCGCTGCTCGTCGTCATCACCGAGGGTGTTCCCGTCGGCGACTCGGCGGAGGCCTGGGCGTACGCGAAGAGCAAGGGCAACAAGACCCGCATCATCGGCCCGAACTGCCCCGGCATCATCACGCCCGGTGAGGCACTCGTCGGCATCACGCCGGCGAACATCACCGGCAAGGGCCCGATCGGCCTCGTCTCGAAGTCGGGAACCCTGACCTACCAGATGATGTTTGAGCTGCGCGACCTCGGCTTCTCGACCGCCATCGGCATCGGCGGCGACCCCGTCATCGGCACCACGCACATCGACGCGCTCGCTGCGTTCGAGGCCGACCCCGAGACCAAGGCAATCGTGATGATCGGTGAGATCGGTGGTGACGCTGAAGAGCGTGCCGCCGAATACATCAAGGCGAACGTCACGAAGCCGGTCGTCGGCTATGTCGCGGGCTTCACCGCTCCGGAGGGTAAGACCATGGGCCACGCAGGCGCCATCGTGTCGGGCTCTGCTGGCACCGCGCAGGCGAAGAAGGAAGCACTCGAGGCTGCTGGCGTCCAGGTCGGGAAGACCCCGTCCGAGGCGGCTGACCTCATGCGTGCAATCGTCGAGTCGCTCTAAGTACTAGACTGATAGTGAAGGCCCCGGGCTCCACCCTGGGGCCTTCACTTTTTCCCGTGTATCCACTCGTAAAGGGCAACGGGATGGTTCGTGATGATGCCGTCCACGCCCATCGCCGTCAGCGATTCCCAGTCCGGATCTGAATCATGAGTCCAGACGAAGACCCCGAGCTTGGCTTGGTGCGCGAGCGCGACGCCCTGGGCGCTGGCGCGGCTGGGGTTTACGGCATCCGCCCCGATCTTCTGCGCTGTCGCGATGGTGGACGGATCGAGTTTCTCGGTGAGCCAGCCCACCGGGAGTCGCGGTGCGAGCTCTGAGATGTTCGCGACGGTCTTCTTACTGAAGCTCTGCGTGATCACACGGCCGTCGAGACCCGCGGCGTCAAGCATCTCGACGGTGGTCTGAATGGCGGACTGAGACCAGGTGCCCTTGTACTCGATCATGACGTCCGTGCTGCTGTCGGCGATGTGAGATGCCACCTCGTCGAGTGTGGGGATCTTTGTGCCGGTGAAGGAATCGTCGAACCAGGAGCCCGCGTCCAGCGCACGCAGCTCCTCGATGGTCATCTCCGAGACCATGCCCGTCCCGTTCGTCGTGCGGTCCACCGTGCTGTCATGGATGACCACCGGTACACCGTCCTTCGACATGCGGATGTCGATCTCGATGTACTTGGCGCCGGCATCCGTCGTTGATGTGAACGCGGGCATCGTGTTCTCGGGTGCCACCGCTGAATCGCCTCGATGCGCGATGACGACCCCCGGCTGCCCGGGCTCGCGAAGCACCACGAGCGGCCGCAGGATGATCGTGTCAAGCGTCAGCAGCGAGGGTCTGTCGCTGGCGGACGAGTACGAAGTGCTGGCGTCGCTGGGGAACTGAGCGAGAGCGCCATGTGCGGGGGATGACAATGCGGTGACGGCTGCCCACATGACAACCCAGACGGCTCCTGCGCACCACAGGCGTCGACGATGAACGCTCATGATCTGCATCCTGCCAGAGGCGAGCGTTCCCGTCGAGACCTTTTCGTTATATTTGGCGAACGCGGCGTGTGATCAGCCGCGGCCGGATGCCAGCACGGCGGACAACAGCAGATCAAGCGTCTCGTGTGCGCGGATGCGCGCCTCTGTATTGGTAGGGCGTTCGGAGAGCCAGAGCGCCAGCTCATTCATTGAGCCGGACAGTGCGGCGGTCAGCGCGTCGATCAGTGCCGGCGGGACTTCTGCCTCTGCCAGTCCCGCCCGCAGCTGCGTCGCTGGCCCATCGGCATCCAGCCGGCGCCACTCATCCCAGCTGAGCACGGCGGGTCCGTCGACGAGGAGCACGCGCGCTGCGGGGCCCTGCGTGATCGCGTCGAGAAAGGCGTGGCTTCCCAGGCGGAGTGCGCTCATGGCATCCGCCCCGTCTGTTGAAGTGGCAATGGCGTCAGCGATCAGCTGCTGTTGCCCGGAGGCCACTGCGGTGAAGAGCCCGGGCTTCGAGGAGTAATGGTGGTAGACCGCTCCGCGCGTGACGCCGGCCGTGCGAGCGATGTCGTCGACAGCTGCCGCCGCGTAGCCATGCTCGGCGAATTGAGCGGTAGCGACTTCGAGGATCCTTCGAGAGGTTTCGGCGGCTTCCGCCGCAGTTGTTCGAGCCATAGCCTTCCCTTACATGCGATGTGTATGTATCTTAGTATCCGCCGATACAAACACGATGAATGTAAGAGGAATGATGAACTTCTCCAGTTTTTACCCTGTGCTCATGGTCGACGACGTCGACACTGTTGCCCGGTTCTACCGCGACGTGCTCGGGTTCGATACGACGTTCGAGACTGATTGGTACGTAAGTCTGCGTTTTGACGGCGGCGAACTCGCGATTCTGAACCGCACGCACGAAACCATCCCCGAAGGCTTCCGCGACTCCGTGCGCGGTTTGCTGCTCAACGTGGAGGTGCCAGATGCTGCCGCCGAACACGTCCGCATGGTCGAGACTCTCGGCCTGCCGGAGCGCCTCTCTCTGCGCGACGAGGACTTCGGCCAGCGGCACTTCATCATCGAAGCACCGGGTGGAGTGCTCATTGACGTGATCGAGCCGATCGAACCGTCCGCAGAGTTCAGCGCGGCGTACGCGGGGGAGTGACGCGTCTGCGCACGGCCACGCGTACGGCGACGATGATCAACAGCAGGACGGCCGCGAGAATGACCCACCATCCCGGGGCGATGGCGAGAGCGGAGAGGCTGAGCTGTTGCTGGGCGATCGTCGGTATCTCGGCCGAGGCCGTCGTTGCGATGACCGTCGGCGAGACCGACACCTCCACCGCGGTGAAGGGCGACCATGCAGAGAGCCCATCAACCGTTGCCTGCACATCAACGGCGGCCGCGGGAAGAAGCTCGGCGAGGCTGAGCAGGCCCGTCGAAGCATCCGGTGACGAGTACAGTTCGACGCCCGGGGCTGTGATCAGCTGCATAGCGGTGAGACGAGTATTGCCGGTGTTGCCGACCGCGTAGGAGACATCGGCGGAGGCCGACTCCCACGGCCAGAATCCGGTCGTCACCTCGAGTTGTGCCTGATCCAGCGACAGCCCGGCGGTGAGCTCTCCCGCGACTGTCACGGTGACCCGTGTCGCGTAGCGCATATCGACCGAGACGGTCTCGCCCGCACTGGCGAGCACCGTGAGCAGGGCAGCCGCGTGCTCGCCGGGCTGGGCATCCGCGGGCACGGCGACGCTGAACGGAATGCGGACGAGTTCACCCGGTGCGATGTGCACAGTGTCGACGGCCGGTGAGATCCATGAGCTGACGCCGTCGGCCACGGACTCGGTGGAGATGTCGAGGGCACCCGTGCCGTCGGTGAACGCGTCTGAGCCATGCACGGCGAGATCCAGTGCTGTCGCGCCGGAGTTGCGGACCAGTACGGCGTCATCGACGCGCGCGCCTGGGTCGAGGGCGTAGGCGAAGTTGCTGCGCTCCTCGCCGACGTCGGTGATCACCGGCGTCATGCTCCACGCGACCTGGCTGGCGGAGGATGCCAGGGAAGTGTCATCTGCGCGGGCGCTGAGCGCGGAGGTAGCCGTCGAAGTCAGGACGACGAGCGCTGCGGCAGCGACGGCGCCGAGCAGAAATCGGGAGCGGCGGATCAGACGGAGCATCGGGAGGCCTTTCGGATCGATAAGAGGGGAAGCGGGGTGTGGCCGCGAGGCCGCACCCCCCCATTCCCTCCCTGATGACGGCCCCCCTCCGGGTCTAGGCGTAGTGCCGCTGGGGTTTTTTTTGCGGCAAGGGGGGGGGGGGGGGGCGTTCCCCCCTCCCCCCCCCCCCCCGCCGTTCATTACTGGATGACGGTCACCGTCAGGGTCGAGGCGTAGTCGCCTGCGGCCTGGCCGAGCGGCAGGCGCAGGGCGAGGTCGGCCGCGACAACCGCCGTGTCGACGCCCTTGAACTCGTCGCTCGGAGCCGAAACGAGCACGGCTGCGCTTGCGAGGCCGTTGCCGACGCCAGCCTCGACCGGGTCACCGGCAATGGCGCCAGCACCCTCGGCCGTCAGACGCGGTGTCCAGCCGAGCGCGCTCGCCTCGAACGCGTCGTCCGCCGAGGCGAAGGCCGCGGCCTGGCCCGACAGAGTCCAGCTCGAGGAGGGGTTGGCGCGGGTGTCGGTGATCTCGATGTCGTTCAATACACCGGTGGCGACGTAGCTGTCACCGAGCTGCGTCGCTTCACCCAGCGACACGACATCCTGCGAGCTGAAGCGCCAGGTGAACTCGCCAGCCGGCTGGTTAGCCTCCGGGATGTTCACGTTGATGGCCTGCTCGTTGGGCACCGGCTCGGCGGGTGTACCGGGCTCTTCGACGACCGGAGGAGCCTGGTTGTAGCGTTGCATCCAGCCACGGAGTGCGTCGGGACGGTCAGTGATGATGCCGTCGACGCCCATGGCCGTCAGAGATGCCCAATCGGCCGCGTTGTTCTTCGTCCACACGAAGACGCCGAGTTCGTGCTCGTGTGCCAGAGCGACGCTCTCCGCGGTCGCGTTGGAGGGGTTGATGGCATCCGCGCCGATCTGCTCGGCGGTCGCGATGATCGATGCGTCGATCCCACCGGTGAGCCAGCCGACCGGGAGGTCGGGTGCAACCGTGGCGAAGTTTGCGACCGTTGTAGCGCTGAAGCTCTGCGCGAGGACCTTGTTCTCGACACCGGCGGCTTCGATCATGTCGACCGTGAGCTGGGTGTCTTCGACATTCCACTCACCCTTGTACTCGATGACGACATCCGCGCCACCATTCGCGACATAGGTGAGCACCTCGTCGAACGTGGGGATCTTCGTGCCGGCGAATGCAGGAGAGAACCAGGATCCGGCATCCAGCGCACGCAGTTCCTCAAGTGTCATGTTCGTCACCGAGCCGGTGCCATCAGTGGTGCGATCCACCGTGCCATCGTGGATGACCACGGGCACGCGGTCCTTGGAGAGGTACATGTCAATCTCGAAGTATTCGGCACCGGCACGAGTCGTCGAAACGAACGCCGGCATCGTGTTCTCCGGGGTCACGGTCGAGTTTCCACGGTGTCCGACGATGACGCCGGTTTCGCCGGGCTGACGGAGCGTGATCGGAGGCAGCGGGTCGATCTCGGTGAGCACGATGTTGTCATAGCGCACGACCGAGTTGTTCGCGATCAGGCCCTGCACGCCGTCCGCGGTGCGCACCAGCTGACGCGTGCTCATGATCTTCTTGTCGTCGATGTACCAGGTTCCGACGTTTCCGTTCACTTCGACGCGAAGGTGCGCCTGGGTGCCAATGCCGATGTCGCTGGCCGTGGAACCGGTGTCCGTGACATTCCAGTTGCCTGATGCATTGAGCTGTGCGAACTCGACGCCGTTGCCCGAGCTCGAGCCATTGCGCAGCGCTGCGTGCTGCCAGGGGCCGGAGCCATCGGCAGGGGCATCGATTACCAATGCCAGCCAGCGTGCGCTGTCCGCGGCCGATTCGAAGGTGATGTCGGCCTCGATCGCGAAGTTCTCGCGGTTTTCGCCGAACAGGATCTTGGCGTTGCCGCCGGTGCCGTTACCGACGAGCTCGCCGTCCTTCACGCTCCAGGTTCCTGCGACGGCATTCCAGTTCTCCGGGATCGTGCCCGAGTCGAACGACTCGGAGAGGAAGACGCGATCATCCACGGGAACATCCGTGGCTGTCGGAGCTGATGTGGCTGCGTGCGCGATGCCCGGGGCGAGAACGCCCGCGAATACGGTGGTCGTGGCGACGCAGACAGCTCCGAGACGCGATAAGCGCGAACGGCGAATGGTCATGAGTGTTTCCTTCCAAGGGGAGAGGTTCGCCCGGGTGGGCGACTCCACTCAAGAAGGCGCGCACGTCGCGTCCCTGCCCGGAGCCCGACGTCTGGGACACCGTCGGGCGAAGACCTGGTGACGCGGACTGACAGTCGGCGGAAACGGTCACTGCGCGATGGCGCGCTCAGGCAGTCGAGCAGAGTTCACGATGCTCAATGACGTGGCCGTTGCGAGGTAGCGGTCATCGCTGTACTCGAACGGCCTGCCATCGAAGGTGCGCGCGGAGCGCTGCACGCGCAGCAGAGGCGTGGTGCGGGTCACTCCGAGCAGACGGGCATCCTCTGGATCCGGCAGCACCGCCGAGATCAGGTGCTCGCCGTGAGCGAGCTGCGGCCCGTGCTCGCGCTCGACGACTTCCATGATCGAGCGGGCATCCGGCGGGAGCTGCGCGATGGTCTGCATGAGCCACTGCGGGAAGGTGGTGCGCTTGACCATCACCGGCGCATCGTCGAGGTACTGCAGCCGGGTGATGCGCAGCACTGGCCGCTGCGGGCTGATGGCGAGGGCCAGGGCCTCCTCCGGTGTCGCGCGGCCCTCGCAGCACAAGACCGTGCGTCCGCCCGGCTCGTGCCCGATCGCCTTCGCCCACTGCCCGAAGGAGCGCAGCTCCGTGACGTCCTGGGCGAGCCGCTCCGGGTGCACGACCCAGCGTGTGCCCTGTCTCGACAATCGGCGGTGGGTGGCCTCGACGTGCTCGAGCGCCCGACGCACGGTGCCTCGAGCGACATCGAAGCGCGC
Source organism: Microbacterium wangyouchuni (assembly GCF_054072595.1). NCBI lineage: Bacteria > Bacillati > Actinomycetota > Actinomycetes > Micrococcales > Microbacteriaceae > Microbacterium > Microbacterium wangyouchuni. The sequence continues at coordinate 127,393 of NZ_JBSVRM010000008.1, forward strand.
CGCCAGTGCGGATTCGCTGGGCAGCGCCTCGCCGATCGGAACTCGTCCCGAAGTGATGTCGGCCGTGAGCTCAGCGGCGATCTCGAGGTGCTTGGGACGGTGGGACCTGCGGCGTGGGTTCACGCTCCGAACCTGCCGGACACGGGTTAACGCGTGAAGCAGTTCCGGTGAAGTCTCGGAGATGCGACGAGGGACGGATGCCGTGGCATCCGTCCCTCGTCGTCAGGTGGTGGCGGCGTATCAGGCCACGCCGAAGAGCGCCTCGATCGGCCCGCGGGCGAAGAACAGCACGAAGCCGAGGCCGACGATCCACAGCAGCGGGTGGATGGTCTTCGCCTTGCCGGAGAACGCATTCACGATGATCCAGCTGACGAAGCCCGCACCGATGCCATTGGCGATCGAGTAGGTCATCGGCATCACGGTCGCGGTGAGGAACACCGGCAGCAGCACCCGGAAGTCGCTGAAGTCGATGTTCTTGATCTGCGCGAGCATCATCGCACCGACCAGCACCAGCGCTGCCGCGGCGACCTCACCGGGAACGATCGATGCGAGCGGGGTGAAGAACATCGCGAGCAGGAACATCAGGCCCGTGATGACGTTGGCAAAGCCCGTGCGGGCGCCCTCGCCGATTCCAGAGCCCGATTCGACGAACACCGTCGCAGACGAGGATGACGTGCCGCCTCCGACGATCGCGCCGACACCTTCGACGACCAGTGCCGACTTGATGCGCGGGAAGTCGCCCTTCTTATCGGCCAGGCCCGCTTCGTTCGCGAGCCCCGTCATCGTGCCCATGGCGTCGAAGAAGTTCGAGAACACCAGGGTGAACACGAACATCACCAGTGCGACGACGCTCACCTTCGACAGGTCGAATCCGAAGTCAACCGCGCCGATCAGGCTGAGGTCCGGCATGCTCATGATGCCGCCGGCGAAACCGAAATCAAGACCGAACGGCCAGATGAGGTTGGCGATCGCCGCGAGCACCGTGCCACCGACGAGGGCGATCAGGATCGCGCCCTTCAGGCGCACCGCGATGAGCACACCGCCGATAAGCAGGGTGATGACGAACAGCAGAGTCGGCAGCGTGGCGACGGAGCCGCCGACACCGAGGTCGACCGGGGGAGACGGGTTCCCCGTCGCGGTGACGAAGCCAGCATTGACGAAGCCGATGAACGCGATGAACAGGCCGATTCCGACCGTGATCGCCAGCTTGAGCTGCACGGGAACAGCGTCGAAGATCATCTTGCGCAGGCCGGTCGCTGCCAGCAGTACGATGACGGCACCGTTGATGACCACCAGGGCCATCGCCTCCGGCCAGGTCACGGACCCGACGACGGAGAACGCCACGAAGGCGTTGATGCCCAGGCCCGCGGCGAACGCGAACGGCAGACGCGTGACGATGCCGAACAGCAGCGTCATGACACCGGCTGTCAAGGCAGTGGCCGCCGCGACGGCACCACCATCGAGCACTGTGCCATCGACGTCGGGGGTGGAAAGTATGAGGGGGTTGAGGATCACGATGTAGGCCATCGTGACGAACGTCACCAGGCCGCCACGGACCTCCGTGCCGATCGTTGATCCGCGTTTGCTGATCTCGAAGAAGCGATCCAACGCGTTCTTCGGCTCAGCAGCGGGCTCAGCCGTCTGGTCAGTTGTGGTCGAGGGGGCAGTAGTCATCGGGTAAACCTCCTTGGAGACGATATCGTGTCGGCGACACCTCGCGCGTCCCCGCGAGGCAGTCAGGTTCTCGTCGTAGTCTCATGGAGTCATGCAACGCCTCCTCGTCGCGATTCTCGCCGCCGTCGACGCTGCCATCGCGGCGGCCGTCGGCCTCGCCGTGCTGCTCGCTCCGCTGACCCTGCTGTGGACTCTCGCGTTCGGAGTGACCGCCGAGTGGGGTGCGCTCTGGCCCGTCACCGGGACGCTCTGGCAGTTCGGCCACGGGGTGCCGATCAGTATTGCGATTCCGGATGCCGTCACCGCCGCCGTCGGTATCGCACCGGAGGCCGCGAACTTCGTGCTCTCGCTGACGCCGCTGGCGTTCCTCCTCTTCACGCTGCTGTTCGCGGCCCGCTCCGGTGCCCGGGCTGCGCGATCCGGTGCCTGGATGCTGGGCGTGATCGCTGGGTCCGTCGCATTCGCTCTGATCGCAGCAGCGGTGGCTCTGACATCCAGGGCCGAGATTGCTGAGACGCCAGTGGCGCTCGCGATCCTGCTGCCCGCGGTCGTCTACGTCATTGGTACCGTCTTCGGCGCCGTCCGCTACGCCTGGCGGGAGGGCGACAACGGCCTGATCGACCGCTTGCACGACGCCGTCGACAGCTGGGGAGACTGGGGTGTCGTGCCGGTCGAGGCTCTTCGGGGCGCAGCCGCGGTGCTCGTCGGACTCACCGGTGTCGCCGGCCTCACTGTTGCGGTGGCGGTTGCCACGCGCGGGGGAGAGGTCGTCGCCCTTTTCGAAGCCGCGCGCGTCGATGCGACCGGCGCCACCGTGCTCACCCTCGGTCACCTCGCCTACCTTCCGACCATGCTCGTCTGGGCACTGGCCTGGATCGCTGGCCCCGGATTCTCGGTGGGGGTAGGCACTGCCGTATCGCCGGCGGGCACGGAACTCGGTGTTGTTCCGGGCCTGCCGATCTTCGGTCTGCTGCCGGAGGGCAGCTCGTTCTGGATGCTGATCGTCGTGCTGCTGCCGGTTGCCGCCGGCGCCTTCGCCGGCTGGATCATCCGATCCCGGCTCGTTTGGGAAGACGTGGCGCACGCGATCGCCCCGCGGGCTGTGATCGCAGTAAGCACCGCGGCACTGACAGCAGCGGTCACCGCTGTCGCCACGATGCTGGCATCCGGATCGATCGGACCAGGCCGGCTCGCGGAAACCGGACCGAATGTCGGAGCGATCACGCTGGCGGTGGGCATCGAAGTACTCATCGGCGCTGCGATCATGCTGCTCGCTCCCCGGCATCGGGACGAGCTCGCCGAGGAGCGCACCGATCGCTGGGTCGCCGAGATGGGCGCTTCGCCGACCTCGGATGCCGCCGAAACCCAGCCGTTAGATGAGCACGGTTTCTTCGCGGACGGCAGTACTCCCACGCCCCGGTAGACTGGCGGGGTGCTCACGGTCGCCGTTCTCATCTCAGGCTCCGGCTCGAACCTCCGGGCTCTGCTCGAAGCTGCGAGCCACCCTGATTTTCCGGCCCGAATCGTCGTCGTCGGAGCGGATCGCGACGCCGAAGGGCTCGCACACGCCGAAGCCTTCGGCATCCCGAGCTTCACCGTTCCGTTCCGTTCTTTCGACAACCGCGAAGCGTGGGGCGAAGAACTCGCACGCCAGCTCGATGTCTGGACACCGGACCTCATCGTCCTCAGCGGTCTCATGCGCCTGCTGCCAGCGGCACTTGTCGCGCGGTACGCGCCGCAGATCATCAACACCCACCCCGCATATCTGCCGGAGTTCCCCGGTGCCCACGGCGTTCGCGATGCGCTTGCCGCCGGAGTCACCCAGACCGGCGCCAGCGTCATCGTCGTCGATGACGGCGTCGACTCCGGGCCCATCCTCGCCCAGGAACGTGTTCCGGTGCAGGCAGATGACACTGAGCATGCCCTGCATGAACGCATCAAACCCGTCGAACGACGCCTGCTGATCGACGTGGTGCGCCGCGTCGCGACCGGCGAGCTCGTTCTGACTCATTGACCCCCGAACGTCCACAGCACGAAGGAGCACTCTTATGGCCGGTCCGAGCCACGATTCGTCCCTGTACCGCGAACGCGATGTCGTCGAGATCAAGCGTGCACTGGTTTCGGTGAGCGATAAGACCGATCTGCTCGTGCTGGCCGCGGCTCTCGCCGACGCCGGCATTGAGATCGTGTCGACCGGATCGACTGCGGCAACGATCCGCGACGCCGGCCACGAGGTCACCGACGTCGCCAGCGTCACCGGTATTGCCGAGATGCTCGATGGACGTGTGAAGACGCTGCACCCCAGCATCCACGGCGGTCTGCTCGCTGACCTGCGTCTCGAGGACCACGAGCGTCAGCTCACCGAATTGGGCATCGCCCCGTTCGAGCTCGTCGTGGCGAACCTGTACCCCTTCGTGGAGACGGTCGCCTCCGGCGCCAGCGGCGACGACGTCATCGAGCAGATCGACATCGGTGGTCCCGCCATGGTGCGCGCCGCGGCCAAGAACCACGCCAACGTTGCGATTGTCGTCTCTCCGGAGTCGTACCCGGCGATCATCGAGTCGATCGGGGCAGGGGGGACCACCCTCACGCAGCGACGTGAACTCGCCGCGCGTGCCTTTGCGCACACCTCGTCCTACGACACGGCTGTGGCCGCCTGGTTCGCCGAGCGCACCCTCAACGAGGGCGGCGAACTGCCTGAGCACCTCACCATCAAGGCCGAACGCCTCTCGACCCTCCGCTACGGCGAGAACTCGCACCAGCGCGGCGCCATCTACACCCGTGTTGGTGGCCACGGCATCGCGCAGGCCGTGCAGCTGCAGGGCAAGGAGATGTCGTACAACAACTATGTCGACGCTGATGCTGCGCTGCGCGCTGCGTTCGACATGGTCCTTCCGGCCGTCGCTATCGTGAAGCACGCGAACCCGTGCGGTATCGCGACCACCGCGCCCAACGCGCTCGACCCGATCGCCAGCGCCCACCTGCGTGCACACGAGTGCGACCCGGTGTCGGCGTACGGCGGCGTCATCGCCACCAACGGCACCGTGACGCTGAAGATGGCCGAGAACCTCAAGGACATCTTCACCGAGGTCATCGTCGCCCCGTCGTTCGAGCCGGCAGCACTGGAAGTATTCAAGGCGAAGAAGAACCTGCGTCTGCTGCAGCTGCCCGATGACTGGCAGCAGGAGCGCATGGACGTGCGACTGGTCTCCGGCGGCCTGCTGCTGCAGGACGCTGACCGCTTCCCCGACGACATCCTCTCGGTGGCGAAGAACTGGGAGCTTGTCTCCGGTGAGCGTCCGGATGACTCGGAGCTGGAGAACATGATCTTCGCGTGGAAGGCCTGCCGCGCGGTGAAATCCAACGCGATCGTGCTCGCCAAGGGCAACGCGACTGTCGGTGTCGGCATGGGCCAGGTCAACCGTGTCGACTCGTGCCGCCTCGCGGTGGAGCGGGCCGGTAACCGTGCGGCTGGGGCTGTTGCGGCATCCGACGCGTTCTTCCCGTTCGCTGACGGTGCCCAGGTGCTCATCGATGCCGGTATCACCACGATCGTGCAGCCTGGTGGATCCGTGCGCGATGACGAAGTCGTCGCGGCGGCTAAGGCAGCGGGCGTGACCATGTTCTTCACGGGGGAGCGGCACTTCTTCCACTGATCCGCGGGCACAGTCGTGTCCGATTTCCGCGAGCCATCGGCGTGGGGGCGTGTCAGAGTGGAGGCATGGCATTCCCGACGATGAGTTTCGACGAGCGGTACCGTGCGATCGACGCACGGGACATCCGCTTCGACGGTCAGTTCGTCACCGCCGTGCACACCACGGGCATCTACTGTCGGCCCTCATGCCCCGCGCGTACCCCGAAGCGCGAGAACGTCAGCTTCTATCCGACGAGCGCAGCCGCACACGAGGCCGGGTTCCGCGCTTGCAAACGGTGCCTTCCGGAAGCTGCCCCGGGCTCGCCCGCCTGGGACCTGCGCGGTGACGTTGCCGCGCGGGCGATGCGTCTCATCGCCGACGGCGTAGTGGAACGCGAAGGCGTATCCGGTCTGTCCGCCCGCCTCGGGTACTCTTCCCGTCACCTCACTCGGCTGCTGACCACCCAGCTCGGTGCCGGACCGCTCGCCCTTGCCCGTGCGCATCGTGCTCATAATGCGCGGATGTTGCTGGTCGGCACGGATCTTCCCATCTCGGACATCGCGTTCTCGGCCGGGTTCGCCAGCGTCCGCCAGTGCAACGACACGATTCGTGAGGTGTTCGGGCTGACGCCGACTGAGCTCAGAGCGCGTCGCCATCCGGCAAGCGCCATCGGAGTACCCGCACTCGGTGAGATCGACCTTCTCCTTCCGCATCGTGAGCCGATGGATGCCGCCGGCATCTTCGCCTGGATGAACGCACGAGCCATCCCCGGAGTGGAGACGAGTACGGCGACCTCGTTCGCGCGCAACCTGCGGATGGCAGGTGGGCCTGCGTGGTTCGAGGTGCGACAGGATGAGACCGGTCGCCTGCGCCTTCGGGCTCGTGTCGCGCACCTCAGCGACCTGGCGCCTCTCGTCTCGACAGCTCGGCGGATCTTCGACCTCGATGCTGACCCTGTCGCCGTCGACTCCGCACTCTCCGCGCATCCGCTGCTTGCTCCGCTCGTCGCCAGAGTCCCCGGCATCCGCGTGCCCGGCGCCGCTGATCCGCATGAAATGCTCATCCGGGCGATGGTGGGCCAGCAGATCACCGTCGCCGCTGCACGCACGGCGCTGACGGCGCTCGCCGCGGCTCTCGGAGAGGCTGCGGCAAGCCCCGCAGCCGATGACGGCCCCGGCCTTCTCTTCCCGACCATGGCGGCGATCGCCGAGCACGCTGTCGAGGTGCTGCGCGGGCCCGCAGCGCGCATCCGTGCGATCACCGGTGCTGCCGCAGCACTCGCGGACGGTTCCTTGACGCTCACCGTCGGCGACGGTCGCGTCGCTCAGCGCGAGGTGCTGCTCGCCAGGTCGGGCATCGGACCCTGGACCGCTGACTACGTCCGGATGCGCGTACTCGGCGACCCCGATGTCTTCCTGCCCGGCGACGTCGCTGTTCGTGCCGGGGCTGCGGCTGCTGGCATCCCGTCAGACCCTGCCCCGCTCACAGCGTGGGCAGAACAGATCGCGCCCTGGCGCAGCTACCTCACCGCGCACCTGTGGCGGGCGGCCCCCGTGCGAACCTCCCAACGAAAGGCCGACTCATGACCGCGTTCATTGAGACTCTCCAGACCCCGGATGGCGCATTCACCCTGCTGGTCGACGCACGGCAGCACGTGCTCGCGTCCGGGTGGACACACGACCATGTCGCAATCCTGAATCGTCTGCCCGAACACGCACGACCCACCGCGGTGCGCGAGCACGACACGGATGCGGCATCCATCGTCCGTGCGTACTACGGCGGGGACCTGGCGGCGATCGATTCCGTCGTCGTACGTCAGATCGGCACGGGACTGCAGCAGGCGGGGTGGGAGGCTCTGCGGCGAATCGCACCGGGCGAACCGCTCACCTACACATCCTTTGCCGCAGCCCTGGGCAATCCGCGTGCGGTGCGCGCTGCGGCATCCATCTGCGCACGCAATGCTCCGGCGCTGTTCGTCCCCTGCCATCGCGTGCTGCGCTCGGACGGCTCGCTGGGCGGCTTCGCCTGGGGGCTGCCGGTGAAACAGAGTCTGCTGGCGCGCGAGCGGGAGTTCAGCTCACGCTGACGTCGGCTGCGGTGCGGGCGCTTCCTCATCGATGTCGCTGATGAACGCGACCGCGGCATAGATGAGCTTGGAGAAGTCGACCACCTCGTCACGCATAGCGGTGTTGTCGACGACATACGCGAGCATGACCGGAAAGTCCTTCATCCCGGCGTGCGGGTGCGCACCGGCGAGACGCGCGGCGAACACGATTCCGAACACGCGCAGGTCGACGGTGCCGTCCTCGTGAATCGTGATCAACTGGGGATCTGCGGCATCCGGATTCACGCCTGCTTCGCCGAGCGCCGTCAGCGACGTGCGGTAGGTGAGTGCCTCATCGAGCACAGCGAAGAAGTAATCGGTGCGATCCGGCCCCGATGCCTGACGAAGCAACCGCGCTTCAGCGGGCAACTGTGCCGCCAGATCTTCGGGCCCGATGTCGATGCTTTCAATGCGCAAACGAGAACTCATGTGCTCAGCCTAGGGGCGACAGAAAATACTGCTTGCCTTCAGCAAGCTCACAGCCATAGGCTGGAGGGCTGTCGCGCAGACCGGGCGACGATGTCGAGCTTGAGGAGGACACCATGATTTCGATCGCCATCGCGCCGATCACCGTTCTTGGCTCGAACCTGGCCGGTCTTACCCGCTAGCACAGCCGCGTTTCTCCCGGGGGTTTGCACGCCACAGGTGTGCCCCGCTCCTTCCCTTCCGCAACTCCACTCATTGAGAGTCATGTCTTCCTCGTCGTCATCGCAAAGATCATCCGCTTCGCTGTCCACCCCCGCCGCTCTGTGGCGGCTCAAGCCATTCGTCCGTCCCGTCATCTGGCGTCTCGTCGGGGGCGCGGCCAGTGCGCTCGGCGCGGCCGTCATCGCGCTGATGATCCCCATCGTGCTCGAACAGATCGTGCGCGGACCGATCGAGTCCGGTGACGTCAACCTCATCGCGCTCGGCGCTCTCGCCGTTCTTGCGCTCGGAATCGGTGAGGCCGTGATGGTGTGGCTTCGCCGCTGGTTCATCCTCAAGCCCTCCACCGAGGTCGAGTTCCAGATGCGCTCCCAGCTCTACTCGCGCCTGCAGCGACTGCCCGTGGCCTTCCACGATCGCTGGCAGTCGGGTCAGCTGCTCAGCCGCATGATGCAGGACATCGGCCTCATCCGTCGCTGGTTGGCTTTCGGTTTGATCCTGCTGGTCGTGAACATTCTCACGATCGCCATCGGCTCGGTACTGCTGTTCCGCTGGCACTGGCTGCTGGGGGTCATCTTCCTGGTCACGGGCATCCCGATGTGGATTCGCGGCTACCTGTTCGAAAAGCGCTACGGCGTACTGACCCGCCGCAGCCAAGACCAGGCGGGAGACCTGGCCACCAGCGTCGAGGAGAGCGTGCATGGCATCCGGGTGCTCAAGGCGTTCGGCCGCGGCAAGCACGCGCTGAATCGCTTCACCGGGCAGGCAGAAACCCTGCGGGAAACCGAGATGAGCAAGGCGCATTCGGTGGGCGGGCTCTGGTTCTTCCTCGACCTGATGCCGCAGATCGCTTTCGGGGTGAGCCTGATGTCGGGAATCTGGCTGATCTCGCAGGGGATGATCGAACTGCCGGAGCTGTTTGCGTTCTTCGCGATGGCGACCGTGCTGCGGTGGCCGATCGAGTCGATCGGGTTCCTGTTCTCGTTCATGCTGGATGCCCGAACCGCAACCGACCGCGTGTTCGACATCTTCTCCGAGGAGAACAGCATCACCGACCCGGACAACCCGGTGCACATCGACGAGCCGCGCGGTGAGCTGGTGTTCGAAGCAGCGCACTTCCGCTATCAGGATGCCGGTGCTGCAGAGCGCGACCTGCTCGACGGGATCGACCTGGTGCTGCGACCTGGCGAGACGATGGCGCTGGTGGGACTCACCGGCAGCGGCAAGACCACGCTGACGACGTTGCCCACCCGCCTGTACGACGTGACCGGCGGGCGCGTGCTGCTTGACGGCGTCGACGTGCGCGACCTGCCCCTGGCAGAGCTGCGCCGGCACATTGCGATGGCGTTCGAGGACGCGACTCTGTTCTCCGCATCCGTTCGGGAGAATGTGCTGCTGGGGCGCGCCGAACTCGATATCCACAGTGCGGAGGGTGAGCGCGTGCTGCGTGAAGCCCTCGACGTTGCGCAGGCGAGTTTCGTGGACTCCCTGCCTGACGGCGTGGAGACTGTGATCGGGGAAGAAGGCCTCAGCCTCTCGGGAGGCCAGCGTCAGCGGCTCGCCCTGGCGCGTGCCGTCGCAGCCAACCCGAAAGTGCTGGTGCTCGATGACCCGCTGTCGGCACTGGACGTCGACACCGAGGCTCTTGTCGAAGAAGCGCTGCGGCATGTGCTCGCCGAGACCACAGCGATGATCGTGGCCCACCGGCCTTCCACCGTGGCGCTCGCCGACCGGGTGGCGCTACTGGAGAGCGGCCGCATCACCGCCGTGGGAACGCACTCCGAGCTGCTGAAGACCAGCAGACACTATCGACATGTGATCTCCAGTCTGGAAGCGGAAGAGGCAGCGCGCACTGGAGCGATCCCGATCATCACCGATGAGGACCTCGCAGCGACCGAGAAGGAGGTGCAGGCATGAGCGCCGCACTGACGGGAACACAGGATGAGGACCGTTCCAACTACACGCGAGAAGAGAGCAAGGCGATCCGCCGGCGTTCGCTGCGGCTGCTCGGTTCGCTCGTGTCTCCGCTGCGCGCGCAGATCGTGCTCGCAGCATCCGTGCTGGTGATCTCGACGGCCCTGCAGGTCGCAGGCCCCATCCTCATCAGCGTCGGGCTGGACTGGGCGCTGCCGCAGGTGCTGAAGAACGCGAACTGGATGCCGACATTCACGATCGGGTTCATCTACCTGTTCGCCGGTGCCGCTGCTGCTGCACTGATCGGCTGGTATGTGGTCGTGGCCGCGCGCATCACCCAGGCAGTGCTCATTGATCTGCGCAAGCGAATCTTCCTGCACACGCAGCGACTGAGCCTGGAGTTCCACGAGACGTACACGTCCGGGCGCATCATTTCGCGCCAGACGAGCGACCTCGATTCGATTCGTGAACTGCTTGACGGTGGTCTGAACAACCTCGTCTCTGGTGTGCTGTTCGGAGCGTTCACCTTCATCGCGCTGATCGTGTGGGACTGGGAATCGGGCGTGATCCTGCTGCTGGCGGGAGTGCCGCTGTTCTTGCTGATGCGCTGGTTCTACTCGCGCTCGCAGCTGATCTTCCGGGAGTCGCGGGTCATCAGTGCCCGGGTCATCGTGCAGTTCGTGGAGACCATGACCGGCATCCGCGCGGTCAAGGCGTTCCGCAAGGAGCCGCGAAACGATGTCGCCTTCCAGAAGGTCGCCGGTGACTACCGGGATGTGAACCGTCGCTCGATGCTGCTGTTCGGCACGTTCGAGCCGGGGCTGATGGGCGTGGCCGCGCTCACCCTCGGACTGGTCGTGCTGTGGGGCGGCATCCGTGTCGCCGATGGTGCGCTGACGGTTGGAGTTCTGCTTTCTGCAGTTCTGTACGTGCGCAACTTCTTCGCGCCCATGCAGGAGATCGCGATGTTCTTGAACTCCTACCAGTCCGCCACCGCGGCGCTGGAGAAGGTATCCGGTGTGCTCGACGAGGTGCCGACGGTTCCGGACCCCGACAAGCCCATCGACCTCTGGGAATCACGCGGACACGTCAACTTCGACGAGGTCACCTTCGGATACTCGGGGGAGAAGACCATCCTGCCGAACTTCTCACTCGACATCCCGGCCGGGCAGACGATCGCGCTGGTGGGGACCACCGGTGCCGGCAAGTCGACGCTGGCGAAGCTCATCTCGCGGTTCTACGATCCCACCGTCGGGCGTGTGACGCTGGACGGCGTCGATCTGCGCTCGCTGCATCCGAAGGATCTGCGCCGGGCCATCGTGATGGTCACGCAGGAGGCCTACCTGTTCAGCGGTACGGTCGCGGACAACATCGCGCTCGGAAAACCGGATGCCACCCTGGAAGAGATTCAGACGGCAGCGCGTGCGGTCGGTGCGGATGCGTTCATCTCGGCGCTTCCGGACGGCTACAACTCCGATGTGAACAAGCGCGGCGGTCGCGTTTCGGCGGGGCAGCGTCAGCTGATCTCGTTCGCGCGAGCGTTCCTCGCTGATCCCGCAGTGCTGATCCTCGATGAGGCCACGGCATCGCTGGACATTCCGTCGGAGCGGCTCATCCAGGACGCCCTGCAGACGCTGCTGGCCGATCGAACAGCGATCATCATCGCGCACCGACTGTCGACAGTCGCCATTGCCGATCGGGTGCTGGTGATGGAGCACGGGAAGATCATCGAGGATGACACGCCTGATGCGCTCATCCGCGGCACCGGCAAGTTCGCGCAGCTGCACGCCGCGTGGCAGCAGACGCTCGTCTAGCGGCCTCTAACTTTGGCGGGGCAGAGGAACTTTGGCGGCCACATCTTCGGATGCTGGCCGCCAAAGTTGCAATTGACCGTAGAAGTTGGCTGGTATCAGGCGGGGCGCAGGTGCAGACCGCGTGCGATCGCGGCGGCAATGGTGGCTTCGACATAGGCCCAATCATGAATGACCTGCGCATAGGTGAAGCGCAGGACGGTGTAGCCGCGCAGACGCAGCTGAGCATCGTGCCTGACATCACGGGTGCGATCGGCCGAGGAAGAGTGAAACGCGAACCCGTCGAGTTGGACGACCAAGTGCGTGCCGATCAGCACGTCGACGTTGTGTCCTGCCAGTCGAACCTGCTGTCTGATCGGGACTCCCCACGTGCTCAGTCGTACGACGAACACGGTCTCCAGCCCCGAGTCGGACAGGCCGGTGACTGCATTCGCACACGCACGGGACGCGGCATCCGGCCAGTGGACAGTGCGCAACGATTCCGGGTCGAGTCGTTCGGCTTTGGCCGCGGATTCCCAGACGGACACGGCATCCTCGTAGGTCAAGCACTGCGCGAGATGGGCGAGTGCATCTTCTACGGATGCTTCAAGCACGCGGTTTCCGCGATCCACGAGCGGCTTGGCCCAGTGCAGAACGGCGTCCGCAGTCAATCGGTGCGCGTTGGTCCCGACGTGCAGATGAAGCCGGGCCGAGGCTCCGTCTGGAATCCACCAACCGCGCTGGCGAGCGAGGGACAGACAGGTCAGTCGGCCGGTAGCCGCGGCGGCCGCCACCAGCTCGCGCGGAGCCGAAGCCAGCGCGATCCAGCTCGCGCGGATGCGGCGGACGTGCCCCGCCCGAATAGCTGCGCGGACATGGGGCGGCGAGAACCCTGCCGCACGAGCATCCGCTCGATGCCCGATGCTGTTGCGGTCGCTGAGCCAGGTGATCAGATCCATGTGAACACCGTGGCGTGTGCGACGCGTTCGGCGTGGTCGCGCAAGCGCGAACGGTGGACAAGTCGTCCGAGGCAGGAACTGTGCAGGAAGAGTGGAGGTGCAAGTTCGGCGGCCGGGAGCAACTTCTGCGGAGACATTACGGGTTTATGGCCGCCGAAGTTGTGACCGACCGCGGAAAGGGAGCAGCTTACTTCACGGGCGCAGGGGATTGCGGGGAATGAGGTGACTACGATGAAGGGGTGATCGGAGTGGTGGCGCTGGCAGCGGACGGATGGTGGATCGCGCCAGCCGTCGCGGCCGGAGCCGGAGCAGCGACCGCAATCGGTATGCGCGGGCGTCGCAGCAGCGTGGAGCGGAGGCTGGCTCATGACGCGGCTCGACGAGACCTGAAAGAGGCGCAGCTCGAGGTCGGTGAGCACCGTCGGGCCGTGAAAGTCGCGCGGGCCGAGCACTCCAGGGCGATTGCCGAACGCTCGGCATCGCGGGCCAGCAGCGCCGATGTCGCGAGCTCTCGCCGGATGCTGAAACAGGCCGAGCAGAATCTGAAGGTGGCGGCAGCGGATGTGCGCGCTCGGCGGGTCCACGTCAAGGTCGCATACGCGGAGATTCCGCCGACGTCTGCACGTGAGCGCTATCCGCTGACGAAGTTGTACCGCGCGCATGACGCCGTGCTCGCGCGGTGGATGGATTATGAGACCGATCCTGCCAAGCTGATCGCCTATCCCGCCATGAGCGATGGCAAGGAGCCGGCGACTTCGGCTTTTCTGACCGCTTCACAGCGAGCGAGCGAACTGCGTGCGTCGCTCAGCCCTCATGTCACCACGGCGGAGTTCTCGGCCTATCGTGATGCTGTCGCACACCTTGAGCGTGCCTTCGACGTGGCTGAGCACACAGCGAAGGCACGCGCGAACGGTGTGGATCCGAATGCGGGACAGGCCTGGCAGGATGCCGCGCAGCAGGTGTTCGTACGGTCAGCGGAAGCTCTTGACAAGGCTGCTGGTGCGGCAGCATCCGCTTTCGCAGCCTGGAACGAGCGGCGTCCGGCTAAGGATCGCTCGGCCGATGAATCCCGGGCCGAGACCGACAGCAGCACGGCGAAGCCGGCGCGGCGGCGGCCCGGCAAAGACGAGACGCCGCCGCAGCAGTAGCGATTACGCGGGGAGCGCGCGCGTGCGCACGAGCTCCTGGTACCAGTGCCCGGAGTCCTTGACCGTGCGCTCGAGCGTGTCGAAGTCGACGCGCACGATGCCGAACCGCTTCGCGTAGCCGTAGCCCCACTCGAAGTTGTCCAGCAGCGACCACACGAAGTAACCGCGCAGGTCGACGCCGCGCTCGATGGCGCGGTGCGCTGCGGTGAAGTGGCGCCGCAGGTAGTCGGTGCGCTCGGGGTCGGGCACGGAGCCGTCCTCGGCAACCTCGTCTTCGAAGGCTGCGCCATTCTCGGTGACCATCAGTGGCTGCTCGGGGAACTGCTCCGACAGCGAGACGAGGAGCTCCTCCAGACCCTCGGGTGCGATGTTCCAGCCCATCGCCGTGTACGGCCCCGGCTGCTGGACGAACTCGACGAGCTGGTCGCTGCCCGGCCAGGCCGTGCCGGCTGAGGTGCCCTTGTGCCCGTCGTTCTGCTGCTTCGCGGAGACTCCGTCCCACAGTCGAACGGTCGCGGTGGAGTAGTAGTTCACACCGAGCACGTCGATCGGCTGGTTGATGGCCTGAAGGTCGCCGTCCTGCACGAAAGACCAGTCGGTGACCTCTGCGGTATCAGCGAGCAGGTCGGCGGGATACTCGCCGCGCAGCATCGGATGCGTGAACGCGCGGTTCGCGAGACCATCAATGCGGCGCATCGCCTCGGCAGCACCATCGCCCTGGCCGCGCAGCACGTGGAAGTTGAGCGTGACCGAGTAGTCGGGGTCTCCGGTGGAGGTTGCTCGCAGTGCCTGGATCGCGCGACCGTGGGAGAGGTTCAGGTGGTGGACGGCTGCGAGCGCGGATGCTGGCTCGGTGCGTCCGGGGGCGTGCCCGCCCTGGCCGTAGCCGAGGTACGCCGAGCACCACGGCTCGTTCAGCGTGGTCCAGGTGTGCACGCGGTCGCCGAGCGCCGTGCCCATGATCTCCGCGTAGCGCTCGAAAGCATCGGTGGTCGCGCGCGACGTCCAGCCTCCGGCATCCTCGAGGTACTGGGGGAGGTCCCAGTGATACAGCGTCGCGACAGGACGGATGCCGCGCTCGAGCAGCCCGTCCACCAGGCGCGAGTAGGAGTCGATGCCCGACTGATTGACCGCACCGTCGGCGGTCGGCTGGATCCGTGGCCAGGCGATCGAGAAGCGGTACGCCTCGAGTCCGAGCTCCTTCATGAGGTCGAGGTCTTCATCGACGCGGTGGTAGTGATCGCATGCCACATCTCCCGTGTCGCCGTTCCACACCTTGCCGGGTGTCTTGCTGAAGGTGTCCCAAATCGACGGGGTACGTCCGTCCTCGGCCGCTGCGCCCTCGATCTGGTACGAGGCGGTGGCAGAGCCGAACGTGAAACTCTTGGGGAAGACGAGGCCGGAATCGCGGTAGTCGGCCGAGCCAGTTGTGGCAGTCATTCGGTGGTCTCCTCGAGGTCTGCGGTGTAGGTGCGGGCGACTCCGCCAGGCGACGTCACCGTGATCGTGCGGCTCCCGGTACCACCGGGGAAGACGCGCAGCTTCAGTTCGTCATGGTAGTCGTAGTCCGGGCGGTCGGTCCGTGCTCCCCAGGGGATCACTGCTCCAGGGCGGACGTACAGCGGCAGAGAGTCGAAACCGTGCGTCTCGCGTCGCCAGCCGCTACCGGTGACGTGTTCGCCGGTGAGTAGATGCGTCCACTCGCCTGCGGGTAGATAGAACTCCACCTCGCCCGATTCCGAGAACACCGGTGCGACCAGGATCTCCGAGCCGAGCATGTACTGCCGATCCAGATGCGCGACGCCAGGATCGTCGGGGAACTCGAGCAACATCGGGCGCATGAGCGGGATGCCGGAGCGGGTGGCATCCATTCCCGCTTGGAAGAGATACGGCATCAGCTGCATCTTCAGATGGGTGAAAATCCGGGTCACCTCGACGGCTTCATCGTCGAAGGCCCACGGGACCCGATACGACGAAGAGCCATGAAAGCGGGAGTGCGAGCACAGCAGGCCGAAGGCCGTCCAGCGCTTGAACACTCCTGCATCGGGCATTCCCTCGAAGCCGCCGATGTCGTGGCTCCAGAAAGCGAAGCCACTCAGTGCCAGCGAAAGGCCGCCGCGCAGCGTCTCTGCCATCGACGCGAACGTCGAGGTCGAGTCGCCGCCCCAGTGCACCGGCATGCTCTGCCCACCGGCGGTCGCCGAGCGCGCGAACAGCACCGCGTCGCCCTCGCCTCGCGCATCGACGAGCACGTCGTGCACGGCGCGGTTGTACAGCTGCGTGTAGAGGTTGTGCATACGTGCGGGGTCTGACCCATCGGCCCAGACCACGTCGGTGGGGATGCGCTCGCCGAAGTCGGTTTTGAAACAGTCCACGCCCTGATCGACGAGCGCGCGAAGTTTCGACTGGTACCAGGCCACCGCATCGGGGTTCGTGAAGTCAACCAGCCCCATTCCGGCCTGCCAGAGATCCCACTGCCAGATCGAGCCATCGGCCCGTTTGACGAGGTAATCCGCGTCGCCGGCTTCGCGGAACAGCGGGGAACGCTGTGCGATGTACGGGTTGATCCAGACCGACACCCGAAGGTCCTTCTTATGCAGCCGCTCGAGCATTCCGACAGGATCAGGGAAGACCCGCGTGTCCCATTCGAAGTCGGACCAGTTGAACTCACGCATCCAGAAGCAGTCGAAGTGGAAGACCGAGACGGGAAGCTCGCGGGCTGACATCTCGTCGATGAACGAGTTCACGGTCTTTTCGTCGTAGTCGGTGGTGAAGCTCGTCGATAGCCACAGGCCGTAGGACCATGCCGGCACGACGGGTGCACGCCCGGTCAGCGCGGTGTAGCGGTCGAGGACGTCCTTCGGTGTGGGGCCAGCGATCACGAAGTACTCCAGCACCTCGCCCGGTACCGAGAACTGTACGCGTTCGACCGCTTCGGATCCGATCTCGTAGGAGACGTGACCGGGGTCGTTGACCAGGATCCCGTACCCGCGATTGGACAGATAGAAGGGGACGCTCTTATAAGCCTGCTCGCTGGAGGTGCCGCCATCCGCGTTCCAGATGTCCACGGTCTGACCGTTCTTGACCAGTGGACCGAAGCGTTCGCCGAGACCGTAGATGAGTTCACCGACGGCGAGATCGAGCTGTTCGTGCACGAACGTCGTTTGTGAGGGCGGCGAGGTGGTTGCACGGGCGTTGCCCACGATTCCTGGATCAACCTGTGCATCGGCGGTCAACTGCATGTAACCCTGCGCCTTGTGTCCGCTGCCGGTGACGCGCTTGCCATCGATCTCGAAAGAGAGGTTCCACGGGGCGCCCGGGGTGATCCGTGCTGTGAGCGCTCCACTGGTGAGCGCTCCGCCATCACCAGATACGGAGGCTGCGTCTGCACCCGAAGCATCCGCTCCCGGTAGATCGAAACCGCCGTGCCAGCGTCCGCCCTCGTGGTGCGCGACACGTACCCGGATGACGCCGGCCGCGGGGGAGGAGAGTGTCGTGGTCAACACTGGTCGATTGAGCGTGTCGCCGCGCTTGGCGATGACCAGCGTGGGGGCGGTCGCAACGATCCCCGCACCATCGGCGGTGTTCTCGGTCGTTTCGATGTCATAGGCCTCCTGCGCGTACAGTGCCGTGACGCCAGGGCGCAGCTGCCAAAATCCGTCGGTGAACTTCATTACTTGATTGCTCCTGCTGTGATGCCGCGTGTGAGAGTGCGCTGGAAGATGAGGAAGAAGATGAGCGTGGGGATGATGCCCAGAAGTGCCGACGCGCTCGTCGTCGTGACATCCATCAGCCGGTCGCCCTGCAGCACGCTGATCGCCACCGGTACCGTCTGATTGGCATTGGATGCCAGGAACGTCAGCGGGATGAGGAACTCATTCCACGTCCATATGAAGAAGAAGATGAGCAGAACCGACAGGGTCGGGCGGCTGATGGGGAAGACCACGCGCCAAAGGATCTGCCACCTGCTGGCACCGTCGATCGAGGCTGCCTCGAGAACTTCCTTGGGGAAGGTTCCATACACGGAGGAGAGCAGATACGTTCCGAACGCTGCCTGCACAACGGTGAACACGATGATCACCGACCAGACATTGTCATAGAGACCGACCTCCTTGAACATGTAATACAGCGGATACAGCAGCGCTTCCTGCGGCAGCAGATTCGCCATCAGGAACAACAGCACAATCCAGCTACGCCCGCGCACACGGCCGATGCCGATGGCAAAAGCATTGAACATCGAGATGATGACGGCGAGTACCGAGACGACGCCAGAGATGAAGATCGAGTTCCATACCTTCTCGGGAAAGTTCACCCGTTCCCAAAAAGCGATCATGCCGCTGAAATCGAGGCTTGCAGGCAGGCCCAATGGGCCCGCGGTGGCGTACTCGACGGGAGATTTGAATGAGTTGACCAGCACCAGATAGAACGGAGCGATCACAGCTAGCGCACCGATGGCGACGAGCGCGATCAGCAGCCAGTCGATACCGCGCTTCTTGGTCATTCCGCCACGGGGACGGCTCCTGCCCGGCTTGCCGGTGACGATGGCGGTGGTGGCATGCATCACAGTCCCGCCCTCTCCTTGTTCTCGAGTGCATTCTGCACGCGGATGAAGACGATAGACACGATGACCACGACGATGGTCAGAACGGTCGCGATCGTCGCGCCGTACCCGACGTTCCGCTTCGTGAAGAACTCCTGATAGGCGTAATAGGCGGGGACCAGCGTCGAACCCGCGGGGCCGCCGCGAGTGATGACGTACACCGGGCCGAACACCTTCAACGCGGCGATCGTGCAGGTAAGGGTGACGACGAAGATCTCCGGCCGGATGATGCTCATCGTGATCAAGCGGAATCGCTGTAGCCAGTTCGCGCCGTCGAGCTCAGCGGCTTCGTAGAGCTCGGGGTCAACCCGCTGGAGCGCGGCCATGAAAACAACCACGGGGTACCCAATCTGCACCCAGACCAGGACGACCATCAGCACGATGAGAGCGGAAGGCATTTTGCCGAGCCAGTCGACCGCACCAATACCGAACACCGCGAGGATCTGGTTGAGCGCGCCGTCCGCTCCGGGGCGGACGATCCATCCGATCACAATGCCAGCAACCACGACCGGCAGAATCTGGGGAAGGTAGAAAGTGGCGCGCAAGAAGCTCGCCGTGCGTCCACCGAACTTGCGTCCTATGACGTCGAACAGCAGCGCAGCGATAACGAGGCCCAGCACGGTAGGCAGCACCACCATGGCAAGTACCATCCAGATGGAGTTGGTGAAGGAAGTCCAAAAGTCTTCGTCACCGAGGATTTTCACCCAGTTGTCGAGCCCGATGAACTCTGGAGTGCGGACGCCCTTCCAAGAGGTGAAAGTGAGATAGACATTCCAGATCAGCGGGACGATGACCACGATCAATAGGAGCAGGAACCCCGGCAGCAGGTACGCCCAGTACGCTCGGGTGCCGCCGCCGCGCTGCGGGATGGCCGGCTGCTCAGCCGGTGGTCGCGCCCTCTTGACGATTGTGTGTTGAGACATGGTGGTTGTCCTTCAAGCCGGAGTGGGGGCAGCACAGGTGCTGCCCCCACTGGTCGATCAGCGGTATTCCGCGGTTCCTTCGTCGTACTGCTCGCCGAGGTTGGCGTTGGTGGTCGCCGCATCCTGCGTGCCGGTGATCAGACCTTGCAGTTCCTGCACGATCACGTCGTAGAAGCCGGGCGCAGGCCAGTCCGGGTAGAAGGAGAGACCGTCAGCATCGAGGATGCCGTTGAATACGCTGATGAGCTCCTGGCTCTTCTCATCGGTGATGTCGGCCGGGTCTGCGGCGACCGGGAGGCCGCCGTTGTTGCCGATGATCGCCTGGATCTCCGGGCGCATCGTGATGTC
Organism: Microbacterium wangyouchuni; assembly: GCF_054072595.1. NCBI lineage: Bacteria > Bacillati > Actinomycetota > Actinomycetes > Micrococcales > Microbacteriaceae > Microbacterium > Microbacterium wangyouchuni. The sequence goes on from NZ_JBSVRM010000008.1 coordinate 147,133, forward strand.
GATGAACTTGTAGGCGAGATCCTGGTTCGACGCGTTCTCCGGAACGACCCACAGGTTTCCCGATGAACCGAGTGAGAGGTCGGAGTCGGGGAATGCCGTCATGGTCCAATCGAACCCGGTGGCTTCGTTGACGAAGCGCCCGTACCACCAGGAACCGGAGACAAAGATGGGTGCGCTGCCGTTAATGAACGACACACCAGCATCCTCTGCCTTGATCGATGAGACGTCGCTTGCGATATAGCCCTTGTCGACGTACTCCGCGAGAGTTTCGGTAGCGGAGGTGATCTCCTCACCGGCCCAATCGACGGAGTCGGCGTAGAGCTGATAGTCATCGACGAAGCCGCGGTCGGCCTTCATCAGCGCCAGCTGGTACCAGAGCTGACCGAGCGGGTACTCCGCACCGGCCTCGGCGAGCGGAGTGATGCCCTGTTGGACGAAGGCGTCGAGAACTGCGACGAACTCGTCGTAGGTCTCCGGCACCTCCAAGCCAGCATCAGCGAATGCGTCGAGGTTGTAGTAGACGCCGACGAACTCGCCGTAGTTCGGGACGCCATACCAGGTGTCGCCGCCCATCACGCCGTCGTCGGTGTACTTCGCGGTGGTCTGCAGCGATGGGGCGAGCATATCGCCCCATCCGTACTCCTCGACGGCATCCGAGATGTCGGCGATGAGACCGGTGGAAGCCAGGAAGCCGGCCGTCGCGTTGCCCTTGTTGAACTCCATCAGGTCCGGTGCGGCATCGGTATCGAGCACCTGGCTCGCAGTCTTCTGGATCTGCTCGAATGATTTCTCCTCGAATTCGACGGTGGCACCCGTCTCGTCCTCGAAGATCGAGATGGCCTCAGCCCAGGCCTTGCCCATAGCACTGTCGGCTCCTTCGTAGTGCCACAGCTTCAGGGTCTGACCGTCACCGTCATCTCCGCCACCTGCAGAGCAACCGCTCAGGGTGAGGCCAGCAGCGGTAAACGCTGCGATCGCGGTGAATGTTCGAGTCCTGCTAGTGAAATGTGCCATCTTTGGCACTCCTTTCTCCTTGCCCTTCGTCGAAGCGTTTCGATGACGGGGCGCAAATACGGCATATGAGGGTGCAGCTGGGTCAGCCGCGTGGTGGTGCGACGGATCCGACTTCGTGGTACTCGGGCGGAATCAGATGAATGGAGGGAGTCAGGGGCTCGTCCAGGCTGCGAACCGCGAGATCGACTGCAAGATCGCACGAGATCTGCGGGATGAGAGGGATGGTGTCGACAGCGACGGGAAGAACCGCAGAATCAAAGGATGTGCCTGCTGACAGCACCGAAATGTCTTCGCCGACCTGCAGCCCTCTCTCGGCCAGGACTGTCAGCACCAGCGTGTGCACATCATCCGCGGCATGCAGAACGAGAGCTGTTGCCCCGGAGTCGATTGCCGTCTCAGTAGCAGTGCGAACCACCGCAGGGTCGGTGATGGTTGAGCCGCTCGCAGCAAAATCCTGTGCGATGCCGCGTTGTGCGGCGCGTTCGCGGAAACCCTGCAACAGTCGGCGGGGGAAATTCGATCGACGGTAAGCGAGATCGCTTTGGCCGATCAGCGCGATCTTGCGGTGGCCAATATCGGCGAGCCTGTCTACAGCAAGCGAGCCGACGCCTTCGAAGTCGAGGTCGACGCAGTGCAGGTCCTCGTGATCGTCAGGAATGCCGACAAAGATCGTCGGAGTTTGCACTGATCGCGCGATCTTCACACGTTCGTCGTCGGGGGCCACATCAAGCACGAGGATCGCATCGACCAGGTCGGTGGCAGCGACTCGACTCATTCCAGCGGACGCCTGCTCATCGGTCAGCAGCAGAATGTCATAGCCGCGTTTGCGCGCCGCCACTGCGGTAGCCAGCACGAAGGCCATGTGCGTGGGCGCATGGGTGTCGGCGCGGAGCGGTTCGGTCAGGGCGAAGATGTGGGTTCGTCGACCGGCCAGCATCCGTGCGCCGGCATTGGGCTGGTAGCCGAGTTCCTGGACAGCATCTTCAATGCGACGACGGGTCTTGTCAGAAACCGGTCGATTGCCACTGAGTGCATAAGACACAGTGCTGATCGAGACGCCGGCGGCCTTGGCCACGTCGTGTATTGACGTCATCCGGACTCCTTCGTCGCTCTTGCGGAATGCTGTCGAAGCGTTTCGCGAAACGCTTCGACAGTGATACTACGCAGAGTTCGAGCGCGAGCGCAAGCCTTTTGTGGTCAAACCCAACAAAAGAAAGGCGACGAGGCCTCGGTGGGGGAGGGGATCCGAAGCCCCGCCGCCGGTATCAGGGGGTCAGACGGATTTCAGCGATCACTTCGGAATACGCGGTCTCGCCGACCGGGGTGAACCCCACGCGGCGGAAGAACGCCTCAGGGCCATCGCTGCCGGCCTCATAGATCACATTGACGTGTTCCATACCGCGCGTGCGGGCCTCATCAAGCAGATTCGCCACGGCGAAGCGGCCGATACCGCGACCCTGATCGTCCGCGTCGACGTTGATGCGCCAGAGGACGGACCGGAAGTGCTCTTCGGGTGCTTCATCGTCAAAGTTGGCGCTGACGAAGCCGACGACCTCGTTGCGATCCAAGACGACTCGTTGCCATGAGGTCTGCGGGTTGATCACCGTGGCGGCGATACCGTAGGACACCGGAGCGAGGAACTGCTCCTGCCCAGGCTTGAGCGACATGTTGTTCACAGCGACGATCGTCGCAGCGGATAGTTCGACCATGCGCAGTTCCGACATAAGCCCAGGGTAACCTCTCGAAGCATTCTGCGGGCAAAAGATGTCTGCGAACGGCTTCGAGGGCACTCAGGTATCTTGGTATCGAGACAAATTTGACTCGTGAACGGAGAATCTCCCGGTGACCGACGACGCCATCATCTACACGTACACGGACGAGGCACCGGCTCTGGCCACTGCATCGTTCCTCCCGATCGTCCAGGCCTACGCAGCACAGGCCGGAATCGACATCGAAACCCGCGACATCTCGTTGGCCGGGCGCATCCTCGCGACCTTCCCGCAGAAGCTGACTGCCGACCAGGAAGTCTCTGATGCTCTCGCTGAGCTGGGTGGACTGGCCACGCTCCCCGAGGCGAACATCATCAAGCTGCCGAACATCTCGGCATCGATCCCGCAGCTGAAGGCGGCCATCGCCGAGTTGCAGGCGCAGGGCTATGACGTCCCCAGCTTCCCGGACGAGCCCTCCTCTCTCGAAGAGAAGGACGTGCGCGCACGCTACGACCGCATCAAGGGATCGGCCGTCAACCCGGTGCTGCGCGAGGGCAACAGCGATCGCCGCGCGCCGCTGGCAGTGAAGAACTATGCCAAGAAGCACCCGCACCGCAACAAGCCGTTCGCAGACGGATCCAAGACTCGTGTCGTGACTCTCGGTCACGACGACTTCAAGGCCAACGAGAAGAGCTGGGTCAGCCCCGGCGATGATGTGCTGACCATCCAGCACGTCGCCGAAGACGGCACGGTTACCGCGCTCAAGGAGAACCTGAAGGTTCTGCCCGGCGAGATCGTGGATGCCACGTTCCTCTCGGCCGCGGCCTTGGACGCGTTCCTCGCTGAGACGCTTGCCGCCGCCAAGGCGGATGACGTGCTCTACTCGGTGCACCTCAAGGCCACGATGATGAAGGTGTCCGACCCGATCATCTTCGGTCACGTCGTGAAGGCCTACTTCGCCGATGTGTTCGCCGACTACGGCGACAAGCTGGCTGCGGCCGGCCTCAGCGCCAACGACGGTCTCGGCTCGATCCTCGCAGGACTCGCCGACCTCGACGGTGGCGAGACGATCGCCGAGGCGTTCTTCCGCGCCATGCAGAACGGGCCGCGCCTGTCGTATGTGAACTCCGACAAGGGCATCACGAACCTGCACGTGCCCTCCGACGTCATCGTCGATGCATCCATGCCGGCGCTCGTCCGCAACGGCGGAAAGCTCTGGGGAGCGGATGGCGGCGAGGACGACACGATCGCGGTCATCCCCGACTCGTCTTACGCGGGCGTCTACCAGGCGACCATCGAAGACGTCATCGCCAATGGTCCGCTTGACCCGGCCACGATCGGTACTGTTCCGAACGTCGGCCTCATGGCACAGGCGGCCGAAGAGTACGGCAGCCACGACAAGACCTTCGAGGTCACGGCAGCCGGCCGCATCCAGGTAGTCACCGCAGCTGGCGACGTCGTGCTCGAGCACAGCGTTCAGCCGGGCGACATCTGGCGCGGCACTCAGGCCAAGGACGTTGCGATCCGTGACTGGGTGAAGCTGGCCGTCACGCGAGCTCGCGCGAGTGCGACGCCGGCCGTCTTCTGGCTGGACGAGGCACGTTCGCACGACGCGGCACTCATCGCCAAGGTCAATGAGTACCTGAAGGATCACGACACCGAGGGGCTGACGATCAAGGTCCTCGCTCCCGAGGACGCCACCCGTTACTCGCTGGAGCGCCTGCGTCGCGGTGAAGACACCATCTCGGTCACCGGAAACGTGCTGCGTGACTATTTGACCGACCTGTTCCCGATCCTCGAGGTCGGAACGAGCGCCAAGATGCTTTCGATCGTTCCGCTGCTCGCCGGCGGAGGCCTGTTCGAGACCGGTGCCGGTGGATCGGCGCCGAAGCACGTGCAGCAGCTGGTGGAGGAGAACTACCTGCGCTGGGACTCGCTGGGCGAGTTCTTCGCGCTGGCAGCGTCATTCGAGCACTTCGCCGACCGCACCGAAAACGAGAAGGCGCGCGTTCTCGCCGAGACGTTGGATGCTGCGACCGGAACGTTCCTCGAAGAGGATCGTTCGCCCGGCCGCAAGCTCGGCACGATCGACAACCGCGGCAGCCACTTCTACCTGGGGCTGTACTGGGCGCAGGAGCTCGCCGCACAGACGAAGGATGCAGATCTGGCCGCCGCCTTCGGTCCGATCGCCGCAGACCTCACTGCCAAGGAGCAGGAGATCGTCGAGGAGTTGAAGGCAGCACAGGGCAACCCCGTCGACATCGGTGGCTACTACCGCCCCGACACCGCCAAGGTCGCGAAGATCATGCGTCCGTCGGCGACGCTGAACAGCATCATCGACGCTCTGGCGTAAGCACAGGGACAACAATGGGGCCGGATGCTGTGGCATCCGGCCCCATTGTTGTCTGTTGCCAGTGTTGGCTCAGTAGTGGATATTGATGCCGACGCCCTCGGGTGACCAGTCGTAGAGCCACTGCGCGCGCCACTCAGGCATCCCCACGCAACCGTGGCTCTTGGGCGTGCCCCAGGCTTCGTGCCAGTACACACCGTGGATTGCCTGGTCGCCGTTGAAATACATGACCGACTTCACATTCGGCTGGAAGTAGTGCGGAGCCTGTGCGAGGTCACGGTTGCCCATGTTCTGGCTGGACGTCTTCCAGCCGACCTGGTACGAGCCGGTGTGCGTGTTGAAACCATTGACGCCGGAGGAGACGAGCCAAGAGTCGATGGCGTTGCCGTTCTCCAGAACAGTGATGGTCTGAGTGGCGAGGTTGATGTCGATCTGACGCAGCCGCGTCGTGGTCTCGAACGCGGTTTCGTTGACGTTCAGTTCGAATGCGGCGTCGCCGCTTTGAAGCTGCTCAGCGAAGTCGGATGCCGCATTGCTGACGTCGCCCAACTCGCGACCGCTGACGCCGGCGACGATCTCGCGGAGCACGTCTCCTGCGCCGTTGACGATCACGTCGGCGTTGACGGCGGCACGATTGACGAGTTCGGGCAGGGTGTCGACGACAGCCTGGATCGCGGACTCGTCCGCGGTGATGTTCAACTCACTGCCGTCGTTGGAGACGTTGAGCCAGGTGGCGGCGACGGCCGGTTCGACGGGGACCGTGCGCTCTTCGCCGACGTAGAAGCCGATGGCGGCGAGCATGGTGTTCAGCTCTTCCACGGTGGTGGCGGCTTCTTGGTCGCTGATGAGCGCCGGAGATTCGGCGGGAGCCGCGGAGTAGCTCATCGAGCTCTCACCGTCAGTGAGAGCTTCGGTGATGGCGGTGGTGAGATCGGCAAGGTTGATGCCGGTTCCGGCTTCAGCTGCCGTGGAGACGTAAGTGCCGGTGCCCGCGTCAAACGCGACGGTTGCGTCGACAGCATCCGTGTAGCTGGCCGGAATCAGCGCACGCAATGCGTCGGTCGCCAGTTCCGGATCGACGGAGATCGTGCCGGTGAGCGGTTCTGGCATCCATTCGCCGAGCTTCCACATCGGGTGAGCGGCGAATGCTTCTTCAGCCAGAGGTCCGGCGTCGATGGCAGCGCCGAGCTCGGCGCCGGTGATGACCTGCTCGTCGGCGACATCGGTGAGGGTGATCTCGAGGTTCGCTAGGCGCGAGTTGACGGCATCCGTTGCGCCACCGGGGGTCAGGCCTCCGACAGGGACGCCAGCGATGGTCGTTCCCGGTGCGATCAAGAATACGGAGGCTACACCGGCAGCGACCAGCAGAGCTCCTGCGCCGATTCCGACCCAGAGGCCGACACGGCGTTTCTTCGGTGCGGGCTCGTGCGGAGCCCATTCGACTGACGGGCCACTGCCGCCCGGCGGCGGTGGCGCCGGTGTGACAACCGTGGTCTGTGCAGTGTCTGCGCCTGGAGTGGCAGCAAGATCAGTCACGAATTCACCCCCCGTGATTTTGACGCGACATACTTCCCCTTATCATACGGTGCGCCGGGTAACGGAGAGGCAACGGTTGGTCGCGGGGTAGGGGCGAGCTGCGGCGTAGGATGAGGAAATTGCTTTCGTGGACTTTTTACTCTGGGGGTAAAAGTGGTTGCGAAACTGTCGTTCGTAAGGTCTACTAACAAATATGTCCGCATTGGATGACACGCCTCAGTCGCCCGTAACTGAGCCAGTTGCTGTCGGCTCTCATGCCTTCGGGCCATCGCGCAGGCTGCGCTCGCGGGTCAAGGCGCTTCCTGAGCACGCCCGCGGCCACAACCGCGCGTTGGTGCTGCAGATGCTGTACCACGAAGGCGAGATGAGCCGGGCGGATCTGGCTCGCGAGACGGGCCTGACCCGGGTGACTATTTCGGATCTGGTCTCGGAGTTCATCGCTGACGGCATCGTCGTCGAGCTCGGTGTGCGAGAGACCTCTGGTCCGGGCAAGCCACCGATTCTCATCGACATCGACCGCAAGGGACATCAGATCATCGGAATAGATCTTTCCGATGCTGAGGTCTTCCGGGGCGCCGTGCTCACCCTGGATGGTGAAGTCGTGGAGCGTCGCGAGATCGCACGCACAGAGCGGGGCGATGGGGATGCCGCATTTGCCGCGGTGCTGGGACTCGGCCGCGACCTCATCGCGGCATCCACAGAAACCCTGCTCGGCGTCGGCGTCGGAACCCCCGGTGTCGTGCGCACCGACGGGGTCGTACTCAACTCGCCGAACCTGGGCTGGCTTGATTTTCCGCTGGAGGAGAAGCTGAACGCTGCTCTCGGCCTCCCGGTTCTGGTGCGCAATGATGCCAACGCGGCAGCACTCGCCGAATACACCTTCGGCGCCGCTCGTGCGGACTTCATCCTGATCAAGATCGGGGTCGGCGTGGGATCCGGACTCATCTCCGGTGGACAACCGTTGCGCGGCAGTCGCTTCGCCGCTGGTGAAATCGGCCATGTCGTGGTCGGCACCGATGGGGGCCCACAGTGCATCTGCGGCAAACGCGGTTGCCTGGAAGCGTGGCTGAGCGTCACGCGCCTGACCGCCGAGATCGATGCCAATCCCGAGGCGCGCGAGGAGATCTTGCGCGACGCCGGTACCCGATTGGCGATCGCGATCGCTGCCACCGTCGCTGCACTCGATCTGACTGACGTCGTCGTTGACGGACCAGCGGAACTGCTCAGCGGAACGTTCATCGATGCCGCACTCGCAGCATTTCGCGAGCGGACTCTCGACGAGTTCCGCGACGTGGTGATTCGTCTGACCCCGCAGGATGACATCGTCCTGCTCGGCACCACAGTGATGGTGCTGTCGGGACAATTAGGAGTCTCATAGTGGCAGTGGTGCGCCCGGTCAGAGGTCTGGCCGGGCGGATTCCATCGCGCCTCGATGAGAGAATTGAACTGCTTCCATCCGGTTCCCCTGCGGCTGCTCTCAGCGCCGCGCCGGTGGGAGCACATGTCCGTGAAGAGGAGACTGTCGTCCATGGCTGAAGTCGTTGTTGTCGAGAACGCCGCTGCTGCAGGTGCACTGGTGGCGGGCGAGATTGTGCGACTCATCGCACACCGCCCGGATACGGTGCTGGGCCTTGCGACCGGTTCGACGCCACTGCCGGTTTACCAGGCGCTTCACGGACGACTCGCGGGCACCGATGTGTCGCAGGTCCGTGGCTTCGCGCTGGATGAGTATGCGGGCATCGACCCGAAGCATCCGGAGAGCTATCGCTCGGTGATCACTCGAGAGGTCGTCGAACCTCTCGGGCTGAACCCGGAGAACGTACACGTGCCCAACGGCTCTCTCGACGGAATCGAGCACGCCGGCGCCGACTACGAAGCAGCGATCACCGCAGCGGGCGGCGTCGACCTGCAGATCCTCGGGATCGGAACCGATGGGCACATCGGCTTCAACGAGCCGGGCTCGTCGTTTGCTTCACAGACCCGGGTGAAGACGCTCACCGAGCAGACACGCAAGGACAACGCGCGCTTCTTCGACTCGATCGATGACGTGCCGAGGCACTGCATCACGCAGGGGCTCGGCACGATCCTGCGCGCGCGTCACCTGGTGCTGCTGGCGTTCGGCGAGGGCAAGGCACGTGCTGTGGCGGAGGCTGTTGAAGGACCGGTCAGCGCACTGGTGCCGGCATCCGCGATTCAGATGCATCAGCACGTCACAGTCGTCGTCGACGAGGCAGCAGCGTCGAAGCTGAAGCTCGTCGACTACTACCGGTACGCCTTTGCGAACAAGCCCGCCTGGCAGGGAATTTAACCCTCACCCCCACCCCCTCACTCACCCTCACCCCTTGCTTGCGAGTGGGCGCGCGTGGCTCAAGTTTTCGCGATTTATGAGCCACAGCCGCCCGCTCGCTAGGGGGAAACAGCGGGCCAGGCGAGGGGGAGCAGATGCTCCACGCTCAGCGGGGCCAAGGGCAGCGTGCCGATCTCCGCAGGGGTGATCCAACGCAGCTCGGCGATTTCCGCCTGCACCGCGACCTCGCTCGCATCGATCGTGAGGGCGAAGGCATCCGCGACCACACGGTGTCCCGGCTCATTCGCGGCGGCAGAAATGAACCGTCCGAGCGGGCGCAGTGCGTTCTCATCGACCTTGAGGCCGAGTTCCTCATCGAGTTCCCGGGCGAGTGTCTGCGCGGGATTCTCGCCAGCCTCGGGCTTCCCGCCCGGCTGCATGAAGGCGAGCGTGCCCTGCTTGCGAACCACGAGCACCCGGCCAGCGGCGTCCTGGATGATCGCTGCGCTCACATGAATGTCAGGCACGGTTGAATACCTTCCCGGGATTGAGGATGCCGAGAGGATCGAAGACTGCTTTGATCTGACGCTGCAGCTCCCACTGGTCTTCACCGAGTTCTTCGGCGAGCCAGCGGCTCTTCAGCATCCCGATGCCGTGCTCGCCGGTCAGCGTCCCTCCCAAGCGGATGGCGGCGCGGAACAGTTCATCGGCCGCCTCCCAGATTTGGGCAGGAACGTCGGGCCCCTCGAAGATGAAATTCGGATGCAGGTTGCCATCACCCGCATGCGCAACGGTGGGGATCGTCAGGCCGAACTTCTGCTCGATCCGCGCGATCTCGTCAAACATACTCGGCAGGGCACTGCGCGGAACCGAGACGTCTTCGATCAGCGTGGTGCCAAGAGCTGACAGCGCCGGATGGATCGAGCGGCGGATCGCGAGCAACCGTTCGCCTTCAGCACGGTCGTAGCTCAGCACGACCTGCCCGCCGGCGTCGGTGAGCACTGCGGCGATGAGATCGGCCTCTGCCGTGGCAGCCGGGCCGTCTGTCTGGATCGTCAGTTGAGACGATCCAGCCAGGGGAGCGGGCAGACTCAGCAATCGGTGGACGGCCGCGAGGCTGGTCGCATCGATGAGTTCCATGATCGCGGGCTGAGCGCCGGATGCCGTCACCGCTGCCGAGCCGGTGGCCGCATCGGTGACGGTGGGAAACAGCGCTGTGATGGTGCAGACGTCTCCGGCCACGACACGCTTGAGCTTCAGTGTCGCGCCGACCACGACGCCGAGGGTTCCCTCCGAACCGATGACGAGAGAAGTCAGATCGAGCCCGGTCACGCCCTTGACGCTGCGGTGGCCCAGATGCAGGAGCCGTCCATCCGCGAGTACGAGATCGATCGCGAGAACTGCATCGCGCACGACGCCGTACTTCGCGCACAGCAGTCCACCGGCACCAGTGGCGATGTTGCCGCCGACCGTGGAGATGTCTCGGCTGGCCGGGTCCGGCGGCCACCATAGCCCGTGCTCTGCGAGCAGCGTGTTCAGCTCGGCGTTCAGGATGCCGGGCTCGACGACGGCGAAGAGATCATCGGGGCGCACTTCGAGCACCCGGTTCATCCGCACAGTCGACAGGACGATCTCACCGGGCCCGGCGTTGGCAGCCCCCGCGAGCCCGGTGCCTGCACCGCGCACCACGACAGGTGTGCGGGTCTGCGTGGCGATTCGCATCGTCTGCTGCACATGCTCGACGGTCTCGGCATGAATGACAGCGAGCGGGCGGCCTGGGGAGGCATGCCCGGAACGGTCTGCGCGCGCGGCTTCAAGCGTGCCGTCGGTGACATCGACGATGTCGCCGAGAGCGTCCCGCAGGGCCGCAGCGACGGTCACTGCAGGTTTCTCCGACCCGCGAAGAGTCCGGCGGTGACGGCGACGAGGGCGAAGCCGAGCCCGACCCAAGCCTGATCCATCGACCACCAAACAACGGTGACACCGGCATAGATGAGCAGTTCGACGACCGCGCGCACGAATGGATGCAGGCGAAGCAGAGGACGCGGCGACAGGAACAGCGCCCAGATGACCAGAACGAGCAACGGCGCACCGATACCGAACACGAGGTTCCACGGGAAGGTCCACATCGCAAAGCCCCAGAGCACGAGCGATGCGATCGCTGCGACCAGGATCACGGCCCGGATGATGTCGAGCGGAGCGATGTTCGGACGATTGACACCGGGGATTGCGTCAGGAGCTTCGGACATGCTCCCAGTCTATTCGGCCGGGGGAGGTGGCTCAGTCGGGGCAGGACGCTCGAAGCGCAACCAACCGGTCAGACGCACTCTGTGATGTCGATCAACTGTGTGAAGCGGACGCTCGCTTTGTCGCCGGTCTGGTCTCCTGCGATGTAATACACGGACAGGCTTCCGAGGAGCTGTGGGGCAGTTGGTCTGAGGGTAACTGATCCGACACCATCCGAATCCAACGTGATCGCCGTATCGTCACGATCAATGCCCAGAATCCCGGCGGTTCTGACCATGACGGTCGAATCCGGGGCACCGGTAATCACCACAGTGACTTGAGTCTGGTCGATAAGCCTGTCGGGGAGGCACTCTACGGTTGTGGCGCCAATCGTCGGGGTACCGGCCGGTAACGTCGGTTCCGGTTCCGGCGTGGGCGTTGGTTCCGGCTCCGGCTCCGGCTCGGGAGCGGGCTCAGGCTTCGGCTCAGGCGTGGGTTCCGGCGTGGGCGTTGGTTCCGGCTTCGGCGCGGCCGGCTGCTCGGGTTCAGGCGTGGGCTCCGGCTCCGGCTCCGGCAGCGGGACAGTCGGAACATCGACCGGAACATCTGGCACGGGCGGGGCGGGTGCCTCAGGCTCGACCTCGCCCGGCTCTTCGGGCTCGGGAACGGGCGCTTCAGGTTCGTCAGGCTCAGGAATCGCCTCGGTAGGCTCATCCGATTCCGTCGGTTCCGTCGGCTCAGGAACGGGGACCTGGTTTCCGCCTTCATCCTCTCGGCGATCTTCCTGCTCGGTGGGCCGAATCGACGGGTGAGGGGCGGGAGCCTCAACTTCAGGCTCCGTGTTCGTGTCGGTGCCGCGCTCGGGCGCATCCTCGGCGATCTCGAGGACGAACTTCTCGTCAGCATCCAGATCCTCGTCCGGGGCGACTTCCGTTGTGATCAATGAGTCGCCCGGCGCGCTGGCACTGGACATCGACATGACGGGAGCGGCGTTGACCAGCCCCGGGACGATCGCTGCCGCCGCGACTGCGCCGGCGACGAGAACTGCCGCGGATCCGGCGCCGACCAGAGCGCCGATGCCGGTGAAGATACCACCGCCTGCTGCACCGCCTCCGGTCGCGCCGCCTCCGACTGCGCCGCCGGAACCGGCTCCTGCCGTTGTGCCTCCTGCCGCCCCACTATTGCCGTGAAGCGCGCCGGTTCCTGCAGTCACTCCCGCGCCACCGACGCTGACAGCACTACCGCTTACGGATGACGGCATCGCAGCCAGCGCCACGATTGGCACCCCGCTGCCCTGAAGCATCGCGGCGTATCCGGCTGCCCCGGCAACACCGAGCACGAGAGGGAGCAGAACGAGAGCAAGCCGGTTGGATACGTCCTTCGCCTCTGCTGCCACGATCATGCATCGGGCACACTCATCGAGGTGCAGATCAGCGCGCTTCTGATCGCGAGCGCTGAGGTTGCCGCGCGAATACGCACCGAGGTGTTCGATGGTCCAGTGGCACTCGGAGCCGTCTTTCGTGCTGCGCAGATGCGCACCGATCCACGCTTCTCGCAAGCCCTCGCGCGCACGGAATGCCAGTTGCGAGACCGCGCCAGCCTTCATCCCCAGCAGCGGTGCGACCTCTGCTGGCTTCATCCGCTCGATCTCGGTGTACCAGAGCACCTCCTGCCAGCGCGTGGGAAGGCTGCGGAATGCCTGGGCGGTGAGGCTGCGGTCGAGAGCATCGTTCGCGGCCTGGTCGGTGCTGTCCGGATCCGGGATGGTCTCGAGCTCGTCCATCGGCGTTTCGACACGCGAACGGCCCCACGATGCCGCGGTGTTCCGGATGCTGGTGAACAGATATGCACGGAACGAACCGTTCGGTCCGCCGCCTTTGAGCACCGCCTGATAGATGCGTGTGTACGACTCCTGCACCAGATCGTCCGGGTCGATGCTGGAGGTGATCGAGCGCGCGACGGACATCCCCGACGGGTAGTGGCGTCGCCAGAGCTCACCGAATGCTGCACTGTCACCCGAACGGGTGCGCAGGATCAGATCGGCATCGGCGGGGCCGGCCTCAAAAGTCTCGTCGTTCTGCACTGGTTTCCATTGGTCGTGAGAGACGGAGTTGCTCTCACAAGAAGAGACGCGTGATGCTGTCTTTCATCACGCGACTGGCCTATTCTCCTCGAAATTGCCTGTGATGTCACCCCTGTTCATCGCGAACGAACAACTCTCGAAAAGAATCTTCGACTTTCGCGTAATGAATCCACCAGGTCGTCGTCTCATCAAATAGAGACAGCCATCAGAACACCACCGGGGGGCGGAGTTCGGCACCGTGCGGGGGAAATGCACGGTTAGGCGGCTCAGGTGCCTCGGGGGAGGAGTTCCTGAGCCGCCTGTCTCGCGCCTGGGGAGCGCGGGCTGCTGCTGGGGAGTGGTGGCCCGCACCCACGTTCAGCCCCACACCCGCGCTCAGCGCAGTGCGCCGCCCGTCTGCACGTGGACGACCTGCAGGTCGGCATCCAGCAGTACGGCATCCGCCTGATATCCGGGAATGAGCCGTCCGAGCTGGTCACCGAGACCAATAGCTCGAGCCGGCGTCTCCGTCAGCGCGCGAATCGCCTCGACGAGAGACGCCCCGGCCTGCACGGCTCGTCGCAAGGCCACATCCTGCGTCAACGTCGATCCGGCGATCGATCCGGTCTCGTCGGTGCGGGCGATGCCATCGGTCACCGTCACCTTCACCGCCCCCAGGTCGTAGCTGCCATCGGCGCTGCCGGCTGCGGCCATGGCATCCGTCACCAGCGCCACGCGTCCCGGCGCCGAGTCGAAGAGCAACTTGATCACGGGCGGGTGCAGGTGCACATTGTCGGCGATCGCCTCGAGGATTACGCGGTGGTCGGCCGCAGCGGTGAGCACGGGTCCCGGGGCGCGGTGGTGGATGCCCGGCATGGCGTTGAAAGCGTGCGTGAGGATCGTCGCACCCGCCTCGAACGCGGCGACGGCCTGCGCGGCATCGGCACTCGTGTGACCGACAGCCGCGGCGGCGCCCGAAGCCACGATCAACCGGATCGCTTCGATTCCACCGGGAAGCTCGGGGGCGATGGTGACCTGGCGGATCGTGCCGCGACCGGCATCCAGCAGGCGCTGCACCTCGGAGGCTTCCGGATGCCGCAGCAGCGTCGGCTCGTGCGCACCTTTGTGTGCCGGGTCGAGGTAAGGGCCCTCGAGGTGGGACCCGACGATGTCGGCATCCGTCTGCATGAGATCGGCGATCTCACCGACCCGACGGACGAGATCATCGACGGGGGCTGTAACCAGAGAGATCACAGCTCGCGTCGTACCGTGCGTGCGATGCAGGTCGCGGGCGGTGCGGATCGCCTCGATGCCGTCGTCGAAGGCTGCCCCGGCGCCGCCGTGACCGTGGATATCGATGAATCCGGGCGTGAGGATGGCGCCGGCGCCCGCAACCTCGGTCGCGTCGATCACGGCGTCAGCAGGTGCCCAATCGCTACCCGTGCCGGTGGCCGCGACGACGCCACCTTCGAACCGCACCCAGGCATCAGCGGTTTCCTCACCTTCGGTGATGAGGCGAGCGGAGTGGATCAGGGTGGTGTTCAACGGTTGCTCCAAGTGATCTCGGCGGGACGGTGTCCTCCCCAGCCTGCGGCATCCCAACGCGCATCGAGATGCCCGATGCGCGAACGGAACGATGCCCAATCGCGAGAATCGGCTGATGACCAGGCCACCTCGGCGATTGCTGCGGCACGGGGGAAGAAGAGCTGGTCGATGTCGGCCAGCGAGGTGAGAGTCTCAGACCATAGCGGCGCTTCGACACCGATGATCGCGGTCTCCGGCAGACCGGCGATGATGGATGCCGGTTCCCAGCTGTACGCGGTTTCCAGATCGATGAGCGCCGCCCAATCCAGCCCGAGGGGGAAGTCCGCGTCGTACTTCTGATCGAGGTAGGCCGTATCTGACGGTGACATGATCACCGCGCCGTCGCGCTCGGCGAACCGACGAACATCGTCAGCGCTCGTGCCGGCAGGAGTCGTGCTGCCCCAGTACTGGCCGATGGTTCCCTCGGCGACCTGCGCGGATCCTGCTTCATGCCAGGCGACGGGAGTTTTCCCGAGGCGTGTGGTGAGTGCCGTGACACGTTCGACGAATGCGTCGAAGTCGGTCTGCGGTGTGCCGTGAGCCTCATCTCCACCGACATGCAGATACGGGCCAGGAGTGAGCGCTGCGACCTCGGTGAGCACGTCACTGAGGAACGTCCACGTCGCCTCGTCATGGATCTTCACCGACGAGTGTCCGACGCCCCAGCCCCGGTACGGTTCGCCCGCCACGGGCAGGGGCTGTCCGAGTTCGCGAGCCTGTGCACGGAGGTTGTCGGTCATCACCGGATCCTCGACGAGCTCGGGGTAGGCGAGACCGATCGCATGGGTGTGGCCGGGCAGATCGATCTCCGGAATAACCATCACGTGCTGCTCAGCGGCATATCGGACGATCTCGCGGAAGTCGTCGTGCGTGTAGAACCCGCCAGGGCGACCGAGAGAAGCCGTGTTGGCGGCGCGCTCGGTCAGCAGCGGGCGGCTCTCGATATGCAGTCGCCAACCCTGATCGTCGGTGAGATGCAGGTGCAGGCGGTTGAACTTCAGCGACGACGCCCGGTCGATGAACGCCTTGACGGTGTTGACATCGAAGAAGGTGCGAACGACATCGAGCATCACGCCGCGGTAGCCGAAGCGTGGGGCATCGTCGATCGCGACGCGGGGGAGAGCCCAGACGTCATCGGCAGCGGTCAACAGCTGACGGATGGTCTGGATGCCGTAGAAGAGACCAGCGGCTGATCCGGAGAGCTCGACGGCGTCGTCGATGCGAAGTGCGTACCCCTCGCCGGTGTCTTTCGTGTGTCGCAGCACGAGGTCACCGGCTGCGGCCGGTTCTGCGACGACCGGGAGCGTGAGCCCGGTGCGTTCGGCGATCGACTTCGCGAGGATGGATGCCGCGGCATCCGTCTCGTCATTCGCAACGATGCGTGTGCGGCGGGTGAGCGTGAGCGAGCCGGGGGATTCCACGAGAGAAGCAGGGAGCGGAACAACAGGAAGGACCATGAACGAAATCTATCCTGTGGCGCTGTGTCCGCGGGGCTTCACGGCTACTGTGGGACTCGGGAATTCCGCTATGCTCGAACCGTCGCGACTGGCGTCTGGGTGGGTCACCACCGGGGAGCGACCGTTACGGAAATTCGACCGCGCGCCTGGGCCGATGCGTTTTGACGCGTCCGCTGTGCGGATGTGCTCACACGACCGAATCCTGACGAAAAGAGGACGACATGACCGACCCGTACTTCAACGCCCCGCTTTCCGAGGTTGATCCTGAGATCGCCGAGGTTCTCGAGCGCGAGCTGAACCGGCAGCGCGGCTACCTCGAGATGATCGCATCCGAGAACTTCGTACCCGTCTCCATCCTGCAGTCTCAGGGATCGGTGCTGACGAACAAGTACGCCGAGGGCTACCCCGGTCGCCGCTACTACGGTGGCTGCGAAGAGGTCGACGTCGCCGAGTCCCTCGCGATCGAGCGGGCCAAGAGCCTGTTCGGTGCCCAGTTCGCGAACGTTCAGCCGCACTCCGGTGCGACCGCGAACGCCGCCGTGCTGCACGCCATCGCACGCCCCGGTGACACGCTGCTCGGGCTGTCGCTCGACCACGGCGGGCACCTGACGCACGGCATGAAGATCAACTTCTCCGGCCGCCTCTACGACATCGTCGCCTACGGCGTGAATCCGGAGACCTCGCTCGTCGACATGGACGAGGTGCGCCGACTGGCCATCGAGCACAAGCCCAAGGTCATCATCGCTGGCTGGTCTGCCTATCCGCGCCAGCTCGACTTCGCCGCGTTCCGCGCGATCGCCGATGAGGTCGGTGCCCTACTCTGGGTCGACATGGCTCACTTCGCCGGTCTCGTCGCCGCCGGCATCCACCCGAACCCCGTACCGTACGCGCACGTCGTCTCCTCAACCGTGCACAAGACAATCGGTGGTCCGCGCTCGGGCTTCATCCTGACCAACGACGCCGACCTTGCGAAGAAGATCAACTCGGCGGTCTTCCCCGGCCAGCAGGGCGGACCGCTCATGCATGTGATCGCGGCCAAGGCGACCGCGTTCAAGATCGCGGCGTCGCCGGAGTTCAAGGAGCGCCAGGAGCGCACCGTCCGCGGGGCTGCAATCCTCGCCGAGCGACTCACCCAGCAGGACGTGAAGGATGCCGGCATCGCCGTGCGCTCTGGCGGAACCGACGTGCACCTCGTGCTCGTCGACCTGCGTGACGCCGAGATCGACGGCAAGCAGGCCGAGGATCTGCTGCACGACATTCACATCACGGTCAACCGCAACGCTGTGCCGAACGACCCGCGTCCGCCGATGGTGACGTCGGGCCTGCGCATCGGCACCCCGGCGCTTGCGACCCGTGGTTTCGGCGACGCCGAGTTCACCGAGGCTGCCGACGTCATCGCCTTGGCGCTGCTGCCGGGCGCCGATGTCGAGGCTCTCAAGGCGCGCGTCGATGCTCTCACCGGTGCGTTCCCGCTCTACCCGGGGCTGCAGCAGTGACCGCTGTCGTCCTCGACGGCAAAGCGGCCTCCGCGGAGATCAAAGCGGAACTGACCGAACGCGTCGCCGCACTCAAGGCGAAGGGCATCACGCCCGGCATCGCAACGGTGCTCGTCGGCGCAGATCCGGCATCCCAGTTGTATGTCGGGATGAAGCATCGGCAGTCCGAGGCGGTCGGAATGAACTCGATCCAGCGTGAGCTGCCGGCGGATGCCACACAGGAGCAGGTCGAAGCGCTGATCGACGAGCTCAACGCCGACCCGGACTGCCACGGCTACATCGTGCAGCTGCCGCTGCCGAAGCACATCGACACCGATGCGATTCTCGAGCGGATCGACCCGGACAAGGACGCCGACGGCCTGCACCCGACCAACCTCGGTCGGCTTGTGCTCAACGTCAACGCGCCGATCCACACGCCGCTACCGTGCACACCGCGCGGCGTGATCGAGCTGCTGCAGCGAAATGGATACGACCTCGCGGGGAAGCACGTCGTGGTCGTCGGACGCGGGGTGACGATCGGGCGGCCGATGGGGCTGCTGCTGACGCGCCGCGACATCAACGCGACCGTGACCCAGGTGCACACCGGCACGCCCGACATGTCGCCGTACCTTCGCCAGGCCGATGTGATCGTCGCCGGTGCGGGTGTGAAACACCTCATCCGTGCGGAAGACGTGAAGCCGGGGGCAGCTGTTCTCGACGTCGGCGTCACGCGCGAAAGCGACCCGGAGACCGGTAAGAACAAGGTCTACGGCGATGTGCATCCTGATGTCGCCGAGGTCGCCGGTTTCCTGTCGCCGAACCCCGGTGGTGTCGGTCCGATGACCGTCGCCTTGCTCCTGACGAATGTGGTCGAGGCCGCGGAACGGCTTGCTGCCGCGGACTGACTGTTACACCTGTCGGACCCTGTGACGCATGTCGGAGAGAATCGGCGAGAACCTCCGACATTCGTCACAGGCTCCGCGAAATGCAACAACGCGGCGGCCCGCCGGCTACAGGTTGTCCAGCATCCGCCGCTGTTCGGGCGTCAGACCATCATTCAGTTCGGCACGCCCCGCGGATGCCGCAGGTGACGGCGGCATCGAATCGGATGCCGTCGTACCCGTCATCTTCGACCGCACCGACCCGATCACGGCGCCGGTCTTCGCTTCGATCCGATCGTCTATCTGGTCGTAGATCACCCAGGCGATGAGCAGGTAGACCGGCGGGAGAACGTAGCCCCAGAACCATCCGTGCACCGCGACACCGCTGAAGATCACGGTCAGCACCCACACGATCAGTTCGACGACGAACACGAGCACGTACTGCACGAGCTTCTCGCCGAACCTCGTGCGTGCGCTGGCCGACTTCGCGGCTGACTGGCGGAACAACTTCAGCAGCAGGGGCTTCAGCGCAAGCGTTGCCAGTGTCAAGACGACCGCTGCCCACAGTGCATGCCAGCCGACCTGCACGCTGCGCATGATCAGTCCGATCAACAGCAGCGCTGCCACGTTGAACACATACAGCGAGACGGCCCGCACCAGCCACTTCTTCATGTGCACAGCATGTCACGTTCACACCGGACGGCGCGAGAACACCGAAGAGATTTAGGCTCCGAGTGTGCTTTCCACACCGATGACTCGAGCCTGCTCGTCGAAGCGGAAAGTGGCTTCGCCGCTGGCGTCGCTGACAGTGGCACCCGAGAACTGCTCGTCCGTCCACTGCATGTTCCAGCCGGCGAGGCGAGCGGCATCCCACACCGCCGAGCGGGCGTCGCGCAGCGCGAGGCTTTCCAGCAAGCGGGGCGCGGCGATCACGGCATCTCGCACAGTGAGCGGATCGAGGGGAGCGTCCAGCAGGAAGACCGCGCGTGTGCCGCCATCGATCGGAGCCGAGTAGTACGGCGAGCGTCCGGTGATCTCCACCGCGACGTTGCCGACCTGGTGTGCGGCCTGCGTCATCCACTCATCGAGATCGTCGCCGGTGTCTTCGGGGAAGAGCAGCTCGGACTGTGCCAGCGCTGCGATGTCGTACTTGATGCCATAGTCGCGCAACTGTCCGGCGATGCCGTTCGGGTCGCCCTGCGGGTGCGCCCACGCCCACAGCAGCGATCGTGGCCCCGGAGCGATCGTCGCCACCAGGTGTGCAGCGCTGACCAGCTGCTGCTCCGGATTCGCATTGGACGTGAAGGTGAGCGTTCCCGCTGTCATGTCCGCATCCCAGCGGTGCTCACCGAGTCGCTCGGCGGCGGCGGTGAGCGCCTCCTGTCGGAGAGCGACGAACAGTGCGGCGCGATCGGCGAGAGGCTGCAGGGCTGCGAAGGTCATGCTTCTAGTGTGGAGGCTCCGCCTATGAGTTCGCCACTTTTGCTCACTTCGAGCCGCGCGGCGTACTGCTCGCGGATGATCGGCTGAGTTTGCGCATCGACACGCGCGGTGATCGCGACCGACCAGGTCGGCACGGTGCCGGTGAGGCCCCAGGCCGCCTGGATGGCAGCGCCCATCGCGACGTACTCGCCGGGAGCGGGCACCACGACGGGGGCGTCGAACACCTGCGCCGCGATCCGTGCAACGGCCTCATTCTGCGCCGCCCCGCCCACAAGCAGGATGCGCTCGGCACTTACACCGTGGCTGCGGATGCGGTCAAGGCCCTCAGCCAGACCGCACAGCACGCCCTCGATCGCAGCGCGGGCAAGGTTCTCACGGCTGGTGGAGCCCAGTGTCATCCCGAACAGGGTCGCCGTGGCATTCGGCAGATTCGGTGTGCGTTCGCCCTCGAACCAGGGCTGCAGGACGAGTCCGCCGGCACCGGGTTCTGCCGCCAGCGCCAGCCGGCCGAGTTCATCGTGATCGACACCGAGCAGGGATGCCGTGGCATCCAGCACACGGGCCGCGTTGAGCGTCGCCACCAGGGGAAGGAATCCACCGGAGGCATCAGCAAAGCCGGCGACGGTACCGGAGGCGTCGGTGACAGCGACATCAGTTACTGCGAACACGGTGCCGCTGGTACCGATGGAGACACCGATGTCGCCGCTGCCGGCGCCCATTCCGAGAGCTGCGGCGGCGTTGTCTCCAGCGCCACCGGTGACGAGGATGCCGTTGTGCCCCGAGACGTGATCGGAGGGGCCGAGGACCCGGGGGAGCACGATGTCAGCGGCATCGCGACGCAGCGCGATCGACAGCAGCTCCCGGTCGTATTCGTTTCTGGCCGGATCGAAGTATGCGGTGCCGCTGGCATCCGATCGATCGGTGACGAGCTCGCTGAGCACGGCGCCGAGCGGTGATTGGTCTGCGGGACCGTAGCCGCGCAGACGCCAGGTCAGCCAGTCGTGGGGGAGCGCGATCGCCGCGATGCGGGCGGCGTTTTCAGGTTCGGCATCAGCGACCCAGCGCACCTTGCTCGCCGTGAACGATGCGACCGGCACGACGCCGGTGCGCCGAGCGTATTCGGCGGCTCCGACTTCGGAGGCGAGGGCTGCTGCTGCGTCTGCGGAACGGGTGTCGTTCCACAGCAGTGCCGGACGGATGACGTGACCGGCGGCGTCAAGCGCCACCAGGCCGTGCTGCTGGCCGCCGACGCCGATGGCGGCGACGTCGTCAAGGCCACCGGCATCCGTGATCGCGCTCTGCAGCGCGTCCCACCAGGCGGCGGGATCGACCTCGGTGCCTTCCGGATGCCCGGCACGGCCGGACCGGATGACAGCACCGGAGTCGACATCACGGATGACGACCTTGCAACTCTGCGTCGACGAGTCGACGCCAGCGACCAGCGTCACGATCAGCGTGCGCCGAGCAGGTGCTCGGTAGCGAGCTGCTGCAGACGAACGAACCCGAAGCCCTTGCCGCCGAGGTAAGCGTCGGCGTCGAAGTCTTCGTAGGCGCTGCGGTCGGCGAGGAAGTCGTCGTATGTCTCACCGTCGTTCAGCGTGGGCTTGGCCAGCTCGTCGACCTTGGCCGCGGCGAGTGCCTCCTGCACCTCGGGATCGGCGCGGAAGGCCGCAGCACGCTCCTTCAGCAGCAGGTAGGTGCGCATGTTGGCGGCGGCAGAGTCCCAGACGCCGGTCTCGTCTTCGGTGCGCGACGGCTTGTAGTCGAAGTGGCGCGGTCCGTCGTAGGCAGGGACGCCGCCAGGGCCGCCGTTTTCGAGCAGGTCGACCAGTGAGAATGCGTTGTGCAGGTCGCCGTGACCGAACACGAGGTCCTGGTCGTACTTGATGCCGCGCTGACCGTTGAGGTCGATGTGGAAGAGCTTGTCGTGGTACAGCGCCTGCGCGATGCCGGCGGTGAAGTTGAGCCCAGCCATCTGCTCGTGGCCGACCTCGGGGTTGACGCCGAAGAGCTCGGGGCGTGCAAGCGAGCCGATGAACGCGATCGCGTGGCCAAGCGTCGGCAGGAGGATGTCGCCGCGGGGCTCGTTGGGCTTGGGCTCGATGGCGAAACGGATGTCGTAGCCCTTGTCGGTGACGTAGTCGCCGAGGAGGTTCACGGCCTCGCGGTAGCGCTCCAGCGCCGAGCGGACGTCCTTGGCCGAGTCGTACTCGGCGCCCTCGCGGCCGCCCCACATCACGAACGTCTTGGCGCCGAGCTCAGCACCGAGGTCGAGCTGGCGGAAAACCTTGCGCAGGGCGAAGCGGCGCACGTCGCGGTCGTTCGAGGTGAAGCCGCCATCCTTGAAGACCGGTGCGCTGAACAGGTTGGTGGTGACCATCGGCACGACCAGGCCGGTGTCGGCCAGCGCGCCCTTCAGACGATCGATCTGCTTCTGGCGTGCGGCATCGGTCGAGCCGAAGGCGAACAGATCATCGTCATGGAAGGTGAGACCGTAGGCGCCGAGTTCGGAGAGCTTCTCAACTGCATGTACGACGTCGAGACGCGGCCGGGTCGGACCGCCGAACGGGTCGGTGCCGTTGTAATCGATGGTCCACAGACCAAAGGAGAACTTGTCTTCGCGGGTGGGGGTGACCATGACGGCTCCTTCTTGCGACGCGTCGTCGCGTACGTAAATTGTTGCTGTTCACAACCTATAGCAGGATGGGCACCTACGTCCAGCGCTTCCGGCGCTCGAAAGGTGTCCGATGGTGTCGGTCGAAATTATCGGCGGACTGCACGTAACTTTCTGGTAACGGGTTGACACGGGTGGGGGCTTACTCCATATGTTTGGGCCAACGACAAATCATCTGCGCAAAGGAGCGCCCCGTGCAACGTCGATCAACCCTGCTGGCATTCTCCGCCGCCGCTGCTCTCATCGCGGCCCCACTTATCCCTATCTCCGCTGCTGCGGCAGATCCTGAGATCATCTCGAGCGTCGATTTCGAGGACGGTACGACCGGCGACTGGTTCGCCAGCGGCGACCCCACCCTCACCGTCACCGCCGACCCGAACGGAGGCGCGGGTCAGGTACTGAGCGTGGCCGACCGCACCGAGACGTGGCACACGCTGCAGAGCCCTGAGGGCCTATTCACCGAGGGCGTGACGTATACGCTCTCGGCGCGAGTGCTGGTACAGGATGCTGCCGCGCAAGCCCGATTCCTCGTCAAGGATGGCTATCACTGGGTCGCCGACAAGGCGATCCCCGCGGGGGAGTGGACCACGATCTCCGGCACGTTGACCGCAGACGCGGATGACACGCAGGTCTACATCGAGGTGGACCCGGCGACATCATCGTTCTATCTTGACGATGTGCTCATCACGCGTGCCCCCGCGCCCGGCGGAGGAGATTCCGACGTCGCCCCTGGCGGCGCCGTCGACCCGACAACCACACCGGTCAGCCTCGCCTCCGGCAGCGGGAACGTCTCTGCCCTCACATTCGATGACGGACCCAA
This sequence comes from Microbacterium wangyouchuni, assembly GCF_054072595.1. NCBI lineage: Bacteria > Bacillati > Actinomycetota > Actinomycetes > Micrococcales > Microbacteriaceae > Microbacterium > Microbacterium wangyouchuni. The sequence goes on from NZ_JBSVRM010000008.1 coordinate 170,651, forward strand.
CGGTGCCACCACCGCGGCGCTGCTCGATTATCTGAAGGCCAACGACATCCACGCGGTGTTCTGCGTCATCGGCCAGAACATCACCGCGCCCGGCGGTGCCGATCTGCTCAGGCGCACCGTCGCCGAGGGGCACACACTGTGTAACCACACCACGAGCTACACGGACATGGGTTCCTGGGATGCCGACAGCATCCGCACCGATCTCGTCGAGAATCTGCGCATCATTCGCGAGGCGCTCGGCGACCCTGACGCACAGGTGCCGTTCTTCCGCGCGCCCAACGGCAGCTGGGGCGCCACTGCCGCCGTCGCTGTCTCGCTCGGCATGCAGCCGCTGGCCGTCACCAACACGATTAACGACTGGGCAGAGACCGACCCGGCCGTACTCACCGAGAATCTGCGCACCGCGATGAAGCCCGGCGAGATCGTGCTCGTGCATGACGGTGGCGGTGACCGCGAACCGTCGCTGCAGGCGGTCGCGACCGTCGTCGACGAGCGGCTGGCCGACGGCTGGGTCTTCACCCTCCCGCTCGGCACTCCCGCCCCGCAGCAGACGGGCGCACTCATCGACACGAACTTCGACGATGGCGAGTTGGATGGATGGTTCGCCCGCTCCGGATCGGGCGAATCGGCACCGACCATCTCAGTCGTGCCAGGCGGTGCCGACGACTCGGCATTCGCCGCACAGGTCTCCGAGCGCACGCACGAGGGTGACGGCATCCAGTTCGACGTCGTTGACGTGCTGCTGCCAGGAAATACCTACCTGCTCGAGGCCACTGTGCGCTTCGCCGAGGGCGCAGACGTCGGACAGGGGCTGAGTATCTCGATGCGTACCGTTACGGGCGAGTCCGCCTCGTACGCCAACCTGCTCCAGATCGAGGATGCCAGCGCCGAGGTGTGGACCACCGTGTCCGGTGAGTTCACGGTGCCCGCCTACGACACCGCCGCCGAACTCTATGTCGAGGCTCGCTACAACAGTGGCAATACCTCGGTGTTCCTGGTCGATCAGCTGCGCGTGAGCGTACCGGAGCCGAACCCGGTCGACACCAGCCTGGTGCCGATCAAGGACACCGTGGACTTCCCGGTCGGTGTCGCGATCGATTCTCGGGAGACGAGCGGAGCCGCAGCCGACCTGCTGCTGCACCACTTCGACCAGATCACGCCTGAGAACCACATGAAGGTGGAAGCCTGGTACGACGAGAACGGTGACTTCCAGCGCAACGCCGAGGCAACGGCGCTGCTGGACTTCTCGCAGCAGAACGACCTGCGAATGTATGGACACGTGCTGCTGTGGCACTCGCAGACGCCGGACTGGTTCTTCCAGGATGACTCCGGACGCGAACTGACCGACACCGATGCTGACAAGCAGATCCTCCGCGACCGTCTTGCGACCCACATCGACAACGTGGCCCGATCGATTTCTGATGACTACGGCCTGTACGGCTCATCGACCAATCCGATTATCGCGTGGGACGTCGTCAACGAGGTGGTGGCGGATCAGAGCACTGACGATGGGCTGCGCACCAGCCGCTGGTATCAAGTGCTGGGCGAGGAGTACATCTCGCTCGCTTTCGAGCTCGCGGAGGAGGCCTTCAACAATACGTACGCAGAGTCGGGCACCGATCGCCCGGTGATGCTCTTCATCAACGACTACAACACCGAGCAAGATCGTAAGGGCGCGCAGTATGAGGCCCTCGTGAAGAGACTGTTGGCAGCTGGAGTGCCATTGGACGGCGTGGGCCACCAGTTCCACGTCTCAATCAACACCACGATCGCGTCGCTGCAGGGTGCGCTCGACCGATTCGCCGGCCTCGGCTTGCTGCAGGAAGTCACGGAGCTCGACGTCACGATCAACCCGGCCACAGAGGCTAACCGGATCAGGCAGGGATACTTCTACCGCGATGTGTTCCGGCTGCTGCGTGACTATGACGCGGCGGCACCGGATGCGGAGAAGGTGTTTGCCGCCACTATCTGGGGTCTCACCGACAACCGCTCATGGCGATCTGAGCAGGAGCCACTCGTGTTCGGTGCCGGTTTGCAGGCCAAGCCCGCCTATTACGGAGTCATCGATGATCCGGATGGCCTGCCAGCGTTGATCACGACCGCGAACGTGTTCGCCGGTGACATCGCGCTGACCGATGGATTCGCGGACGCGATCGAATGGCAGAACCTGCCAGAGAACGTGCTGACCGGAGACGTGGGCGGGTTCCAATCGCGCTGGAGCGATGACCATCTGACCATTCTGGTTCGTAGCACGGTCGCCCCAGACCGCGTCGAGTTCACCTATGGCGACCAAGAGTTCGTCTACCAGAAGGATGCCCCGGACTCCGTCCCCGGTATCGAGACCGTTGTCGAGGGCGAGCATCTCATTGCGGTGCACGTGCCGCACAGTGAGGTCGTCGAGGGCTCCTCAGCGAAATTCGATGTGCGTGTCATCGTCAACGACTCGGTCGCCGGCGCATGGAATTCGCCCGGTGAGACGGGCCGGCTCACATTCCTGGAGCCGCTCTCCTACCTGGAGATCCCGGAGCTGCCTGCCCCGACGGTCGATGGCATCGTCGACGAGGTGTGGGCAGATGCCGCCGTGGCGCAGACGGCGAGGACGGTCGAGGGTGATGCGAGCGGCGCCCAGGCGCAGGTGCGCACGCTCTGGCAGGGGAACCAGCTCTACGTGCTGTACGAGGTGACCGATCCGGTCGTCGACAACAGCAACAGCGATGCATGGAACCGCGATTCCGTTGAAGTGTTTCTCGATCTGGGCAACACGAAGGCTGGGACGTACGGCCCGAACGACACGCAGATCCGGATCACGACCGACGGGGACCTGTCGTTCGGCACGGGCGATGCCGCGCTGCAGCAGGCACGTGTGGCCAGTAGCGCGACGGCTCTGACCGAAACTGGATATGTCGTGGAGGTCGCGATCGACCTCGTCGGCGAGTCTGGCGGTCAGAGCGACGTTCCACTCGGCGGCCTCAACACCTTCCATGGACTGGATTTCCAGGTCAATGATGGACGAGACGGCGCCCGCTTCGCCGTGCACACCTGGGCGGAGCCGACCGGCACCGGATACCAGAACACCGCACGCTGGGGCGTCGCACGTCTGGTATCAGCCGAAGAGCCGGGCGAGCCGGGCGAGCCGACGGAACCGACGGAACCGACGGAACCGACGGAACCTGGTACGCCGACGGAACCGGGGGATCCGGGCGAGGATGGAGTGGTCGTCTGGGCGACGGTTGACGTCGGCGACGGCAGCGTGGAGCAGGGTGGAGCCCTGCCTGTGACCGTGTCAGGTCTGGAGCCCGGTCAGCAGATCACGGCGACGCTGTTCAGCGATCCGATCGAGATCGCCGGCATCTCCGCGGCTGATGCCTCAGGTCGGGTGGCCTTCGACGTGTCGATCCCTGCGGATTTGCCGCTCGGTGCACACACCCTGGTTATCGCGTCCGGGGAGCTCGAACCGATCAGTGCGGAGGTCAGGGTCGTTGCGCCCGGGCAACTCGCCGTCACCGGTGCGCAGCTACCGTGGGGCATCGCATTGGCGGCCGCCCTGCTGCTCGTGATCGGTGGGATGCTGGTGGCCATGCGCCCGGCTCGGCTGGGGCGTCGATGACGCCGAGGCGGAGGTGGGGAATCAGCGCACGCTCGGGGGCGCGGCGACGCTCTCCCGCACGGTGAGGCTGGCAGGCAGGCGTCGATGCTGCTGCTCGACCGTGACGCCGGTGAGGAGGGAGACGAGGATGCGCAGGGCCTCCGCGCCCATCAACTGAAGGGGCTGGGTCACTGTCGTGAGAGGCGGGGAGCTGGTCGATGATTCCGGAATGTCATCGAATCCGATGATCGAGAGGTCGTGCGGCACCCGTAGACCCAACTCGTGCGCGACCTCCATGACGTGCAGGGCGGAGAGGTCGTTCGCGGCGAAGATGGCCGTCGGGCGTTGGTCGGCGGGCAGCCCCAGCAGTTCGTGGGCGGGAGCGTCGGTGAGATCGGCTCGGTAGCCTCCGACCCGGTCGAGAGCGGGGTGGACCGGGATGCTTGCTGCCTCGAGTGCCTGCAGGTACCCCTCGCGGCGCAAGCGGGATGATTCGAGTCCGGGCCGCCCGCCCAGGTGGGCGATGCGACGGTGGCCGAGGCCGATCAGCAGTTCCGTCGCCGCGCGTGCGCCGCCGATGTTGTCGCCGTCGACAGTCGGTACGCTCTCGGCTCCGGAATGCGGGTCGATGGCAACCACAGGGATGCTGGTGCCGTTAGTCATCGACATAGTTGGTGCGACGACCACCGCACCGTCGATGAGCGTTCCGCCCAAGCGGGACAGTGAGCGCCGCTCCCAGTTCGTGCGTTTGCCATTGTCATTGCCGCCGGCGTAAGCGAGGAGCTCATAGTCGGTCGCCTCGGCTGCCCGAGAGATCCCCTTCAGCAGCTCGGTGGAGTACGGTTCGAAATCGGCCAGCAGCACGCCGATGACGCCAGTGCGTCCGCGGCGGAGGCTGCTTGCGACGATGGAGGACTCGTATCCGAGGTCGGCGACGACGGCGAGGACGTGCGCGGCAGTGGTGGCGGCGATGCCGTCCTTGCCGTTGATCACCTTCGACACGGTTGAGACGGAGACTCCCGCGACCCGTGCGACATCGGTGATCGTTGCGCGACTAGGGCGAATATTAAGGTCCACATCGTGATCGTAACCGCCGGAGCGGTCGATCGGGTGGATTTACGAGGTGTTTGGAAAACGTTATCGATATCGATTGACTAAACGGTGCCGAGTCTGGCAATGTCAAGAATTGAACCGCTCAGGGAGCGGTCCCACGATCTGTCAAGGATGACGAAAGGGCTGATGATGACACGCAAGACGCGAGGCGCGACAGCAGTTGCGCTGGGGGCTGGCATTGCGATGCTGCTGTCCGGCTGTGCAGGTGGCGGAGGCGACCAGGGGAGCGACGGCGGAGACGTCACGCTCACCATGTGGCACAACTCCACCACCGGAGATGGCAAGCAGTACTGGGACGATGCAGCGGCCGCCTTCAAAGAAGAGAACCCCGAAGTGACCATCAAGGTCACCTCCATCCAGAACGAAGACATGGACGGCAAACTCCAGACCGCCGTGAACTCGGGCGACATGCCCGACATCTTCATGGCTCGCGGTGGCGGCAAACTCGCCGACATCGTCGACGCAGGCAAAGTGAAAGACCTCACCGGACTGATCGACGCCGATGTGAAGACCGCATTCGGCGAAGCGCCGTTCGCAGCATTCACTGTCGACGACAAGATCTACGGCATGCCCAGCGCCGTGCTCCCCGGCGGCATCTTCTACAGCAAGGACCTGTTTGAACAGGCCGGAATCACCGAAGAGCCCAAGACCCTGGATGACCTCGAGGGTGCTGTCGACAAGCTCAAGAGTGCTGGCATCGCGCCGATCGCTCTCGGTGCGAAGGCAGCCTGGCCCGCCGCGCACTGGTACTACTTCTTCGCGCTGCGTGCCTGCGACAAGGCCATCGTCTCCAGCCTCGCCACCAATCCCGATTTCACTGACGAGTGCTGGCTGACCGCCGCTGAGAACCTCGCCGACTTCGCCGGCATCGAGCCGTTCAACCAGGGCTTCTTGACCACGTCCCCGCAGGAGGGCGCGAACTCGTCCGCCGGACTGCTGGCGAACCACAAGGCAGCCATGGAACTGATGGGCGCCTGGAACGTCGGTGTGATCGCGAGTCTGACTGCCGACGAGCAGCCGCTGCCGGACCTCGGCTGGTTCCCGTTCCCTGAGGTGAGCGGTGGCGACGGCGGAGCCGGAGCGATGATGGGTGGCGTCGATGGCTACTCGTGTTCAGCCGACTCGCCCGCAGCGTGCGAGGAGTTCCTCAACTTCGTCTCGACAACCGAGTGGCAGGAGAAGTACGCGGTGGCCTTCCAGACCATCCCCGCTTCCCAGGACGCCACGGGCGCCGTCACCGACCCGTCACTGGTGCCGTTGATGGAGGCATACGCGCAGGCGCCGTACGTCTCGCTGTGGCTGGACACCGCGCTGGGCCAGAACGTCGGCAACGCGCTCAACGTCGGCGTCGTGGAGATGCTCGCCGGTCAGGGCACGCCCGACAAGCTCGTGGAGCAGATCACCACCGCTGCGGCGAGAGGCTGATCGGGGCGATGATCGAAACCCAGGTGGCGGCGGTCGCCGTGCCTGAGAAGAACGTTCGTGCTGGGGCCGACAACTCGTCGGCCCCAGTGCGTCGACCGCGACGCGTCGACTGGCGCAAGCGCGGCGAGATCGCGCTTCTCTCGGGCCCCGCTCTGATCGTCTTCGTCGGCTTCGTCATCTTCCCGGTGATGATGGCGGCGTTCTACGGCTTCTTCAAATGGAACGGCTTCGGCTGGCCGACCGAGTTCGTCGGACTGGATAACTACATCCTGATCTGGCAGGACGACACGTTCCGCGAGGCGGTGACGCACAACTTCGTCATCGTGGTTCTCTCGCTGATCATGCAGGGGCCGGTTGCGATCCTGTTCGCGCTGCTGCTGAACCAGAAGATCCGCGGCCGCTCCATCATCCGCGTGCTCATCTTCATGCCGTACGTGATCTCTGAGGTCATCGTCGGTATCGGGTGGAGCCTGATGATGCAGGATGCGGGCGCTGTGAACTCCCTGCTGGAGAAGTGGGGTCTGGGCGAGTTCCAGCAGTCCTGGCTGGCAGACCCGTCCATTGCCATATGGACGCTGATGGTCATCATCACCTGGAAGTACATCGGCTTCGCCGTGATCCTGATGCTTGCCGGCATGCAGTCGATCCCGGAGGAGCTCTACGAGGCTGCGGCCATCGACGGCGCCAGCTTCTGGAAAATCCAGTGGCACATCACGCTGCCGCTGCTCGGGCCGACCCTGCGCATCTGGGCGTTCCTGTCCATCATCGGTTCGCTGCAGCTGTTCGACCTCGTCAACATCATCTGGGGCCAGTACATCGCTGCGACCGCCGGCACATCCACGATGGCGACATACATGTACCAGAACGGACACCTCGCTGGCAGCTACGGCTACGGAAACGCCGTCGCCGTGATGCTGTTCCTCATCTCCCTGGTGATCGCCCTCGTCTACCAGCGCTTCGTGCTGCGTCGTGACACACAGGGCGCCGTGACCGGAGAAAGCGGAAGGAAGCGCAAATGACCACCGAGAGCTTGCCCACTTCCGTGCTCGTCCAGCCCTCTGGACCGCGCGGCCGGCGACGGTCGCCGAAGGTCCGCTGGGGGAGCCCCGGCATCTACCTGATCGCGATCGTGCTGATCACGATCTGCATCACACCGGTGCTGTACATCATCGTCGGCGGGTTCCGCACGAACTCCCAGATCACGCTGGACCCGTCCGGGTTCCCCGCGCCCTGGCAGATCGCCAACTATGGCGACGTGCTGGCCAGCTCGGAGTTCTGGACAGCGATGATCAACTCGACCATCGCCGCCGTCGGAACCACCCTCGGTGCGGTGTTGTTGGGCCTGATGGCCAGTTACGTGATCGCCCGCTACGACTTCGGCGGCCGGGGCGTGATGTACTCGCTGTTCGCCGCTGGTCTGATGTTCCCGATCACGGTCGCGATCACGCCGCTGTATCTTCTGATCCGCAACCTCGGACTGGTCAACAGTCTGGCCGGCATCATCCTGCCGCAGATCGCCTTCGCCCTGCCGACGACGATCATCATCCTCGTACCGTTCCTGCGAGCGATCCCGAAGGAGCTCGAGGAGGCAGCATCCATTGACGGCGCGTCCCGTCTCGGGTTCTTCTGGCGAATGGTGATCCCGCTGAGTCTGCCCGGCGTCATCACCGTCGGCATCCTGGCCTTCGTCGGCTCGTGGAATGGCTACATGCTGCCGCTGTTCATCCTCAACGACTCCAGTCTGTTCACGCTCCCACTGGGCGTGCAGAACTTCGCCTCGCAGTACTCCGTCGACACCGCGCGTGTGCTCGCGTACACGTCGCTGTCGATGGTGCCCGCACTGGTGTTCTTCAGTCTGTTCGAGCGCCGTATCGTCGGCGGACTCACCGGGGCAGTCAAGGGCTGAGCACAATGAAAGAGAGATCCGTGTCGAATACGACAGCGGGAGTTCCCGCAATGCCTGCAGTTTCCGAACGCGTCCGTGCACTGCACGCGCGAATGACTCTGGACGAGAAGCTGGCGCAGATCGTCGGGTACTGGCTCGACCAGAACGGTATGGCAGCGCCCATGCAGTCCGAGATGGCTGCCGGGCAGAAGGACGCCGGCCAGCTCGCCGAGGTGACCAAGCACGGGCTGGGCCAGTACAGCCGCGTGTATGGCACGAGGCCGGTGGATCCGGACGAGCGCGCGGCATGGCTGTGGGATGAGCAGCGCCGGCTCAAGCGCGAGACGCGTCTGGGGATCCCCGCGCTCGTGCACGAGGAGTGCCTGACAGGTCTCGCTGTCTGGAAGGCGGCCGCTTTCCCCACGCCGTTGGCCTGGGGAGCGTCGTTCGATCCGGAGCTCGTGCACGAGATGGCCGTTGTCATCGGTGAATCGATGCGGGAGCTGGGCATCAACCAGGGCCTCGCGCCGGTGCTCGACGTCATTCGCGATCCGCGCTGGGGCCGGGTGGATGAGTGTATCGCTGAGGATCCGTACGTCGTCGGTGTGCTGGGCACCTCCTACGTGCAGGGGCTTCAGGCGACCGGCATCCATGCGACGCTGAAGCACTTCGTCGGTTACTCGGCAACACGCGCAGGCCGAAACCATGCGCCTGTCTCTGCCGGTGCACGCGAGATCGCAGACGTCTTCCTGCCGCCATTCGAGATGGCGCTGCTGGATGGCGGCGCACGTTCGGTGATGAACTCCTACGCTGAGATCGACGGGGTGCCGCTCGGGTCGAGCGAGGAGTATCTGACCGAGCTGCTCCGTGAGCGCTGGGGGTTCGATGGCGTCGTCGTCGCCGACTACTTTGCCGTCGCGTTCCTCGAGGTGATGCACGCCATCGCCGCCGACCGTGGGGCTGCCGCAGCTGCCGCTCTCACCGCCGGCATCGACATCGAACTGCCGACCGGTGACGCGTATCTCGCGCCGCTGGCGGAGCGCATCCGTGCGGGCCAGTTCGATGAGGCCCTCGTTGACCGTGCCGTGCTGCGTGCGCTCGCGCAGAAGGAGGAGCTCGGGCTGCTGGAGCCGGATGTCTTCGAGGATGAGGCTCCGACGAACATCGATCTGGATTCGCCGCGCCACCGCGACGTCGCTCGGCGCCTCGCTGAGGAGTCGGTGGTCCTGCTCTCGAATGACGGCATTCTGCCGATGAGTGCGGATGCCGGAAAATCGCGGGTTGCCGTCATCGGGCCCAACGCCCACCGGGCAGAAGCGCTGATGGGCTGCTATTCCTTCGCCAACCATGTGCTCGCCCACCACCCGGAGTTCCCGATCGGGATCGAGATCCCCACCGTGCTCGAGGGCGTTACCGCAGAGTTCGGAGTGGATGCCGACGTCGTCTATGCGCAGGGCTCCGAAGTGGAGGGCGATGATCGGTCGGGCTTCGCCGCTGCCGAGGCCGCCGCAGCCGGCGCTGACGTCGCAATTGTCGTCGTGGGAGATCAGGCCGGCCTGTTCGGTCGCGGCACGGTCGGCGAAGGCAACGACTCGGAGAGTCTGGACCTGCCAGGCGTGCAGCGCGAGCTCGTCGAAGCGGTTGTGGCCACGGGTACGCCGGTGGTCATGGTCATGCTCACCGGACGCCCGTATGCGATCGGCTGGGCGCTCGACGGTGACAAGCGCCCGGGTGCTGTCGTGCAGTCATTCTTCCCCGGCGAGGAAGGCGCATCCGCGTTGGCCGGAGTGATCGCTGGACGCGTCAACCCCTCCGGCCGGCTGCCGATCTCGCTGCCGCGGTCAGCCGGCGCACAGCCGTTCACCTACCTGCACCCGCCGCTCGGTGGCCGCTCCGAAGTCACCTCTACCGATCCCACACCCGTGCGCCCCTTCGGATTCGGGCTGTCGTACAGCGCGTTCTCCTACGGGGATTTGGCTATCGACGAGGAAGTGGCGGCGGGTGCTGCCTTCGGCGCCGCCGTGACGGTGACGAACACCGGCACTCGGGTCGGCGACCATATCGTGCAGCTCTACGGGCACGATGTCACCGCATCGGTGACGAGGCCGGTCGTGCAGCTTCTCGGATTCCAGCGCGTGACGCTGGCAGCCGGGGAGTCAGCGACAGTGTCGTTCTCGGTACCGACGCAGCGGTTCGCCTTCAGCGACCGATCGATGACGCGTATCGTCGAGCCGGGCGCGGTCGAGGTATGGGTCGGCGCGGATGCGGCAGCGAGCGAGGCTGCGGGAACGGCGACTGCCAGGGCGACGCTGAACATCACGGGCGATGCCCACGTGATCGCGCCGTCCGATCGCCGGGTTGTCACCGCCGAGGTGCACGTCGCCGCCGTCGAATTCGCGCGTTGATGGCGATTGTTCAGAATCCGATTCTGCCGGGGTGCTTTCCCGACCCGACGATCTGCCGGGTCGGGGAGGAGTACTTCCTCGTCACCTCGACGTTCGAATATCAGCCGGGTCTTCCCGTGCAGCGCAGTCGTGACCTGGTCAGCTGGGAGCTGATCGGTCATGTGATCGACCGCCCGGGAATGCTCGACATGGATGGGATCAGATCCTCCGGCGGCCTGTACGCTCCGACGCTGCGATTCCATGACGGTCTGTTCTGGCTGGTATGCACGCTCGTCGGCCAGAACGACGGTTCGCCCGGCGGCAACTTCGTAGTGACGGCGACCGACCCCGCAGGCCCCTGGTCGGATCCGGTCTGGCTCGATGTCGACGGTATCGATCCTTCGATCTTCTTCGACGATGATGGCCGGATCTGGATGCACGGTACCCGTCTCGCCGCTGAACCTCAGTGGCATCACCAGACTGAGGTGTGGTTGCGCGAGCTGGACCGCGAGAGCATGACGCTGGTCGGTGAGGAACACATCCTCTGGCATGGCGCGGTGCTCGGCGCCGTCTGGGCGGAGGGGCCGCACCTGTACAAGATCGACGGGACTTACTACCTGTTGGCTTCTGAGGCGGGCACTGAGTTCCATCACGCGCTGTCGGTTGCGCGGGCAGAGACAGTGACCGGGCCCTACATCGGTAACAGGGGCAACCCCGTGCTCACGCACCGTCATCTGGGGCGCGGTTCTGACATCGTCGGCGTCGGGCATGCGGATCTCGTGCAGGCGATCGATGGCAGCTGGTGGTCGGTTCTGCTGGCGATGCGCCCCTACGGCGGCTATCACTACAACCTCGGCCGGGAGTGCTTTCTCGTTCCGGTGTCGTGGGAGGACGGTTGGCCGGTGTTCGCGCCGGGGCAGGGACGTGTTCCCTGGTCGGTGGATGTGCCGTTCGCGTCCGAGCAGACGCGGGGCGTGATGCAGGGTGCCGCCTCCGGGGTGGTTGCCGCCGATGACCCGCGGTGGACATCGGCCAGGGCGCTGCCTGCGGAGATCGCGCACCCGGAGGGCGACGGGTGGGAGTTGCCACTGCGCACCTCGACACCCGTCGACGCCACGGTCTCAGCGTTCCTCGGTGTGCGCCAGCAGCATCGTGATGTCGATGTCGTGACGACGCTGTCATCCGATCTTCGGGGCGGCGAAGAAGTCGGGCTCATCGTCCGGCAGTCCGAGAACGACCAGGTGCGAATGTCACTGAGCGCCGTGGCGCACGGCACCCGCGTCGCGGTGATGCATCGCCAGGCGGGAGCGGAGACGCTTCTCGGTGAGACGATCGTGGATGCTTCGCCCTCAGCGGGACTCGATCTGACACTGAGCGTCCGGGAACAGGAATATGCGTTCGCGGTGACTGTTCCCAGCGGTGAAGTGGTGGCTGTCGCCGTTGCCGACGGGCGCACGCTCGACACCGTGGCCACGGGCGGATTTCTGGGTCTGTGGTTCGGTGTCTACGGCACGAGCAACGGGGCCATGACGAGCACAGTGCTGAACGTGCGTCGATTCGAATACACGCCGCGCTGAGCATCCGGCATCCGATCGACGTTCCTGCAGATATCGTGACAGGAACAACAAATCGCGTGCGTTGAGGAGAGACATGGCGGATCGGGCATCCGGGATCGAAGGCGTGCGCAGAAAGAACCTCGGCGAGGTGCTGCGTCTCGTCCATCAGGAGGGTCCGCGCTCGCGGGCGCGAATCACCGCAGAGACCGGACTCAACCGTTCGACGGTCGCCGACCTCGTCACCGGCTTGGCCGCGGCGGGGCTGGTGGTGGAGCAGAACCCTGATCCCACTCGACGTGTCGGGCGCCCGAGCCCCGTCGTCAGCGCCAACCCCGACGTGACAGCGATCGGCATTAACCCGGAGGTCGATGCGATCGAGATCGGCGCAGTCAGCCTGGGCGGCGGGCTCCGGGAGCGCACGCGCGTGCCGCTGGACAGTGTGCCCAGTGCCGCGGATGCCGTGGCCATCGCCGTTCGGGTCATACAGGAGTGGCAGCAGAACTCCCTGCGGGGCTGCCGACTGATCGGGATCGGCGTTGCGGTTCCCGGGCTCGTGCGGGCATCCGATGGCGTCGTCGGGCTCGCCCCGCACCTGGGCTGGCGCGATGAGGACATCACCACACCGCTGGCGGCAGCGCTCGACGCGCCCGTCATCGTTGACAACGACGCTTCGCTGGGTGCTCGCGCCGAGAAGCTGTTCGGCGCGGCACGTGAGCATCGCGATGTCGTCTACCTCAACGGCGGTGCCAGTGGCATCGGCGGTGGGCTCATCCTGAACGGAACCCTCATCTCGGGAGCAGGCGGCTACGCCGGGGAATGGGGGCAGACCTACCCCGGCATCGGCACGGAAGCCGATCGGATCAGCGTTGACGGCGTGCTCGAAGACGAAGTCAACAGGGCACGGCTCGTGCATGCTGCCGGTCTCAGCGCCGCTGATGACACCCAACTCGCACGAGCGCTCGCCGAATCGGACGATGACGAGCTGATCGCCGAGGTGCAGAGGCAACGACGCGTGCTTGCGGTCACCCTCGCCAATGCCGTCAACGTGCTCAACCCGTCGATCGTGGTGCTCGGCGGATTCCTGCCGATGCTACGCGACCACGACCCTGACGCATTCGACCTCGCGGTGCGCGAGCGCGCACTGGCTGCTCCGGCCGAGGGCCTCGTGATCCACTCCGCCGACCTCGGCGCCGACCGTTTGCTGATCGGCGCCGCGGAGACGGCGTTCGCCAGGCTGCTGGCCGACCCGTTCGGGTGACCGCGCGGGTCACCACCTCCCCGTGCCGGGTCACCACCTCCCGCGCCGACCCTGCTCCGGTCGCAAATGACGCTGTTAAAACGGCGGCGGATTCATATGGTGGGAGCAACGCTCTGATTGAAGGAGCTGTTCATGGTCACGTTGTTTCCGCTGAGTGCGCGTACTGAGTTCGTTGATTTGGTGTGCACAGGCGTGTCAGTGTTCGGCGCTGCCCAGCGTGTCGGGGCGCACGGCAGCATCGGGAGGCGTTGGTGGGCTCAATCTGGGGGGATGAAGATCAACAGGGGGCCAGGTGGTGGGCTCGCTGATCGAGTGCCAGCGAGCGTGGTGGGCGAGCGGATGCTGACGGCAGTGGATCGGGGGATGATTCAGATGGGCCGCCGCAACGGGCTGAGCTATGCCGAGATCGGGGCGGAGATCGGCCGGGACAAGTCGGTGGTCTGGCGAGAGGTGAAGCGCAATACGAGTCCTGACGGGGAGTATTACGCGTCTGTCGCGCACACGAAAGCACATCAGGCCCGGCGCCGCCCGAAGCCGTTCACGCT
>NZ_JBSVRM010000009.1:0-141518 GCF_054072595.1 Microbacterium wangyouchuni
ACTCAGCGGAAACAACGTGACCATGAACAGCTCCTTCAATCAGAGCGTTGCTCCCACCATATGAATCCGCCTGGGTTTTAGCGACACGAAGTGCGACCGGAGCGGGAAGGGGGCGACACTCCAGCGCTCCCGTCGCAATTGGTGCTGTTAAAAGTGGGTTTTAACGACACAAAGTGCGACCGAAGCGGGTGGCGCGGGTAGCGCGAAGCGCTACAGAATCACGGTCGAGCGGCCGTGCACGATCACGCGGTCCTCGGCGTGCCACTGCACAGCACGCGCGAGCACCAGCCGCTCGACGTCGGCGCCGCGGCTCTGCAGCTCGGCGGCCGAGTCGGAGTGCGTGGCACGTGTGACGTCCTGCTCGATGATCGGGCCCTCATCGAGGTCGGCCGTCGCGTAGTGCGCGGTCGCACCGATCAGCTTCACGCCCCGCTCTTTCGCGCGTGCGTACGGGTTCGCGCCGATGAACGCCGGCAGGAACGAGTGGTGGATGTTGATCACCGGAGCGCCGACCTGCTCGATGAAGTCGTCGGTGAGGATCTGCATGTACCGCGCAAGCACGACCAGGTCGACGTTGCCGCGCAGCAGGTCGAGCTGACGCTGCTCCATCAGAGCCTTCGCCTCGGCGCCGGAGCCGGAGGGAATGTGCACGAACGGCACACCGAAAGTGCGCACGGACTCGGCGAGATCGGGGTGGTTGGAGATGACCATCGTGATGTCGACGTCGAGCTGACCACGCTGGGTGCGCCACAGCAGCTCCATCAGGCAGTGGTCGTACTTCGACACGAAGATCGCCACGCGCTTGCGCTTGGCCACGTCATGCAGCGACCACTCCATGCCGAACCGCTCGCCGACATCGCCGAGATCGGCTTCGAGCGCGAGGCGTGCGGCCGAGAGGCCGGGCAGGTGAATCACCGTTCGCTGGAAGAAGCGTCCGTCCTCGGCATCGGTGGAGTGCTGATCGAGCGAGATGATGTTCGCGCCGTGCTCAGCCAACACGTTGGCGACGGCGGCGACGATGCCGGGCTGGTCATCACAGGCGATGAGCAGACGTGCGGTATCGGGTTGAGACATGGATGCTCCTTGCAGAAGTTCTGTGTCGATTCTGCCCCGTTCATCCGGGGCTGGCGAATCGAGCGCGCCGACCGCAGTGCCGATACTCTGAGCGAGTGAACGCGAGCGAGGCCGGACTGGTGCTGATACCGCTGCTGGCGGTTGCCGCGCCCTTGCTGGCCCGCGGCATCCGCCCGGCGCTGCGCGTGCCCATCATCGTGTTCGAACTGCTCCTAGGCATCCTGTTCGGGCCCGCAGTACTCGGCTGGGTCGAATCGGGTGTCGTGCTCGACAGGCTCAGTGACTTCGGCCTCGCGATGCTGTTCTTCATGGCGGGCGCCGAGATCGACTTCCGCGCTGTCTCCGGTCGTCCGCTGCTGCGTGCTTCGCTCGGATGGCTGCTCAGCCTGCTGCTCGGCATCGGTGTCGGATTCCTCATCGCGCCCGATGAGGGCATGGTCGTGATCGGCATCGCGCTCAGCTCGACGGCGCTGGGCACGCTCATGCCGATCCTGCGTGACGCGCGTGAGCTGGATACGCCGTTCGGTCGGGTCATCTCCGCGATCGGCGCGGTGGGGGAGTTTCTGCCGCTGATCGCGATCTCTATCTTCCTCAGCACCCGCAGAGCGCCGATCGCCGCCGCGGTCCTGCTGGCTTTCGTCATTCTCGCCGCGGTCGTGGTGCTGCTCGCCCATCGCGCGCCGCACGGGCGTCTGCACGAATTCATTCGGGCCACGCTGCACACATCCGACCAGTTCGGTGTGCGATTCGTGCTGCTGCTGATCTCCGCCCTGGTCGCGCTCAGCGTCCTGTTCGATCTGGACATGCTGCTGGGCGCATTCGTCGCCGGCGCTGTCTGGCGCATCATCATGGCGAGGGCGCCGAAGCCGGATGCCGAAGCTATCGAGAGCAAACTCGAGGCGATCGCGTTCGGGTTCCTCGTGCCGGTCTTCTTCATCTATACCGGCGTCACCTTCGATCTCGCATCGCTCACCGCCTCACCTCTCGCACTTGTCCTGGTACCGGTGTTCCTGATCGCGCTGCTGGTGATCCGGGGCAGTGCCGCACAGTTCTCGGCACCGTCGGACGCCGGTGGCAAAGACCGCATGTCGATCGCGATGCTGGCTGCCACCGGACTGCCGATCATCGTGGCGGTGACCGCGATCGGCGTGAACGAGAAGATCTTGGACCCGGCGATCGCCGCGGCGCTGGTGGGCGCGGGAATGCTGTCGGTGTTGATCTACCCGCTGATCGCGATGACGCTGCGCGGTGACCGCGAGCGGTTGGATGCTATCGAGCAGGACCAGCCGCAGGGAGAATTGTGACCGCTTCGGAGATGCTGTCCGCCGCACGCGCCGCGCTCGCGGATGTGTCCAAGGAAGGCCTCGGCGAAGAACGCTCGTCCCGCTGGCGCGGGGATCGGATCGTTCGCGTCGGCGAGGCATGGCACGTCGGCGTGCTGCTGCTCACCGATGATCGCGTGCTCGCTACCGCCGAGATCCTGCGCGCCGCAGATCCCGGGCGTCGTGGCTATACGGCCGAGTCGGCGCGCGAGCGTGCTGCGCGTCGACAGATGGCGCTGCGTGGTGGTTTCGCTGAGGGGGAGGTCGTCCACGTCGGCTGGTCGGTCATTGATGTGAATGTGGTGGATGCCGGCGGCTCATCCGGCCCGCTCGCATCGGTGGATGCCATCCCGCACGTGCGATGGTCTCCGACGGGTGCGTACATGCCGCTGGACGCCTATCTCCGCGAACGCATCGAGCTGATGCGCAGCCTCTGACACTCGTCGGGAATACTTGCGTCCTCCGCGCGTTTAACTTGAGTGAACTGCACTCAACTTTCAGGAGAACGCACATGCCCAACGACTTCAGCGACACCGGCGCGGACTCGTTCGATGAGTTCCTCGCTCGTTATCTCGCGGGCGATCGAGCCCGTCAGACGCGATCGATCGACCTCAGCCGGTTCCTCACCGCGCGCACGCAGCAGATTCTGCAGAGCGCGGGCCGTTTTGCTCTGGAACGCGGACAGACCGAGATCGATGCCCTGCACATCCTGCGCAAGATCGTCGAGGACACCGCCGTCGCGCAGGCGATCGAGCGCATCGGGGTGACCCCGCAGCAGATCATTGACGCTGTCGAGACCCGGTTGCCATCGCCCGCCGAGCGCGCCGGAGTGGATGCTGCGACGATCACTCCGAGCGCTTCTCGTGCGCTCTTCCACGCGTATCAGGTGGCCCGCTCTTCCGGCGCGACATACATCGAGCCCGTGCACCTCTTCTTCGCGCTCGTGCTCGGCCAGGACGTGCCGGCAGGTCAGGTTCTCGCACAGATCGGCGTGACGGCGGATGCCCTTACCGAGGGCGTCCGTGAGCACGTCGATGCACCGGTGGGCGGCGATGCCGCGCAGACCGGCGACGCGGCATCCGACTCGCCCATGCTCGACAAGTACGGCATCGACCTGACCGCGCGCGCCCGCGAAGGCGCTCTCGACCCGGTGATCGGCCGCAGCGAGGAGATCGAGCAGACCATTGAGATCCTCAGCCGCCGGACGAAGAACAACCCCGTCCTGATCGGCGAGGCCGGTGTCGGCAAGACGGCGATCGTCGACGGCATCGCACAGGCAATCGTCGACGGCACCGTTCCCGCCCAGCTCGAGGGGCGCCGGGTGATTTCCCTCGATCTGCCCGGCATGCTCGCCGGAGCCCGCTACCGCGGTGATTTTGAGGAGCGTCTGACCAAGACCATGGATGAGATCGCCGCCCGCAAGGATGCGGTGATCGTGTTCATCGACGAGGTGCACACCGTCGTCGGCGCCGGCGGATCGGGAGAGGGCGGAATGGATGCGGGCAACATCCTCAAGCCGCGCCTCGCTCGTGGAGACCTGCACATGGTCGGCGCTACGACGCTCAAGGAGTACCGCCAGATCGAGAAAGATCCGGCGCTGGAGCGCCGCTTCCAGCCGGTGAAGGTGGACGAGCCGAGCATCGAGGACGCCGTGCGCATCCTCGAGGGCCTCGCAGACGCGTACCAGGATCACCACCGCGTGACCTACACGGATGCCGCGCTGCGCGCTGCCGTGACGATGAGCGCGCGTTACCTGCCCGAGCGTGTTCTGCCGGATAAAGCGATCGATCTGATCGATCAGGCCGGTGCGCGGCTGCGGCTGAAGCTGGGCCTGCCCGAGGACACCTCCGCGCTGATGGCAGAGCTCGCCGACCTCGAGGCACAGAAGAACGCGGCCGTTGCGGCTGAGCACTATGAGGAGGCATCGCGGCTGCGCGATGAGATGGTTCAGGCTCAAGCGCGGATCGACGCGGTCGAATCCGGGCACTCGGCTGACGGTCCGGCGATCGTCGATGAGCGCGAGATCGCCGAGGTGATCGCGCGGGCGACCGGTATCCCGGCCAGCCGCCTCACCGAGGGTGAGCGTGAGCGTCTCGCCGACCTGGAGAGCGACCTGCATGCGCGGGTGATCGGTCAGGATGACGCTGTCGCCGCCGTGGCACGTGCCGTCCGTCGCAGCCGCACCGGCATGGGCGATGCCCGCCGACCGGTCGGTTCGTTCCTCTTCCTCGGACCGACGGGTGTGGGCAAGACGGAGCTTGCGAAGGCTCTCGCTGACCGTCTGTTCGACGACGAGAGTGCGGTGATCCGCTTCGACATGAGCGAGTTCGGTGAACGTCACACGGTGTCGCGGCTCGTCGGTGCCCCTCCCGGATACGTCGGCTACGACGAGGCGGGACAGCTGACCGAACGGGTGCGGCGCAATCCGTACTCGATCGTGCTGTTCGATGAGATCGAGAAGGCGCACCCCGACGTGTTCAACCTGCTGCTGCAGGTGCTCGATGACGGACGCCTCACCGATGGTCAGGGGCGCACCGTCGACTTCCGAAACACGGTGATCGTGATGACCTCGAACATCGGCAGCGAGTTCCTCGCCTCACGCTCGGGTGCGCTCGGTTTCGTCTCATCGCAGGATGCCTCGGCAAACGGCTTCGCATCGATGAAGGATCTCCGCGATCGCGTGATGGGAAAGCTCCGTGAGGCGATGCGACCGGAGTTCCTCAACCGCATCGACGAGATCGTCCTGTTCCAGAAGCTGACTCGCGATGAGTTGGTGCCCATCGTGCGGTTGCTTCTCAGCGCGAGCTCGGCCCGTCTGGCTGAGCGGGATATGCGTCTGCACGTGACGGATGCCGCGGTTGAATGGCTCGGCGAGCACGGCTACGAACCGGAGTTCGGTGCTCGTCCGCTGCGCCGCCTGATCCAGCGGGAAGTCGATGATCGCATCGCCGATCTGTTGGTCAGCGGCGCTCTGGACGATGGTGGCGATGTGCATGTGGATGCTGACGAGAACGGCCTCATCGTGAAGGCGGCCGTGCTCCAGGAGGTGTGACGGAACCTCGTCGTCAGCCGAACGTTAGCGCGAACCTGCGCAGCAGATCCTCGCCACCCACATCCTGGGCGGCGAGGATCTCTGCTTTCACCGCGTCGAATTCGGCAGCATCAAAATAGCCGTTGTTTCGGTAGAACGTCATGCGGTTCGCGAAGTCCTGCGGACTCGGCTCGGGGTGGAACTGCGTCGCATACAGCTGCGTTCCCACCCGGTACGCCTGTACCGCGCAGGCGGCGTTGGTCGCGAGAAGCGTCGCACCGGGCGGGACGGCCACCGCGCTCTCTTTGTGCGCGGTGAAGACGGTCAGCGCGGGTGCGCTCGGTCCGAAGAGCGGGTCGGATGCGGCCTCATCGGTGGTGCGGATCTCGGATGCGCGCGTGGATTCGGGCCGCTCGAGCGTGAGCGCACCGCCGAGCAGCCGGGTGACGACGCCGATGCCGTAGCAGGTGAACATCGCGGCGGCTTCTCCGGACAGCGCGCGAGCGGCGATGCGCTCGAGGTCGGCTTCGACGCGCTGCTGCAACGGCGTCTTCACAGCATCCGTCACGTTGAACGGTGAGCCGCCGATGACGAAACTATCGTGGCGGCTGAGCAGCTCATCGGTGAGTGGATCGGAGATGAGGTCGAGCTGATCGAGCGCTGCGACGCCGAGCCCGCGCTGGAACGACACATGCTCGGCGTCGGCGGCGCCGCGTTCCGGGCGCACGCAGACGTAGAGGATCGACGCCATCAGTTCGGGCCCATCACTCCGGTACCGTGCTTGTGCAGTAGTTCATACGCCTCGGCGTAGGTCTCTGGCTCCGGGGCATCCGAATCTCCGAACCTCGCCTGCAACAGCCCGATGAGTCCGCGCGCGGGCGGGCTGAGCGGCTTGTCCTTGTGCACGTGGGCAGGATGCGGCGGTGCCTCCTGCGGGTTGGCGGGCACCCACTGCGGCATGGTCTCCGGCCAGTCATCGGGATGCCGCGGTTCGGTGAGGTTCACGATCGACAACAGATCGTTCGCCCCGGCGTCGCGGTGAGTCAGGGGCTCGAGGCCGTGCAGTTCGCTGAGCGTCTTGATGACAGCGCCGTGGTGCATCTCGTCGTTGATGATCGTGCCGCGACGGGTGTACGCCGACACGGCGATGGCGGGAACGCGGCATCCGAGTCGGTCGAATCCGAAGCCCATCTCGCCGGGTTCCTGATCCGTATACGGGGGCTGGGCGGCAGGAGGTGCGGCATGGTCGTAGGTTCCGCCGTGCTCGTCGAAGGTGATCAGCAGCATCGTGTTGACCGCGTTCGAACCCTTCGGCGTGCGCGAGTTCTTGACCGCCGTGTAGATCTCGTGGATGAGTGCCTCACCGGCGCGCACGTCCGAGATCGCGCTGTCGACGACCTCGACGACGTCGATCTTGCTCCCGCGCAGCTTGCCGAACGGCGGATGGAAGTCGTTGTGGTTGAACGTCATCCGGGGTTCGATGAATGCGTACGCCGGCAGGGTGCCGTTTGCCGTGTCGGCGTAGAACTGGTCCATCGTGGCGAAATGTTCGCTCTTCCAGAAGCGCTGCAGCGCCGGTGCGTGCAGAAAGCCGGTGTATGAGACGAGTTGCAATTCGTCGTAGTAGATCTTCCAGCTGAGACCGGCATCCTCGAGGCGGTTGAAGATCGTCGGGATCTCATCGGCATCGATCCACTTGTCGTAGCCGCCGCCGTGCTTGTTGGTGACGAATCCATGCGAGGACGAGGCATGAAAGAACGATCTGTTGCAGAACGTCTGCGATGGCACGGCCGCGAACCAATTGTCGAAGACAGCGAACTCTTTCGCCAGCGTCGACAGCACCGGCAGCATCTGCGGGGAGAAGCCGCCCATGATGTTCTGCAGCTGATCTGTGCTCGGCTTCTTGCCGTTTTGGAGCCGGCGATAGTTGATGAAGTAGTCCTGCACGAATCCGCCGTTGGTCGGCTTCGCGCCACGGGGCGGGGTGTTGTACGGGGACGACATCTCCTCGACCCACAGGTGCTCGTTCTCTCCCGGGGCGACGTGCTCGAAGAGCTGGGTGTTGACGTGCGGGAACTCCTCGCCCGGGTCGGGATTCGGGTAGCCCATCACGTCATCCGTCGGGCCGTCGTACACGTGGGCGGGAATCACGGTGCCGTCGGGTGCGACGTTCGAGTAGTCCCCGAACGCGATCCCGTCGAAGCTCTGCCCCTCGGGCAGATCATCGGGGGTGTACAGGTGGCCGAGCAGGTTGTCGAAGGAGCGGTTCTCGCCCATGACGACGACGATGTGGTCGAAGCCGGGTGCCGATCGCGGCTCAAGCGCGTCGAAATGGCTGTCACCAGCGGCGAAACCGGCACGATATCCGGATGCTGCGCCGATAGCCGCACCGGCAGCACCACCGGCGGCAGCACCGAGAGCAGCCGCGCCGCCAATCTTGAAGAACTGCCGCCGGGAAGCATCCTTGGGGCCGTTGCGATCGCTGGACATGCAGATAAATCTATCGCCGGTCAGCGGGAGGAGTTTGCCGTGCGTCCGCGCACGATCCCGACGAACGCCTCGACGTCTTCGGTCGTCCGCTCGCGGGGCCAGGCGAGTGCGACGGTGGAAACCGGTCCGTCGACGAGCGGGCGGTAATCGGCATCCTTGCGCTGGTGCATCCGCGCGAGCGACATTGGCACGATGACGATGCCGACACCGGATGCGGCCGTCGCGATCGCTTCTCCGGTGGTGGGAAGCGGCGCGAAGCGCGGGGTCTGGATGCCGGGAATATCCAGCGGCCCGAGCACGTCGTCCAGCGGCGTGATGAGCACTTCGTCGGCGAGGTCAGCGGCGGTGAGCTCATCGGCTGCCAGAAGGTGCGATTCGATGGATGCCACGACCACCGCGAGCTCGTCGTAAAGAGGAATGAGGTGCAGGCTCTCATCGGTCAGCGGCAGGCGGATGAGGGCAGCATCCAACTCATCGAGGGCTGAGCGCTGCGTTTCCGCCTCGATCGGGACGAGTTCGAGCGTGACATGGGGCATCCGCTTCTTCCACGTGTCGATCCACTTGCCCGGTGTCGCACCCGCAACCGCTCCGAGGCGGAACGTGCGCGGTTCGGGGGCCGGGGGCGGCGGCGGTGCGGGCTGCTTCTTCGCGACTTTCTGCGGATGCTTCGCCGGCTGCCGCTTCGTCGATCGAGCGGGTCCGCCCAATGACGCGCGAGAGCGTGATCTGCCGGAATGTGCCATGGGTTCAGCGTACTCGCGGCTGCTCGCGCTCGCGGAATTCACGACTCGTTCACGCAGCCGTCAGAAGCGCGCCGCGCTGCGGTCGCCTGCGGAGCTTTAGCTGTTCGACATCGGCTGTCCCGCCGAGAAAACCCATGCACCCACGCCTGCGAAAGGTTCCCCATGCAGTCAACTCTGAAGCGCGGTCTCGCGATCGCCGCCGGTCTCACCCTCGCCTTCGGTCTTGCCGCCTGTGCCGCTGACCCGGCTGATTCCGCAACCGGCGGAGAAGCAACCGGCGGTGAGAGCGCGGAAGGCACGTTCGCCTCCGGCGACTCCGACACCCTTGTTTTCGCTGTTCTCCCCGACCACGAGGGCGCCGACCAGGACGCCCAGCCGATCGCCGACTGGATCGCTGAGATCACCGGTAAGAAGGTCGACTTCTTCCAGGCGACCGACTACACCGCCGTCGTGCAGGGGCTCGCCGCCAACCAGATCGACATCGCACAGATCTCGGCGTTCACCTACTACCAGTCGCAGAACGCCGGCGCTGACATCGAGCCCATCGGTGCGCAGATCACCCAGGATGGCGCTGAGCCCGGATACTTCTCGGTCGCTGTCGCGAACCCGGAATCCGGAATCACCTCACTCGCGGACTTCGCCGACCAGCCGGTCTGCTTCGTCAACCCGACCTCCACCTCCGGCTTCGCCGTTCCCATGGGCGGCCTGCTGGATGTCGGGGTCACCGTCCCCGCGAACGACCGCGTCTTCGGTGAGGCTCACGACCTCAACGCGAAGAAGGTCGCCGAGGGTGTCGACTGCCAGGTCGGCTTCGCACAGGACCTCGACGCCCAGCCGCTCATCGACTCCGGCGAGCTCGTCGAGGTCGAGAGCGTGCAGGTTCCGGCTGCGCCGATCGTTCTGCAGGCGGGCCTCCCGCAGGAAGTCAAGGACCAGCTCTTCGACGCGCTTGCCGACAGCACCCAGTCCGACCTGACCGACTCTGGCGTTGAGCTCAACGAGTTCCTCACCGATGGCTGGTTCGGCTTCGGCGCAGTGGACGACTCGTACTACGACCTCATCCGCACCCTGTGCGATGAGATCGCAGACGAGGTCGAGGCCTGCCGCGCCTGATCCCGGTTCCCGACGCACTGACAATCCAGGAGTAAACAGATGACGTACAGCGACACCCCCGCCGTCCAGATCGCAGATCTGGGTAAGACATATCCCGGAGCCGGAAAACCAGCTCTGTCGGGGGTGTCGCTGGCCGTCGATCCCGGAGAGATCGTCGTGCTCCTGGGCCTGTCCGGTTCAGGGAAATCGACGCTGCTGCGTCACATCAACGCGCTGGAGACTCCCACCACCGGTGCGGTCGAGTCTCTCGGCCAGACCATCTCCGCCCTGCGCGGGTCCGAGCTTCGGGCGCTGCGCGGGCGTATCGCCTTCATCTTCCAGCAGTTCGAGCTGGTCGGTGCCCTGACTGTGCTGGAAAACGTGCTCACCGGTGGCCTGTCCACGCTGCGCGGCCCGCGCGTCGGCATCCGCACCTACCCGCGCTCCATGCGCGAGAAGGCACTCGGACACCTGGAGCGGGTCGGCCTGCTCGATTTCGCATACCAGCGCGCCGACAATCTCTCCGGTGGTCAGCAGCAGCGCGTCGCCATTGCGCGCGCGCTGATGCAGGACCCGGAGATCCTGCTCGCCGACGAGCCGGTGGCATCCCTCGATCCCGAATCCAGCAGCCAGGTCATGGCGCTGATCCGCGAGATCGCCGCGGAGCGCTCGCTGACGGTGATCTGCTCCCTGCACCAGGTCGACCT
Source organism: Microbacterium wangyouchuni (assembly GCF_054072595.1). NCBI lineage: Bacteria > Bacillati > Actinomycetota > Actinomycetes > Micrococcales > Microbacteriaceae > Microbacterium > Microbacterium wangyouchuni. The sequence continues at coordinate 10,460 of NZ_JBSVRM010000009.1, forward strand.
CGCACTCAGCTGGGGTGACCGCATCATCGGATTGCGCAACGGCGCCGTCGTCCTCGACACCAGCACCGACGACCTGACGCGCGAAGAAGTGATGGAGATCTACGGTCGGGTTGCCACTACTACCCGCGAGATCCATGCGCTGGACGACGAGCTCGCGGAGGCCCGCGAGCAGGTGCTCAGCCGCGAGCTGTACCGTGCTGCCGCCCGCGAGCGCCTCGCCGAGGACTTCGCCAACGAGGAACCGGCATGACCGCACTTGCTCCACGCACGATCGAGTCACCGACCGCCCCGCGTGCAGCATCCGTGCCGCGGCCGGCTCCGCGTCTGTCCGCGATCGTCTCGTACGGCACCATCATCGCGATCCTTGCCCTCGGTGTGTGGTCGTTCATCGGCCTCGATTACTCGTTGAAGAGCCTCGACGTCACCGCCGGGAACATCAGCCGATTCCTCACCATGGCGACACCCATGCAGTGGCCGGGCTGGGAGGTCGCCGGCGAGCGGCAGGCAGACGGCACGACGGTGTTCGTCACCACCTGGGTCGGGTTCGAGCCGATCTGGGACATGTTCCTCACGATCGTCATCACCCTCTCCCTGGTGATCGCGGGTACGGCGCTTGCTGCGGTGCTTTCGGTTCCGGTGGCGTACGGCGCCGCGCGGAACACGACCCCGAACTCCGCCGTGATGGCGCTGTGCCGTGCGATCGGCGTGATCGCCCGCGCGATTCCCGACGTCGTCTTCGTCGTGGTCCTCGCCTTCCTCTGGTTCAACTCCGGAACACTCCCCGCGATCGTCGCGATCGGTCTGCATTCGGTGGGCATGATCTCCAAGATGTTCGCGGATGCCATTGAGCAGATCGATGAGGGACCGAGGCTCGCGATCCGCGCGGCTGGCGGTTCGAAGTCGCAGGAGTTCTGGTCGGGGGTCGTGCCGCAGGTGCTGCCCGCCTGGGTCGCTGTGACGCTGCACCGCGCCGACATCAACCTGCGTGCGACGGTCATCCTCGGCGTCGTGGGCGTCGTTGGCATCGGCTACGAGCTCAACGGAGCGCTGCACGGCGGGCCTGCGGGCATGCGTCGAGTGATCCCGCTGGTGGTCATCATCATCGCCCTGTGTGTGGCTTTCGAGATCGTCTCGTCGCTGCTGCGCGCTCGCCTGTTGAACGTCCGTCCGACCGGGAAGGGCGTTGGTGACTCGGTTGCCCGTGCGGTGTCGCGCAAGCCGTCGGCATCCGCCGGCGTCACGAGCACGATCAAGACGCAGGATCGCAACGCCCGGATCGAAGCGGCCATGCACCGGCCGTGGGATCGGAGCCGCATCGGCAACACAGTGTGGGTGTGGGCCGGCATCCTCCTCGTCGTGGCAGCATTCCTTTACGCCGCGCCGGACGTGGCGAAGATGTTCGCCCCGTCATGGAGCGAACTGGTCAATCCCGAGCGCGACCGGGCGATCTGGCCGCCGCACTTCGGCAGCCGCAGCTGGGGCGACGTTCTGGCCGCGGTGGTCACGACCATTCAGATCGCGTTCGCAGCAACCCTGATGGCCACGATCATCTCGGCTGTCGTCGGGCCGCTGTCCGCCCGCAACGTCGCTCCGAACAGCTGGGTGCGCAATACGTTCCGGGGCATCGCCCTCGTCATTCGTGCGATCCCGGACCTGGTCATCGCGATCCTGTTCATCATCGCAGCCGGCATCGGGCCGCAGGCCGGTGCGCTCGCGCTGGGTATCGGCGGAGTGGGCCTGCTCGCAAAGCTCATCGGCGATTCGATGGAAGAGGTACCAGGCGGCCCCGAGCGGGCGCTGTTCGCCGCCGGTGGCACCCGCACTCAAGTGTTCTTCTCCTCCACCATGCCGATGTCTGTTCCCGCGATGGTCAGTCACCTGATGTACCTGCTCGAGCAGAACATCCGCTCGGCGACCCTGCTCGGCATCGTCGGTGCCGGCGGTATCGGCTTCCTGCTGCTGAACGCTCTGCAGGGCCGACACTTCGACGAAGTGCTGGCCTATGTGCTCGTCATCATCGCGATGGTGGTCGTGGTCGAGAGCGTGTCGATGCTCATTCGGCGGTCGCTGAAGTAGCCCGAAACGGTAATACCGCGCCGGGACTGTCACGATGGGTGGCAGTCCCGGCGCGGTATTCGTGCAGGTTCAGGTGAGGTGCTCAGGCAGCGAGCCAGAGGCCCCTGCGGTCGGTCGCGATGCGCAGGCCCGCGGCGACGGTCTCGTCGTCGCCGATGCGTGCTCCGCGGGCGATGCGTGCGCCCGCGCCGATCTCTGTGCGGACGCCGATGTGGGCGCCGTCGCCGACGGCAGCGCCAGCGCCGATGTGGGCGTGAGCGTCGATGTACGCGTTTTCGCCGATGCTGGCATCAGGTTCAACCCACGCTCCGCGCACGAGTATTGCTCCGGCGCCGATGCGCGCGCCGGGTTCGACATAGGCGCCGATTTCAACCACAGCCTGCGGATGCACCTTCGCGCCGTGCGCGACCAGTCCTCGACCATTGACATGCTTGCGGTAACGCAGTGCCTTGCCCTGGTCGTCTTCGATGTCGATGTAGTTCTTACCCAAGATTCCTCCCGTGTCCGGACACCTCCGGATATATCAACAACCACGGCGAGGCCCGATTCATTCCCGAATCGAGATGATGGCTACCTCTGGCAACGCGGGCACCAGAACGTCACCCGTTCGCGGGTCGCGTCGGCGCCCTGTTCGCCGCGCAGGATGAGTGTGCCACATCGGCGGCACGGACGATTCGCGCGACCGTACACCCAGGTCGTCTGGCCCCGCCGGTTCACCCCCGTGAAGGTGCGATCGAGCCGGTTCCGGTTGGCCTGGATCGTGCGCGCGCCCAGATCGAGCAGCGCTCGGGCGTCGACGTCAGATGCCGCCGTGGTGGGCAGGATTCCGCGCAGGAAGAGGAGCTCCGCTGCGTATTCGTTGCCGAAACCGGCGACGTTTCGCTGATCGAGCAGGGCGACATGGATGCTGCGGGCATCCGCGCCCACGCGCCGCGCCGCCGCTGCAGCATCCCAATCCTCGGCGAGGGGATCAGGGCCCAGATAGTCGACGAGCTGTCCCTCGTCGCGGGTTGAGACCAGCTCGATCTCGGCGAGGTCGACGCCGACAGCTTCGCACCGTGCGGTGCCGACGATCGCGCGCACCGGAAACGCCGGATGCCGCCACTTCTCGCCCGCGCTGTACACGAGCCAGGCGCCATCCATGCGCAGATGAGAATGCAGCGTGTGCTGACCGATGCGCATCAGCAGGTGCTTGCCGCGGGGAACTACGCTGTGCACGGATTCACCGGTGAGATCGGCGGTCGCGAAGGCAGGAACGCGCAGGTCGAATCGTGTGACGGTGTGCCCGGCGAGCGCGGTGTTCAGTCGCTGCGCGGCGCGAAAGACAGTGTCTCCCTCAGGCACTCGGGTGCTCCGGGTCTCTCGGCGCGTTCTGCGCCGTCATGGTGGCCGGAGGTGGCGCAATGGGTCGCTCCGGAGCCGTCGGGGCGGCCCATTGCGACACCTCCCGGCTGTCCTGCAGGCTGCGGGCGAGGATCGTGGAACCCGCGACAGCCGCCGGCATCGTGACGATCGCCCCGAGCGGCACCAGAAAACAGAGTTGGGTGGCGACACCGAAACCGATCACCCGTGCCCGTCCGCTGCCGAGCAGTTCGGAGCGTGTGTAGGTCGTGATCCCGCGGGCATCGAAGGCACGGGCGGTGAGCTCTCGTGCCAGCAACCGTCCGGAGAGGATGACACCGATGACCGAGGCGAGCACACCACCGACGAGCGGCATGAAACCGAGCAGCAGCGTCAACAGCGCGACCAGGATGCCCAGGACGACCAGCCGGATGCCCTCACCCACGGTGGTCCAGAAGCCGGTCTCGCCGCTGGGCTCTGGCCCGCCGAGCTCGCGCTCGACGCCGCGCCAGATGCGCTGGTAGAACGGATCCCCGATGGTCAGGGTGAGAGCGGTGAACACCGTCCCGGCAAGGGCGAGCGCGGCAATGAAGATCACGATGCCGAGGCCGACCCGCAGCAGTTCTCGCCATGGCGAGAGCCAACTGTCCGCGAACGGGGTGATCCAGTCGGTGATCGAGCCGAGCGTGAACCCGAGGGGGATGAGCGCGGCCACCAGCGCGACGAAGGCGATGAAGGCCGGAATGAGCCCGAGCGCAAGCAGCTTCGGGTGCGTGCGCCACATGCCGAACCCGCGAAGGAGGATGCGAACCCCGGCGAAGAATTCACGGATCAATAGGGGTACCTCGCCTGCAGGTTTGTGATGGGTCGCTCACTGGTCATCGTAACTTCACAGCGCCTTGCGCAGCGTGAACCCGCGTGGGGTGGGAACGAATCCGGCCTCTTGCAGAGCCAGCGCGAACGGTGTCGCATAGATCGCCTCACCGTTGATCTTCTCCACGGTGAGTGTCTCCAGCCGGCGGGCGCGCGAGGTTGCTACGAGATCGGATGCCGCGGCCCGCAGTACCTCCGGATCATCATCGAATGCGAGCACAGTGCGTCCACCGCGTTCGAGGTAGAGCACGAGCGAACCGTCGACAAGGACGACCAGCCCGCCCGCTTTGCGCCCGGGCCGGTGGGAGACGCCCTCTCGTCGCGGCCAGCCGAGCGCCGCGCCGTAGGGGTTGGCCGGGTCGGTCGCGGCGAGGGTGATGGCTTTCAGCGGGGGTGGGTCGGCGAGGGCTGCGAAGGTGCGCAGGCGGTCGACGGTGGCGGATGCTGCGAACTGCGCGACGCCGAGCTTCTCGATGACGTACCCGCGGCGGCAGTGTCCGGCCTCTTCGAACCCGGCGAGTATTCGGTACGCCTGGGCGAAGCCGCCGGGTACGCCCTCGGACTGCACGGCGCCTCGGGTGACGACCCCATAGCGGTCGAGTAGCAGCCCCGCGGTGACGGTTGCCCGGCACGCAGCATCCGTACTGGTCTGCGCTCCTGTGGTTGCAGGCAGGGCAGACCAGCGTCCGCCGGTGATCGTCGGACGCGGCGTCTGGCCGGAGAAAGAGACACCCCGGTAGGCGCGTGTGCGCGGCGCGCGGCGCACCGACTTGTGCGCCTGTGAACCGCCGGCGAGCAGCTGGCGCACGGGCGCGAAGGTGTCGTTCGTGATGCGGCTCGACCAGGTCAGATTCCAGAGGGCGTCGAGCACGGACTGCTCGTTTGGGGCTGAGGTCATGTCGCGCAACTGAGCTGCGAAGTAGGCGCCGCCGGCGCTGAGCGCCGCGAGCAGGTCGGCTTCGAGGGACTCCGACGCCGCGCCCTCTGGCTCGGGCAGTGTGAATGGGGCAAGGTCGGCGGGATGCAGCGACACCCACCCGTCACGCCCTGGCAACGTGCCATGCCCAGACCAGACGACTTCGCCGCTCGCGGTCAGTTCGTCCAGCAGCGCTGGTGTGTAGTCCCGCACTCGTGAGGGCAGCACCAGCGATTCCCAGGCGCTGGCGGGAATCGGCACCCCGGCGAACTGCTCGATGACGTTCAGCACGCCGTCGATGCCTTCGAGCGGACGATCCAGATGCTGCCACGCCGGAAGGAAGCGTGCGTAGGCCTCGGGGGAGACCGGCTCGACGCTGCCGCGGATCGCCGCAAGCGAGCGCATCCGCAGGCGGCGCAGCACTTCGGCATCGCACCATTCGGACTCCGACCCGGTGCCCGCCGCGTTCGGCAGAAAATAGCCGCTGGCGAGCCGTCCCGCCTGCTCGAGCCGTTGCAGAGTGTGGCGTGCGACGGCGCCACCGAGACCGAATCGAGCGGCGGCAGCATCCGTTGTGAACGGACCGTGCGTGCGGGCGAAGCGCGCGAGCAGATCACCGAGCGGATCGGCGACCGGCTCGAGGAAGGCGATCGGGATGCCCGTGGGCAGCGCCACACCGAGCGCGTCGCGCAGGCGCCCGGCATCCTCGATCGCGGCGACGCGCTGGATACCGGCGATGGTGACGGAGATGGCGCGGCGCGCGGCGATCAACGCGTCGAGGTGGGCAGATGCCTCCTGTGTGCCGGATCCCAGACGGTCGGGGCTCTGGTCGGAGTGTCGCCCGTCCGACACGCCGTCGACGGGTACCTCCGTCTGGGATTCGGAACCAGCCTCGGCGGGCTGCAGTCGTTCGGCGACCTCAGTGGCATCGAGAGGTCCGAGCAACCGGAGCAGATCGGCAACGCCCTCGAGCCCGCGCACGCGCCGTTCCGGGTCGAGCCGCTGGGCTTCGCGTTCGAACTGGGCGAGCACGTCCGGGTCGAGCAGTTCGCGCAGTTCGACCGTGCCGAGCAGCTCTCCCAGCAGTGCCGGGTCGACCGACAACGCCGCTGCCCGTCGTTCGGCCAGCGGCGAATCGCCCTCGTACATGAATGCGCCGACGTAGCCGAACAGCAGATCGCGCGCGTACGGGGAGGGCTGGGCGGGCTCGGTCTCGATGAGGCGGACGCGTCGCTCGGCAATCGACGTCGCGAGTCGGCGCAGCGAGGGGAGGTCGTAGACATCTTGCAGAACTTCGCGCAGCGTCTCGAGGATCACGGGGAAGGTCGGATGGCGGCGGGCCACCTCGAGCAACTGCGCGGAACGCTGTCGCTGCTGCCACAGCGGGGTGCGCTTATTCGGATTCATGCGCGGCATGAGCAGCGCACGCGCCGCGCACTCGCGAAAACGGGACGCGAACAGGGCTGATCCGCCGACCTCCTCGGTGACGACGTGCTCCAGCTCATCGGGTTCGAACACGAACAGTTCGGCGCCCGGCGGTTCGGCGTCAGCATCCGGGATCCGCACGATGATGCCATCGTCGCTGGCAACAGCAGAGCCATCGACGCCGAGCCGCTCGCGCACCCGGGCGTTGATCGCCAGCGCCCACGGCGCGTGCACCTTCATGCCGTATGGGGAATGAAGGATGACACGCCAGTCGCCGACCTCGTCGCGACCGCGCTCGACGGTCAGAGTTCGATCGGTGGGGAGGGTGCCGGTTGCCTCGCGCTGCTCGCTGAGATGCGCGAGCAGGTTGCGGCGCGCCTGCTCGTCCAGGCCCGCATCGATCAGGCGCTGGGCCGCCTTCTCTGGCGGGGCGGATGCTACTTCTCGGGAGAACGCACCGAGCGCCTCACCGAGTTCGAAGGGGCGGCCAATGCCGTCGCCGTGCCAGAACGGCACGCGTCCTGGCTGTCCGTAGGCCGGGATGACGTTGACGCGGTCGTGGGTGATCTCGGCGATTCGCCAACTCGTGGTGCCGAGGGTGAAGACGTCGCCGACGCGGGACTCGTAGACCATCTCCTCGTCGAGCTCACCGACTCGGCGTCCGGCTCCTTCGCCGGCGACGAAGACACCGAACAGGCCGCGGTCGGGGATTGTGCCGCCGCTGGTGACAGCGATGCGCTGTGCGCCAGGGCGGCCGGTGAGGGTGCCGGCATCTCGGTCCCAGACAAGTCGGGGGCGCAGCTCGGCGAACTCGTCGGAGGGGAACCGGCCGGCGAGCAGATCGAGCGTCGCCTCGTACGCCGAGCGCGGCAGCGTGTGGAACGGCGCGCTGCGGCGCACCGTCTCGAACCACTCCTCGACGCTGAGCGGGTCGAGCGCGCAGGCGGCGACGGTCTGCTGGGCGAGGATGTCGAGCGGATTGCGCGGCACGGCGATCGCCTCGATCTTGCCCGCCAGCATCCGTTCGGTGACGATCGCGGTGTGCAAAACGTCGCCGCGATGCTTCGGGAAGAGCGCGGCGCGGCTGATCTCGCCGACCTGGTGCCCCGCACGGCCGACGCGCTGCAGACCGGATGCCGCGGATGGTGGTGCCTCGACCTGGATGACGAGGTCGACCGCGCCCATGTCGATGCCGAGTTCGAGGCTGCTGGTTGCGACGACACAGCGCAGGATGCCGGATTTCAGTTCTTCTTCGACGAGAGCGCGCTGCTCTTTGGATACCGAGCCGTGGTGTGCCTTGGCGAGCACGGGATCGGCGCCCGCCGTGGACCCACCCTGTGCCATCATCGCGGCGGGCGGTGCCGTTGCCTCGGGAAGAGGCGCGCCGATGCGCTCCGCGTAGATCTCATTCAGTCGTCCGGTCAGTCGTTCCGCGAGACGACGCGAGTTCGAGAAGACGATTGTCGAGTTGTTCTCGAGGATGCGATCGACGATGGCCTCTTCGACGTGCGGCCAGACCGATCCGGTGACCTCCGTGTACTCGGCGGGATCATCGCCTGCGGCCGGCGTGCCGGGCGGTGGCGGCGGGTTCGTCATGTCGTCCATCGGGACCGTGACGCTGAGTTCGAACGTCTTCGATGCCTTCGGCGCCACGATCTCGACGGGCTCAGATCCGCCGAGGAATCGGGCGACCTCGTCGATGGGACGCACAGTCGCCGAAAGTCCGATGCGCTGTGCCGGTGGGGCATCCGGTCGATGCGAGCGCCGCAGCGAGTCGAGGCGTTCGAGACTGACCGCAAGGTGCGCACCGCGTTTGGTGGCGGCGACGGCGTGCACTTCGTCGATGATCACCGTGTGCACGTCGCGCAGCGTTTCACGAGCGCGGCTGGTGAGCATCAGGTACAACGACTCGGGTGTGGTGATCAGGATGTCTGGCGGATTCGCGACGAGTTTTCGCCGATCGCTGGAGGTGGTGTCGCCGGAACGGACGCCCACGCTCACTCCCGGAGCTTCGAGTCCCAGCCGTCGGGCGGACTGGCCGATCCCGACCAGGGGCGAGCGCAGGTTGCGCTCGACGTCGACGCCGAGCGCTTTCAACGGGGAGATGTACAGGATGCGCGTGTGGGCTTCGCCGTCGGCGGGGCCGGATGCCGGGGCATCCGCTGGCTTGTGAATTTGATGGGCACGGAAGACGCTGTCGATCGCCCAGAGGAATGCCGAGAGCGTCTTACCCGACCCGGTTGGGGCAACCACGAGCGCGTGCTTGCCCGCTGAGATTGCCTTCCATGCGCCGGTCTGCGCGGGAGTCGGCGCGCTGAAGGCACCTCGGAACCAGTCCTGGGTCGCCGGGGTGAAACGGTCGAGCACGTCGCTCATTCTTCAATCATCACCCGGGCCACAGACATTTGAATTCAGCGGTCTCGCCGACCGGTCACCCGCGCCGCATAGTTTCGACCCTGGACGATTTCGATAGACGGGGCCATGCTGTAGCCATGGCTGCGCACACGACGAACTATCAGAGCACTTTCATCGAGGTTTCGGAGGACTGCCCGATCGATCATGGCACCGAGCCGCCGATCGCGGAGAACATGTCGATCGCTGCGCTGCAGTATCGGCTGATCATGGAGCGTCCGTTCGAGCTGACGTCTGACGATGTCATCTTCGAGACGCATGCGCTGCGCAAGGGTATCGACGCCGACGATGCCGCGGCGCGGGAAGAGTTCTTCTCCAAAGGGCAGGCGTGCTTGCGGTCATCGCAGTTGGGGAAGCGCTACGGCTGGGGGATCCTGCACGACGCCGAGGGGCGCGTCGGCCTGATTCCGCGTGACTCCGCTGAGTACACGGCGTCTGCCGCGGATTCGGAGCTTTCGCACATGCGCGCGATGCGCAGCAGCCGGCGCTGAGACCCCCGGGCCGCTGGCCCCGCACAACGCGCGCTAACGTGAGGTCCATGGATGACGCCGCGTTCGAGAGCCTCTACGGAAGCTGGGCGCCTCGAACATCGGCGGACGCGGCCCAGCTGTTCGACGGCTACTCGGGTACCTGGTGGATCGCCGGAGGCTGGGCTCTGGAGGCTTTCACCGGAGTTCGCCGGCACCACGAGGATATTGATCCGTCCGTGCTGCGCGCAGAACTCCCCCTGCTCCGAGACCACCTCATCGGACGCCTGCACGTGTGGGCTGCCTTTTCCGGTGCATTGAAGCCCCTCATCGATGGTGACCGTCCGAACGCACCAGCGGAAGATCTTCTTCCGGACGGCTGCGGGCAACTCTGGGTTCGCCCGAACACCGCCCATCGCTGGGAGTACGACATCCTCCTCAGCCCGGGCAGCATCCAGGAGTGGGTCTACAAGCGTGACGACCGTCCGGTTACCGATGGCCGAAGCGTTGTGGATGCGCGATGGCATCCGCTATCTCCAACCGGAGATCCAACTCCTCTATAAGGCCAAGGGGCAGCGGCCCAAAGACGATATCGACTTCGCCGCCACCCTGCCGTACCTGGACGTTGCACGTCGTGACTGGTTGCGCCAGGCTCTTGAACGGACGCTTCCCGGCCACTCGTGGCTGCGGCAGCTGTGATCAGCGCCACGCGTTCAGAAGCTACCGATGCCCTTTCCGAGCACCTGGGAGCCCAACACAATGAACACAACGGTCATGATGGTCGCATTGTTCGCGGCGAGCCAGGTGCGCACACGAGCCAGAACCTGTGCAGCCTTGTCCGGCGTGATGATCGTGATCAACACGGGCGCGGCAACGGAGAGGGCGGCAACGACGATGAAACAGGCGATGGCGATCATCGAACTGCCGAGGTCGACGCCGGCCCGCCCGATCACCGTTCCGGCCGCGCCAGCGACCAGGAGATTCTTCGGATTGACCGCGGCGAGGGCGAACCCGAGCCCCAGGGCGGCGATTGCACGCAGTGAATCGATCTTCGACATCCACGCCGGAAGTTCCGCTTCAACACCGACGGCCGGGCGCGAGCGCCATTGCCGAATGCCGAGCAGGATCAGCAGCAGACCGATCACCAGCTGAATCACTCCGATGACCGGTTGAGATTCGCCGGAGGAACTCGGCTCCGGTATCACCCCGGCCAGGAGCGTGAACACGGTCGTTGCGACCAGGATTCCGAGAACCCATCCGATGAGGAAGCCGATCCCCAACTGTTTGGACCGGGGCGACATCAGCATGAGGATCACCGCGATGATCGGGATCGGACTGATTGCGACCGCGACAGCATTGGGAAGGATGCTGCCCAGGATCTCAAGCATTCATGGATCCGAGCAGTTGCTGCTTGGCCAGCGTGAATTCCTCCGAGGACAGCAGACCCTGCTGGTGCAGCTCACCGAGCTGCTGCAGGCGCGTGACAACATCGGTGGCTGGCGCCGCGGGCATCGCCGGCGCGGGAGTCGTCACGGGCGCGAATGCCGCCTGTTGCTGTTGTTCCTGCAGAGCCTGCCGCTCGGCGGCGCGATTGTGCTGGCGCTGTGCGACGGCACCGCTCACCGCAGTCGCCGTGCCGGCGACGACTGCGGTCCGCGCGGCCATTCCCAGCAGACCGGGGCGACCGCCCCTTCTCATGATCGGCATGTCAGGCTCCTTCATCCGCGGCCAGTGAGGCCGCGACCAGTTCGTTCACCAGTGGGGCAGGAACGCGTTCCGTGCGCACCACTCGTCCCTGCGCGGCGGCGAGACGAGAAGCCAAAGCGGTCGCCCAGCGCATCTCGATCGCAGCAAGGGCCACCCCGAAGCCGGGCGCGACGCCAGCGATGGATTCAGCGATGTCTTCTTCGCCGATGAGTCCCTCGATCTCCAAGTCGAGTCCGATTCCGGACAGAGCGTTCGCGGCATCCTCACGCAGCTCGGTGACCCGCACCTCGCCGTCAGACATTCGCGTGACCACGACAAGGTCGACCACGCGAACCGTCCCGGTCGCCGACAGCTCGAGAAGCGCATCGAGGACGGTAGGCGCGAGGCCCTCTCCTTCGAACTCGACCACGTAGACATCAATCGGCCCGTACTCGAACCCGGCGGAAGCCTGGTTGTTCGTCATGATGCCTCGATCGTGGGGAAGGTCCAAGTGCCGTCCAGCACCTCAGGACGCGGACGATACAACCGAACGAGGTAGTTCCAGCCCTCCATGATCGGCAGCGCATTGGGCGCGCTGGGATCCCCGCCGAACCGGACAGTGACCGAACCGTCGGCGTTCCGCTGGCCGGTGATGTTGTTGACGCTGTATGCGCCCGCGGGGTTCTCCGCGAAATAGCCCTCCGAGTTGTACAGAGAGATCGACCAGAATCCGTCGACGGGAACGTCTCGGACTGTCAGCGTGTACTCGCCGACCGGGAGCTCCGGATTGACGTTGATGTAGAACGCCTCAGCCTCGGGCAGGCCGCCCCAGCCGGCCGCGGTGCCGAGCAGATGGCGGATCGGGTCGACATCCTCCTTCGCGCCGAAGCAGCTCTCCAGGCCGCCGAGTCCTTTCGCGAGCTCCAGGATCGCGCCGCGTGTCGTTTCGAAGGACGCCTCGTCGTAGGGCTGCATGGCGAACTGCCTGCCCGCGACGGAAGAGAGAGCGAACTGATCCTGCAGCGTGTTCACAGCCGCGACGTCGGCCGCATCCTCGGGGTCCACCAGGACGCGGGCCGCCGCGAGCACGAAGTCGCTTCCCAACTGGTCGGCGGTGAGGTCATAGGTGCCGGCGGAATGCAGCACGAGATTGATGTAATGGTCTTCATTCACCAGCATCACCGAGACGTACCGCTCTCCGGCCTCGGGGATGGTGATGCTCGCTCCCTGCGAGACGTCGATGATCGCGGCGCTGTACAGCGTGTCGCGATTCATCCGAATGACGGTCTGTTGATCCACAGGAGTCGGCGTCCGGTAGTGGTTCCAACGGTTGGATCCACCAGCCGACGCGGCGATACCAGCGAACATGCGGGCGCTTTCGACTCGCGCGAAGTCTGCGAAGGTGACAGGGACAGGGGAGTCGGCCATGGACTGCCTTTCTCAGGGATTGCGCTCATCCTCCGGTATCGCCGTTGGGGCCACATCATCAAGCGAGGATGATTTTTCCGGATGCCTGCGGTGAAGTCGCCGCGGACACGATGGAATCGATGTGGCACTACGAGCGAAAGGCACACCGATGACCAACCTCACGATCGGGTCCGCCATCGGCGACCCCGCAGCCGCAGTCGAATTGGACGCGCGTCGCTTCAACCGGCACACGTTCTGGTGCGGCCAGAGCGGCAGCGGCAAGACCTATGCGCTCGGCGTGGTCTTGGAGCAGTTGCTTCTCAACACGGAACTGCCGATGCTCATCCTTGACCCGAATGGTGATTACACGCGTCTGCGCGAGACACGCCCATCTGCGGATGGCGCGAGTGCGTCCCGGATCGCGGACGCCGATATCCGGGTGTTCCGTTCGGGCAGCGCGCCGGGCGAGCGTCTGCATGTTCGCTACACCGAGTTGTCGGCGGCATCCAAAGCGGCGGTATTGCACCTGGACCCGATCGCGGATGCTGAAGAGTACAACGTGCTGCTTCACGCCGAGGAAGATGCGCAGAGCTTTGACGGACGCGAGATGCTGATGCGGCTGCGGGCATCGGGAGACGCCAGCGAAGCCAGACTGGCGAACCGCATGGAGAATCTGCAGGTTCTGGAATGGGACCTGTGGTCTCGCGGTGCGGAATCTGTCGTCGATGTCATCGATGAACGTCCGCGCGTCACCGTTCTCGACATCGGCGGTTTCACGCACCCGGCAGAGCCGAAGGTGGCAGCGCTCGCCGTGCTCGAACAGCTCTGGGCGCGGCGCGAGGAGCGTCGCCCGGTGCTGATCGTCATCGATGAAGCGCACAACCTCTGTTCACCACAACCGCAGACCGCGGTCGAGAGGGCACTCACCGAACAACTCGTGCAGATCGCTGCCGAAGGGCGGAAGTTCGGACTCTGGCTGCTGCTCTCCACCCAGCGTCCGACGAAGATTCACCCCAACGTGCTTTCACAGTGCGACAACCTTGCACTGATGAGGGTGAATGCGCCGCGGGATCTCGCCGAATTGGCTGAGGTGTTCGGTTTCGCCTCAGAGGAGGCGATTCGGCATTCCGCGGAGTTCCTCCAGGGCCAGGCGCTGTTCGCCGGTGGATTCGTCTCTGAGCCGACGTTCGTGCAGATGGGCGAGCGGATCACCGAGGAAGGCGGCGGCGACGTGAAGGTGCCGCTGCGCCGAACTGAGTGACAGAAGTCCTCTACAGACGCAGACGGATCGCATCGCGCCGGTTGGAGACACCCAGTTTGCGATAGATTGCGCGCTGGTGTGTACGGATCGTGTTCACAGACACGAAGAGCGCTTCACCGATCTCCGTCGCCGTCATGCTCGTGTGTAGGAATCCGTAGATCTCGCGTTCGCGAGCGGACAGCACGACACCATGGTCGAGATCACTCATACCGCTCGACCCGTGCGACGCGAGACGCGACGCGATGAACTCTTCGTGCGCCGTACCGCTGCCGGCGTGGACGGCGAGCAAAGTGCGCAGTCCCTCATCCGCTATGGCAAACGGACGGATTACCCCTTCTGGCACCGCGACATCGAGCGCGCGTTCGAGGATGCGGTGCGCCCGGGGATCATCGCCGCGTTCGTGAGAGATCAGCGCGGCCGTCACGTGAGCGGAGGCGGCGACGTAGGAGATCGAGAGCTCAGCCCTGGACAGTGCGGAGAGCAAGTGCCCGGCTTCGCCGAGCCGACCGGCACGTCGCATGAGCTCTGCAGCACCGACGCGCACGACCGGTACGTTTGACTGAGCGCGGATTGGTTCGATGGCGGCAATCGCTTTATCGAAGTCGCCAGCGGCAGCGAACAGTTCTGCGCTCGCGAATGCCTGGTAGGTGTGCCACGGCAGACCGTGGACCTCCTGCCTGCTCACCCCGGCGATCGTCGCGCGTGCAGTGCGTAGTGCCATCGGCCGCCCGTCGATCGCGGCGCACAGTGCCACGTAGACCCGAGCGAGCGCCGTATATGACGCGTCGTGCCCACCTGCCGCGACGAGTGCGAGGAAGACCTGCTCTGCCTCGGGGATGCGGTTCTGCCAGTAGTCGGTGAACCCGCGCGCGAAAAGTTCGATGCCGCCGTCGTAATGCTGCCAGTCCTCCACCGCCTCGCTCTGCGCGAGCCCCGAGTCGATGCGCGTACGTGCCCGGGTGAGGTTTCCCGCGTAGCCCAGGGCGAACAGAAGATTGTTCGAGGCGCGGCGAGCGAGCACCACGAGACGTGCGGCATCCGCTTCGTGCAACGCAGACTCGAGCAACCGGACGGCGGACTGCGGATCGCGGCGCAGCCGCAGTTCGGACCAGCCGAGCAGGAACAGGCAGTGCGCATGCATTCCTGACGCGGTACCACCAAGTTCCAACATGGTCTTCGCTCTGTCGACCGCCGACGCGAGCTCTGAGTGCGCATCAGCGAGGAACAGAGATGCGAAGGCATGGGTGATTTGGGAATCGGCGTCCGTGCTCGCGGCTGCGTGCGCCTGGGAGGAGAGTAGATCGGCTCCGGTGCGGTCTCCCATGAGGTTGAGGCAGCATGCCCGGATCAGCAGGATCTCCGGATGTGCAGCGAGCGTCGCCGGAAGCGCGAGACACTGCACATTGAGCGACTTCGCTCCCGCCTCGATGATCACCCGCATCCACGAGGAACGGATGATACCGATCGCAAGAGCGGCATCATCCGCGCGCATGGCATGCATCACGGCTTCTGCGGGGAAGTGCGGTGTCAGCCAGCGTGCGGCCGTGACATCCAGGGCGCGCCGGCGTGAGCTGTCGGCTCGTCCGAGGATGTCGCGACAGCGTGCCGCGAACTCATCGTGCCATCGGTAGATCCTCGAGCCGTTCTCGTCGACGTGCCGATACAGGAAAAGTCCTTGTGAAACGCAGTCCTCAAGGAGAGACTCGGCGTTGTCCGCGCCGCTGAGCGCACCGGCGAGCGCGGGCGTCAGCCGACTGCAGACGCTGGTCGCCAGGACGAAATCCGCGAGCCCTGGACTCAACCGGGGCAGCACGTTGCCGGCTATGTAATCGGTGAGCAGTCCTTCTGCGCCGGTGAGTGAGGGTTCGTTGCCCCCGGCCAGTCGATGAAGGTGCACGGCGATCGGCCATCCGTCGGTCGCTTCACGCAGCGCCGCGGCTGACGCCCGATCGTCTGCAGTCGGTGTACTGACCCCGTCCGTCATTATCTCTTCGGCCGTCAAAGCGAGATCGGCGGCGGTGAGCACGGCCGTGTGCTCTCCGGCTATCACGCGGGAGAACCAGGACGTCAGCTCCGGCGTGCCAGCGAGCGCGAAGCGCAGTCGGCCTGCGGTGAGTGCCGTGAGCACGTCGATCACACCGCTCGCCAGGGACGGGCCGGCGTGGTGCGCGTCATCGATCACGATGACCACGATCTCGTCGAGCGAGCCAGTGATCTCGGCGATGCGCCCGATCAACGCGCGGGCGTCCGCATCTGGGGTCAACGCCACCCGCACGGCAGTTTCGGATGGCAGTTCCGTGAAGCGACGCAGTGCGCTGAGGATGCCCGCGAGTACGAGGGCCTCGTCGCCGTGATCGTGGCGAGTCAGTGTCAGCCAGGCAGTCGTCGCCTCACGACGTCGCGCCCATTCCGCCAGCAGTACGGTCTTACCGTAACCGGAGGGGGCAGCGATCAGCGTCACCGCGTGATCGCTGGTGGACGCGTCCAGACGCGTGAGAAGCCGCTCGCGGGGGATCGTGCCTCGGGGAGATTGCGGAGGAGAAGTCAGGAACCACGGCGAAGGCGCCCAGAGCGCTTGCGACTGAGTGTCCATAACTCCAGATGATAGCGATCCGGCGACGTCTCATATAGGGGTGGATCCGCCGATGCGCATGCGGCACGACTGCATGCCGCAGGTGGTGCGATTGCGGCCGCGAACCGCTGGCGTGACCGACCGTAGTCGCGCTCATCCATCGTGCATGATTTTCATCGCGATTCCCGCGACGAATGTGCACTACGACACCATCGGGACGATGTGCACCGATACGCTCCGGAGATCGACGCTCGAACGATCGCGCGCCGATTCTCGTCCATTTCTCGTCCAATTCGAAAAGAAAGCTGGATCCGTCATGGGAATCCTCGAGTCCCTGTGGGACATCATCGTGCTGTTCTTCTGGTCGTTCGTGTTCATCGCCGCGCTCTTCGCATTCATTCTGGTCGTCATCGATCTGTTCCGTGACAAGAAGCTCAACGGCTGGGCGAAGGCCGTATGGGTTGTGTTCCTCGTCTTCGTTCCGCTGTTGACCTCGCTGATCTATCTCATCGCGCGTGGTGCCGGTATGCCCGATCGCATCAACGACGAGGCACGTCGTCAGCGCGAAGCCAACGAGGGATACATCCGCGACGTGGCGGCGATCAGCCCCGCGGACGAGATTCTGAAGGCGAAGACACTGCTTGATTCCGGAGCGATCTCGGCCGAGGACTTCGCAGTGTTGAAGGCGCGGGCGCTGGCTTCTTCCTCCGTCTGAGCCCGCGAAATGACAGACGCCGCGGCTGACTTCACGAAGGAAATCAGCCGCGGCGTCAGTCGCGAAAAGGCCCGTTAGCTGCGCGTGCGCAGCCGGCGGAACAGGACCAAGCTGCCGCCCAGGAACAGCAGAATTACAGCCGCGGACAGGGCAATGATCGGTGCGTCGGCACCGGTCGTTGCAAGGTCCGTGCCGTCTGCGTTCCCAGCCTCGGTTGCGTCTGCGGCATCCGTGCTGGTCTCATCGTTGTCGGCGTTTCCAATGCCCTGGTTGCCAGAACCAGAGACGCCGTCTGTTGCGTCGGTGGCGTCTGCAGCGTCGGTTGCGTCAGCGTCGGTGGCGTCGGTAGCGTCAGCGTCGGTTGCGTCGGTTGCGTCGGTTGCGTCAGTGTCGGTTGCGTCGGTTGCGTCGGTTGCGTCGGTTGCGTCGGTTGCGTCAGTGTCGGTGGCGTCGTCTGCGTCGTCGGCGTCGTCTGCGTCGGTTGCGTCAGTGTCCGTGGCGTCAGCAGCGTCTGCGTCAGCTGCGTCGGCATCCGTTGCGTCGGTTGCGTCGGTGGCGTCGGTGGCGTCGGTGGCGTCGGTGGCGTCTGCGTCGGTGGCGTCGGTTGCGTCAGTGTCGGTGGCGTCGGCTGCGTCGGTTGCGTCAGTGTCGGTGGCGTCGGTTGCGTCGGTTGCGTCAGCGTCCGTAGCGTCAGCGGTGACATCGATGATCGCCGCAGCGTCGAAGCCCTCTGTCTCCCAGAGCGCGAAGACCTGGCAATCGCGGTCGAGCAGGTCACCCGTGTCGCTCTGGACGAAGCGGTTTCCGTTGCCGATGCGGCTCAGCGCCAGCTCGTAGCCGCCCTCCTCCGAAGCAGGACCGCCACAGAGCGAGATTGTGACCGACGAGCCGGCGTCACCATTCACGGTGAGCATTCCATCGGTGATGGTGGCGTCTCCCGCGCACACTGTGACAACGGTGTCTGCGTCGATGACGATGGGGGTGTTCACGACGTTGGTCGTGACGCCCCACTGCAACGTTTCGCCGATCTCGATCTGGGAAGACACCGGCGTGACTGCCATGGCCGGGCGCAGAGCAGCACCGGCCGCGACGAGCTCGGCTCGCTCTTCATCGCCAATCCCCGTGAGGAAGCAGTTCATGCCGCCGGCGGAGTCGGGGTTTGTGATGCACCACACCATGTTCTGCAGGACGCTCCGCTCGAAGCTCGTCATGTCGGTGGCGCCGACCACGTCGTTACCCATGAAATCAGTGCCGGTGTACCCGAACTCGATGAGCGCGCTGACCGCGTCGATCTGGTCCTGGCTCAGCCGGGTGGTCTCGATGTCTTCGGGAAACGGAATGGTCACGGCGGTGCCGGTGTCATCCCGAATCTGCACGAGCTCGCCGCCGGCACCAAGGCCGCCGCACGTGTGCAGATCGGCATCGGTGCAGAACATCCAGGTGGTGACGGGACCATCGACGGTGGCGTCGTAGTACAGGGCGCACACGGCGGGGGTGGAGTCGGCCTCGGCGCGGCCGTTCGTGTCGTACAGTGGCACAACCTGGCCGGCGTTGTACGCCGCCAGACGGTCGCCGTTGACGGTGGCGAGGTTTTCGTAGCCGCTAACAGTTCCGCTCGTCGCTGGATCGAACGTCGTATCGCCCGCGCACAGCTCCGCTGTGAATGCAGAAGCAGGAGTGGCCGGTGCCTCGGCTGCATGGGCCGGGGCCGGGTTCGTAACAGCGAGGACAAGCGAGCCGGCAACAATTGCCATGGCTGTCAGGGCTGCACGCAGTCTTCGAGTTCGACCGGTGGTGATGCGTGTGTTTTTGAGCACGCCGATTCTCCTTAATCGTCAGAGGTCCGCAGCGCGAACATCGTTTCGAGGACGGCAAGCTACTGCGAGGTGCGCTGGGATGTGCGCACAGAGAGAGACATTGAATTATGCATTTTGTAAAGGATGGAAGCAAATCTTTCCGTTGCGTTTAGTTGCACTCAAACGCAGCGACTCGAGCAGCTGCGCCCCTACTGCGTGACCGGCCTGGTTTCGCGCTGCTGCATCCGTTCCTCAGCGATCTCCAGCAGCAGGTCCAGCTCCAATCTCTTCAGAAACGCATCGTCGTGGCTGACGACGAGCACGGCACCGCGGTATGCGCGCAACGCGTCGACGAGCTGATCGACCGTGTCGAGGTCGAGGTTGTTCGTCGGCTCATCCAGCACCACGAGTTGCGGCGCGGGGTCCGCGAGCAACAGCTTCGCCAGCGCGACGCGGAAGCGTTCGCCGCCGGACAGCGATGACACCGCTCTGTCGGCAGCGCCGCCACGGATGAGGAACCGGGCCAACCTGTTGCGCAGCTCCTTCTCCGGTATCGCCGGTGCCACCTCCGTAATGTTCTCGACCACCGATGCCGCGTCATCCAGTCCGTCGATCCGTTGCGGCAGGTACCCGATCCGGTCGGTGTGCGCGGTCGCGGTGAGCGTGCCCGGTGCATAACTCCTGAAGATTTCGGGTTTCGGAACGTTTTCAGCACTATTGAGGCCGTTCTGCCGAGAATCTCCGGAGTTGTGCGCGGCACTCGCCACCAACCGCCGCAGCAGCGTCGTCTTGCCGACGCCGTTGCGACCGATCAGCGCCACGCGCTCCGGCCCCTGAATGATCCAGGACCGCTCCCCGTCCGCGATCGTCGCGATGCGGCGGGACGCCGACACATCCGGATCGGGCAGCTCGATCTTCATCGAAGCATCGCCCCGAACGCGTCGGCCCGCCTCATCAAGCGCGTTCCTTGCGTCGGACTCCTTCTCCGCCACCTCGGTGCGCAGCCGTCCCGCCGACACCTGGGCGGCGGCCTTCCGGCCGTTGGCGACGATCTTCGGCACGCGTTTCTCGATGAATGCCTTGCGCCCCATCTGTGCGCGCCCGGCCAGTTTCGTTTCCGCTTCGATCCGCTGGCGCTTCTCCTTCTTGAGTGACTGTTTGGCATCGCGTTCGTCCTGCTTCGCGGCATCCTGCTCGGCGTCGAGCCATGCCCGCCACTCGGAGTACGGACCGCCGAACACGCTCAGCGTGTTCGCGTACAGCTCGGCGGTGGCATCCATCAGTTCGAGAAGCGAGACATCGTGACTGACGACGATCAGTGTGCCTTTCCACGACCGCACCATCGCGGCGAGCTTCGCGCGCGCGTCACGGTCGAGGTTGTTGGTCGGCTCGTCCAGAAGCGTGATCGGCGCGCGCCGGAGACGGATGCCGGCAATCGCGACGAGTACGGACTCTCCGCCGGACAGCTCGCCGACCGAGCGGTCGAGGAATGACGGATCCAGACCTGCTTCGGCGAGGGATGCTTCGGCTCGAGCCTCGATATCCCAGTCGTCGCCGACCGCATCGAAGTGCGCCGGGTCGACATCGCCGAGCGCGATAGCGCGAACGGCGTCGAGCGCCGGTGCGACGCCGAGGAGTTCGGCGACGCGGCGTTCGACGTCGAGCGTCAGTTGCTGCGGTAAGTAGGCGACCTCACCGGCGGCGTGCACCGCTCCCGATGTGGGCTGGAGGTCGCCGGCGATCAGGCGCAGCAGCGTCGACTTGCCGGATCCATTGCGGCCGACGAGACCGATGCTCCCGGCGCTGAAGACGCCAGAGATCGTGTCGAGTGCGGTGGAGCCGTCCGGCCAGGTGAAGGTGAGGCGGTCGAGAGTGACCGCGGCGTGCGGGGTCGGTGTTGACATACGTGTCTCCGGAAAATGTGCGAGAGCACTGACACCGGGGGTGTCCGGATCGACGCCGAAGATGGCGGATACGGTCCCTGAGCCTGTCGAGGGGTCGTCGGGTCAGCGCGCGGAAAGATGGGCGCGGAGGCGACGACTCAGATCAAAGAACTTCCAAACACGGCGGACAGGAATCATCGATGTTACCCGGGCGTGTCGCAGCGCGCAACCGAAATTGCTCGTCGAGATCCCCCATAGGGCGGATGCTGAAGCTCCTGCGAACCCGTACCGTTGAAGTTATGGCCGACCATCAGATGAGCAGCAGCGAGATGCGCCAGCGACTGAGCTGGGGCGCCGGCATCGCGATCGGCATGGGTGTCGGAGTCGCGATGGGCTCGGCACTAGACAACATGGGGCTCGGCCTCGCGATCGGCATCGCCGTCGGGATCGTCTTCGCTATTGCGATCGGCTCAATCGGGCGCCGTCGTAGGCGCGGTCACTCCGCCGAGGAATCGGCCGAGGAATCCTCAGAAGAATCCGCCGAGGAGCCCGCAGAGAACCCCGACCTGGGCGATGAGGTCGACCCGAACTCAGCTCGCTGAGCCGTCGCGCCACTTCTCCAGGAACACCCGCACGTCGTGCAGTTCATCTTCTGAGATGCTGTGCGTGAGCCCCGGGTAGACGCGTCCAGTCAGCTCGGAGTGGTCGGGCAACCACTGCGCGGTGTGATCGATCAGGACGGCAGGGATCACGTCGTCGTTTGTCCCGCGCCCCCAGAACACCAGCGGCCGGGATTCGCGCAGTTCCTCGTCATCGGGCAACTCACCCGGCGAGGCATAGCCGCTGAGGGCGACGACGGCGCCGAAGCGCGAAGCATCCAATCTCAGCGCCTGCAAGGAAACGGCCGCGCCCTGCGAGAATCCGAGCAGGGCGATCTTCGGGGCATCGGCCGCATGAGCGTCGAGCCACTCGAGCACAGCTTTCGCGGCGTGGGTCACGGCATCCGGATCCCTGCTCTCAAGACCATCGATCGGATACCACGAGCGGCCCGGCGAGGGCCACGGTGGAGACAATGGCGCCGCGAGCGACGCGACAGCAATGCCTTCGGGGAGGTGCGGGACCAGTCCGAACAGGTCGTGCTCGTCCGCGCCGTACCCGTGTAGCAGCACGAGCAAGGGCAGGCCGGTTCGGTCGTGGGTCGTCCAGCGCGTGGCATCCGCGTCGAGTTTCAGGTTCTGGCTCACAGTCTCTATCCTGCCAGCGGGCTCCGACACTGGTAGAAATGAGACATGGCGGTGCGCACCCCTGATCCTGATCCTGACTCCGAGGGCTCCGAGAATGACCTCTCGCAGTTCAGTGAGCTGCCCAGCGACGCGAGCAATCCGGCGTGGCTGAGTGAGGTCGAGCTCGCTGAGGCGAGGCGACGCATCCCGATGCTGTACGTCGAGGCTATTCCGGTGCGCACGGACGGTTCCGGGCAGGTCGCCGAGGTCGGAATTCTGCTCCGTTCCACCCCGCTGGGTGAGATGACCCGCACGATCGTCTCGGGCCGTGTCCGCTACGGCGAAACGGTGCGCGATGCGCTGTTCCGACACATCGAGAACGATCTCGGCCCGATGGCATTCCCGTTACTGCCGCCGCAGCCGTTGCCGTTCACGGTGGCCGAATACTTCCCGCTTCCGGGGATCAGCGCGTACCACGACGAGCGTCAGCATGCGGTGTCGTTGGCATTCGTGGTGCCAGTGACCGGGACGTGCGAGCCGCGGCAGGATGCCCTGGAGCTGACGTGGTTCTCTCCGGAGGCCGCTGCATCCGACGCCGTCGCAGCAGAAATGGAAGGAGGGCGCGGCACTCTCGTGCGCCACGCCCTCGCCAGTCTCGGGCTGCTGCGGTAGCTGCCCTAGTGCGGTTCCGTTCGGATCGCAGTACCCTGTATATACGCGGCGTATATACAGGGAGAGTTGAATGTCTCAGACCACGCTTTTCCGCAGCAACCGCACGCAGGCCGTGCGTCTGTCCAAGGACGTCGCGCTTCCCGATTCGGTCACAGAGGTGACCGTCACCGCTATCGGCGATGCACGCGTCATCATCCCGGTGCGCGCGGACTGGATCGACTGGTGGGCGAACGGCATAAGCGTCACCGGTGATTACCTCACCACTCGGGATCAGCCTGAGGCGCAGGAGCGCGACTGGTGAGTGCGGGATATCTGCTCGATGCGAGCATCCTCGTGTTCGCGCTTCGGCGAAGCCTGCCGGTGATCGCAGAGCGGATGAACGAGGCATCCGGCTCGCTGCACGTGTCGAGCATCTCAGTCGCCGAGCTCTCCTACGGTGCGGCACGATCGAGCGACCCCATGCGCAACCGCATCGCCGTGGAAGAGATTCTGAGCCGGTTGATCGTCCTCGACTTCGATGCTGCTGCCGGGCATCATTCCGGTGATATCAGAGCTGGCCTCGCGGCGCGGGGAGAGACGATCGGTGGGTATGACATCCTTCTCGCCGGGCACGCGCGGTCGCGAGATCTGACGATGGTCACGCACAACGTGAATGAGTTCGACCGGGTCTCCGGTCTGCGTGTCGAAGACTGGACGATCCCCGCCTGAACTCTGGCGGCGCACTACCAAGCCCCGCAGCCCACCCCTACGCGGTTGTCAGGCGTGCGATCTCGGCGATGAAGGCGTCCACGTCCGACTCTTGCGTGTCGAAGCTGCACATCCAGCGCACTTCGCGGCGCGCAGCATCCCAGTCATAGAAGCGGAACGATTCGCGCAGACGATCGGCGATGCCCTCCGGCAGTGTCGCGAAGACGCCGTTGACCTGCGTGGGCTGGGTGAACTCGACGCCACGGATGGTGCCGTCGGCGATTCCGGCCTCGACGCCCGCCCGCAGCCGCGCGGCCATCGCATTCGCGTGGCGTGCGTTCTGCAGCCAGAGGTCACCCTCCAGCAGGGCGATCAGCTGCGCCGAGATGAAGCGCATCTTGGATGCCAGCTGCATGTTGTATTTGCGACCGTAGATGAGACCGGTGGATGCCTCGGGGTTCAGCACCACGATCGCCTCGCCGAGCATGGCACCGTTCTTCGTGCCGCCGAAGCTGAGCACGTCGACGCCGGCGTCGCGGGTGAAAGCACGAAGCGGCACGTCGAGGGCGGCCGCGGCATTGGAGGCGCGGGCGCCGTCCATGTGCAGGTGCATCCCACGCTCGTGCGCGTGGTCGGCGAGCGCGCGGATCTCCTCGACGGTGTACAGCGTGCCGAGCTCGGTGGACTGCGTGATCGAGACGGCCAGCGGCTGAGCGCGGTGCTCGTCACCCCAGCCCCACGCTTCGCGGTCGACGAGTTCGGGGGTCAGCTTGCCGTTGTCGGTCGGGACGGTGAGCAGCTTCATGCCGCCGATCCGTTCGGGTGCGCCGCCCTCATCAACATTGATATGGGCGGTGGATGCCGAGATCACAGCGCCCCAGCGGGGGAGCATCGACTGCAGGCCGACGACGTTCGCTCCGGTTCCATTGAAGACGGGGAAGATCTGGACGTCGTCGCCGAGGTGGCTGCCGAAGACCTCGTGCAGCCGCGCGGTGTACTCGTCTTCGCCATAGGCGATCTGGTGGCCGTCATTGGCCGCGGCGATCGCCTGGAGAACATCGGGGTGGATGCCGGAGTAGTTGTCCGACGCGAATCCCCGGATCTGGGGGTCATGCAGTGTGCTCACCGGATAAGCCTATGTGCAATGTCCGCGGTAGCGTTTACGATTTTTCCATGCAGCGCACCGCAGCGCGAACGGCCTTCGCCAACGTCCTCGTGAACACACTCATCGCCAACGTGACGACGAGCTTCCTGTGGTTCGCGCTGACCTTTTGGGTCTACATCGAGACGCAGTCGGTGCTGGCGACCGGGATCATCGGCGGCGCCTACATGCTGTTCGTGGCGTTCTTCGCGATGGTGTTCGGCACGATCGTCGACCGCAACCGAAAGCACACCGTGATGGTGCTCTCCAGTCTGCTTTCGGCGTCGGCATTTCTGATCGCGGGCCTGCTGTATCTCTGGCAGCCCGAATCTCAACTGCTGAATCTCGGCGGGCCGTGGTTCTGGCTGTTCTCGGTGATCATCCTGTTCGGTGGGGTGATCGAGCAGCTGCGCAACATCGCTCTGTCGACGACGGTCACACTGCTGGTCGAAGAAGACAAGCGCGCCAATGCGAACGGCCTTGTGGGCACCGTGCAGGGGATCGCGTTCATGGTGACCAGTGTGTTCTCCGGGCTGTCGATCGGCTTCCTCGGGATGGGGTGGACGCTGGTGATCGCGATCGGCGCCATGGTCGTGACATTCGTGCACCTGCTGTTCGTGCGGATTCCGGAAGAGGCGCCGCAGCCCGATCCGAACGCCTCGAGTGCGCTGGACTTCCGGGGCAGTGTGACTGCCATCCGCCTCGCGCCGGGGCTGTTCGCGCTCATCATTTTCTCCACCTTCAACAACCTCATCGGCGGGGTGTACATGGCGCTGATGGACCCGTACGGGTTGACGCTGTTCTCCGTTCAGATGTGGGGGCTCGTGCTCGGGGTCACCTCGACCGGGTTCATCGTCGGTGGTGCGCTGGTGGCGAAGTTCGGGCTCGGTAAGAAGCCGATGCGCACGATGCTTCTCGTCGTGATGGTGATGGGGCTGCTCGGTGCCGTGTTCATGATCAGGGAGTGGTGGCCCTTGTACGCCTTGGGGATCTGGGTGTATATGGCGCTCATTCCGCCGGTGGAAGCGGCTGAGCAGACCGTGATTCAGAAGGTCGTGCCGTTCACGCGGCAGGGCCGGGTGTTCGGTGTTGCCGCGGCGATGGAAGCGGCTGCCGCTCCGGTGACGGCATTCCTCATTGCTCCGATCGCGGAGTTCGCGATCATCCCATATATGGATTCTTCGGCCGGGCAGCGGCAGTGGGGCTGGCTGCTGGGTGAGGGCGAAGCGCGGGGGATCGCGTTGATCTGCCTGTTCGCGGGGCTGATCATGGTGGCCGCGGCGGGGCTCGCGTTCCTGACCCGTTCGTATCGCAAGCTCACCGAACTGTATGCGGAGGCGCCGCCGGTCATCGATGATGCTGCGGAGGGTGTCGGGAGTGACCGCGAGAGCGGGGTCGCCGATGCCGGACCTCCCGTGCGGGGCATTCCGCCGACCACTCCTGGTCCGCTTGAATGA
The DNA here is from genome assembly GCF_054072595.1 of Microbacterium wangyouchuni. Taxonomy (NCBI): domain Bacteria; kingdom Bacillati; phylum Actinomycetota; class Actinomycetes; order Micrococcales; family Microbacteriaceae; genus Microbacterium; species Microbacterium wangyouchuni. The sequence continues at coordinate 36,470 of NZ_JBSVRM010000009.1, forward strand.
GCCCCGCGGACGAGCTGGGGCTGCGAGATCCGCAACGTGTGCGCGGCCGGGCGCGGTCGATGGGTCGAACGTCGGGACGTTCAGCCCAGCTCGATCATCCGGTCATTGAGTGCGGGGGCATCGCCGTCCCAGAGTCCGACAATCGCCGGTGCGAGCGCCTCGGGGTCGAGGGCTTTGGCGCGGAACACGACGGATGCCGTGCGCAGTGGCTCGCCGGCATCCCGCGCGGCCTTCGCAAATCCCTGAGCCATCGCATGGGTCCACGCCTCGCTGGCGGCCTTCACCGCTGCGTAGTTCGCCCCGCCGGCGAGCGGGCGCGCGACGGCCGTGGATGACACGATCGCGAAGCGTCCGGCATTCGAGGCCTGCAGCAGGGATGCGAAGGCACGCGACGTCGCGCGCACGGCCTGAAGTGCAGGCAGGAGCGCAACGAAGTCCTCATCGGACTGACCGGCGAGACCGCCGCCGCCGCGCCAGCCGCCGACGAGCGAGAGTACACCGTCGACCGGGCCGAGCTTCGCGGCCAGAGCGGACATGTCCTCGAACGAAGTGGCATCAGCCACGGCGACCTGGGCGCCAGCGTCACTGAGCGGTTGGAGTCGTTCGGCCGAGCGTCCGGTCGCGATCACCCTTGCTCCAGCGTCGACCAGAGCACGCGCAACCGTGAGCCCCGCCGCGCTTGTCGCACCCGCAACAACGACCACACGATCTGCGACGCTCATCGCTCACTCCCGATCGTGAACTTCGCAGAACTGCACTTATCTCGCACGAATCTGCCCGAAATCTGCGAAGAAGCTGCACTTCTGCGAGAGGCGTGCGCGCCGCCCTCACTCATCGCCAGCCCGGATCCCCGCGGTCGACTCGATCACAGGCCGCATCTTCTTCTCCAGTGCCTCGAAGAACATCGACAGCGGGAACTCATCATCGAGCACCTCATCGGTGTATCCCTTCGGGGTCCCGGCGAGCACCTCGTCCGGCAGCCCACGAGCCCAGACGGATGCCGGGTTCGGCGTCAGCACGGAACGAACAAGTTCGTACGCCGCCAGCCAGTGCGCCTTCTTCGGTCGATCGATAGAGCGCCAGTACAGCTCATTCACCGCGTCGCTGAGCGCGATCACCGCATCCGGCACCGCATCCCAGTCGAACGTCAGCTGGGTGTCGGTCCAGTGCAGCACGCCGCGCTGGTGCAGCCAGGCGAACAGCAGCTGCCCGCCGAGCCCGTCGTAGTTGCGCACCCGGGATCCGGTGATCGCGAAGCGGAAGATCCGGTCGAAGATCACCGCGTACTGCACGAGGGAAGCGTGCTCGAGCATCTGTTGCTCGCTCGCCGAGAGCACATCCGACCCCTGAGCCTGTCGAAGGGTGAGGGCGTTCTCGATCGCCACGCTCTCGCGGAACGCGGTGAGGTCGCAGCGCAGCTCTTCGAGCGAGTACAGGAAGTACGGCATCCGCTGTTTGATCATGAATGGGTCAAACGGCAGGTCACCGCGCATATGCGTACGGTCGTGGATGATGTCCCACATCACGAACGTCGTTTCGGTGAGGTCCTGGTCATCCAGCATCCGCGCCGCGGCCTCGGGCAGGTCGAGCTTGGTGATCTCGGATGCTGCGCGCACCACTCGCCGGTAGCGGGCAGCTTCGCGGTCCTGGAAGATCGCGCCCCACGTGAACGTCGGGATCTCCCGCATCGCGACGGTCTCCGGAAAAAGTACGGCCGAGTTCGTGTCGTAGCCGGGGGTGAAGTCGATCAGTCGCAGCGAGACGAACAGCTTGTTGCCGTAGTCGCCGGCTTCGAGTTCAGCGATGAACTCTGGCCAGATCGTCTCCACGATGAGCGCTTCCACGAGCCGATCGGGCGAGCCGTTCTGCGTGTACATCGGGAACACGACCAGGTGCCGGATGCCGTCGACGCGGTGTTGCTGCGGTTGGAAGGCGACCAGCGAATCCAGGAAGTCCGGGATGCCGAAACCCTCCGCCGCCCACCGTTCGAAGTCGCGGATGGATGCTGCGAGGTATTCGGCATCGTGCGGGAACGCGGGAGTGAGGGCGCGGATGCTCGCCACGATCGCGGCGACGTGCTCTTCAGCCTCGGCTCCTGCTGCAGCATCCGGGATCGACCCGTCCTTGACCTGCAGTCGACGAATGGCGATGGCGGCATCCTTCAGCATCCGCCATGCGGCGCTCGACTCGGCCTGCGAGGCATCCTCGAGGCCCTCGCCCTTCGACAGGCGCAGGGACCGGGCGTCGGTTTGCGGGGGAGTGGTGGACATGAAGTCCTCCGATCCGGAGACGTGACGGAAATAATCCGGCGAATTGATACTTATGCCGATATTCTTCCATCTATGGAAGATGCTGTCGACCGTCAGATCATTGCCGAGATCTCTCGTGACGCCCGGGCGACGCTCGCGCAGCTGTCGGATGCTGTCGGCCTGTCGAGCTCGGCGGTGCAGTCGCGGCTGCGCCGACTCGAATCGCGCGGCGTCATCGCCGGGTACCGACCGATCCTCGACGCGGAAGCTCTCGGCAAACCGCTGTCGGCGTTCATCGAGATCACTCCGCTCGATCCTGCTCAACCCGACAATGCGCCGGAACTTCTCGAGCAGCGCGCCGAGATCGAGGCGTGCCATTCGATTGCCGGGAACGCGAGCTACATGCTGTTCGTGCGGGTGGCCTCACCGCGGGCGTTGGAGCAGCTGGTCAACGACATCCGATCGATCGCCAACGTGAGCACGCGCACGACCGTGGTGCTGCAGACGTACTACGAGAACCGGCCGATCAGCGTCGAGGAGTAGCGGCCTCTTAGAGCATGTACGCTCGTACATGCTCTGAGAGGACCATGATTAACAGCATCCGTCTGCGCCAGCTCGCGCTTGCCGCACTCTTTCTCGTTCCCGGCATCGGAATTGCCTCGTGGGTCACGCGCACCCCGGACATCCGCGACCTGCTTGGCGCATCGACACTCGAGATGGGTCTCGTGCTGTTCGGTCTCTCGGTCGGCTCGATGCTGGGCATCCTCGTATCCGGACCTCTCGTTGCGCGCTTCGGGGCACGGCCGGTGATCGCCGCCGGAGCCATCGGCGTTGTCATCAGCATGCCGACGATCGGAGTTGGAGCCGGTCTGGGTGAGCCTTTCGTGGCTGCCGCAGGACTGTTCCTGTTCGGCGCGGGCATGGGCGGCGGAGAAGTTGCCCTCAACGTCGAAGGTGCCGACGTCGAACGAGTGACGGGCCGATCCTTCCTGCCGCAGTTGCACGGATACTTCAGCCTCGGCACCGTCATTGGCGCGGTGCTGGGCATCTTCGCCACAGCATCCGCTTTCCCCGTCTCGCTGCACCTCACCTTCGTCGGCGTGGCCGCGCTTGCCGCGGTGATCTTCTCGGTGCCGCGGATCCCGTCCGGAACCGGGCGCGTCGAGCGCGCAGCATCCGGCACTCCGCGGCGATCGAACGCCCATCTCTGGCGTGACCCGACGCTACTGCTGATCGGCGTGATCATCCTGGCGATGGCGCTCGCCGAGGGGACGGCGAACGACTGGCTGCCGCTGGTGATGGTTGACGGTCATGGGTTCGACGCGGCATCGGGGTCGGCGATCTACGCAGTTTTCGCTGCGGCGATGACGACCGGACGGTTCATCGGTGGCTGGTTCATCAACCGGTTCGGGCGGGCCACGGTGCTCTGCGCGAGTGGCGTGTTCGCCACGATCGGGCTGGCGGTCATCATCTTCGTCGACGGCCAGGTGGCAGCGACGGCGGCAGTTCTGCTGTGGGGTCTGGGCGCATCGCTCGGGTTCCCGGTGGCGATCTCCGCTGCTGGAGACTCCGGCTCGGACTCCGCCGCCCGGGTATCGCTGGTTGCAACCCTCGGCTATGTCGCGTTCCTCGTCGGCCCGCCCGCGCTCGGCTTCGTCGGTGACGAGTTTGGTCTGCGCGCCGCGCTGATCATTCCGCTCGTTCTTGTTGCGGTGGCCGCCGTGGCCGCCGTCGGCTATGGCCGCCGCCTGCGCGCCGAGGTCGACGTCGAGCGAGTCGCGTAGTCACAGCGTCTGGCCGATCATCGCCTCGCCGAGCGGTGTGCGCGAGTGCAGCATCCGATTGCCGGAGCGTTCGCTGGCGATGAGCCCGGAAGCGCGCAGGACGGCAAGATGATGCGATGCCGTCGAGGCGGCGATCGCGGTGTCGACGGCGACCTGAGAGGTCGTGCGCGCTATGTCGGCCGCGAGGAGGATCTCGGCGCGTGCGGGGCCAAGCAACGCTCGTAATGCCGCGGCAGTGGATGCGGCATCGCGGGCCCACTCCGCGGTGACGCCGCGAGCCGGATAGAACAGCGTCGGCTGCGCGGGAGGTTCGGTGAGCACCAGGCATCCCCACGACGACATGACCGAGGGGACGAGTACGAGTCCGCTGCCGCGGCAGTCGACCTGCTCGCGGTGCTTGCGCAACTCGACCCGTACCGAGCCATCGCCCCAGCTGATCTTCGGGTGCAGCCCCGCGGCCATGCTCGCGAGCCCGTCGGTGCTGATCGTGCGCGAGCGCACGGCGATGTCGGCGCGCAGGATGCGCTCCAGCTGCGGCCACACCGGCGCGAGCGCGGCATCCCACATGATCATCCACGCATCGGCGATTTGTGTGCGAGCGGCTTCGGGGTTCGCGCGCATTTCGCGCAGGCGCTGCTGTCGCTCGCCCGAGGATCGCGCGATCATCTTGTCGAGGTCGACGCGCATCGGGGCAAGGGGAGTATCTCTCAGCGCCGCCGCCTCAGCCGTGGGCGTCAGATCCCAGCGCGGTGCGGTGGTCAGGAAGTCCGGCAGATAGCCGTCGATGCCGATCGCGGTGGCCAGCAGGGCGAAAGGCTCGCGGGGGAATCGGTCGCGAGCATCCCGCAGCCATCCCCATTGCAGTGGATGCTGCGCGGGGCGCAGCAGGATGCGCACCGCATGCGCGAGCTCATGGCCCGGCGAGATGCCGAAGCGCACGGCCTGGATGTCGCCGGGGCTGAGATGGAAGTCCACGAAGTTTCGATCCACATCGAAACTCTAGGAGTCGCGCCGCGAAGTGTCGAGAGTGGGTGCATATCCACCGATTGACCGCCGCACCCGAAGGAGCACCCATGTCATTCCAGGCGTACCTCGACGCCGTCGAGACCAAGACCGGACTCACACCTCGTCAGCTCGTCGACCTCGCCCGCGAGAAGGGCTTCGATGAGACCACCAAGGCCGGGCCCATCCTCGAATGGCTGAAGACCGACTACGACCTCGGGCGCGGCCACGGCATGGCCATGGTGCACGTGATCACCAAGGGTCCGCAGATCAGCACGAAGCACGTCGGCTCCGGCGGCACGCATGCGGATGCCACCGAAACGCTCTGGCTCGACGGCAAGGCCAGCAACCCGACCCCGTGACTCAGCGGCTCATGGATGCTGCCAGTAGGCTTGCCTTCCGTGGCAGCATCCTCAAAACGCAAGTCGTCGGCCCCGAAGCGGAAGCCGGTGCGCACCAGCGGAAACCCGGCCAAGCGCCCGATCGTGGAGGCGCCGCCGATCACGGCGCGCGACTGGATCGGCGCTGCGCGCCTGCGCACACTGCCGCTCGCGATCGCGCCGGTCATCATCGGCACGGGTGCCGCGCAACTCGTCGACCAGAATCTACACTGGGTCATTGCCCTCGCCTGCCTCGTGGTCGCGGTGCTGCTGCAGATCGGCGTGAATTTCACGAACGATTACAGCGACGGCATCCGCGGTACTGACGCGCACCGGGTGGGGCCTGCGCGCCTCACTGCCTCGGGCCGCGTCAACCCGCGAACGGTGCTGAATATCGGTCTGGTCTTCTTCGCGCTCGCCGCTCTCGTGGGCCTTTTGATCGTCATCCGCACCGGCCAGTGGTGGATGCTGGCAGTCGGCGCCGCCTGCATTGTCGCAGCGTGGTTCTACACCGGCGGAAAGCGACCCTACGGCTACTTCGGCCTCGGCGAAGTCTTCGTCTTCGTCTTCTTCGGACTGGTCGCAACGCTCGGGACAACCTGGGTGCAGGCGTTCCAGCTGCCGCAGGAGGCATGGCTGGGAGCCGTGGCCGTCGGACTCTTCGCCTGCGGCGTGCTGCTGGCCAACAACCTGCGCGACATCGATCAGGATCGCGCGGTGGGCAAGCGCACGCTGACCGTGCTGATCGGGCGTCGCGCGACGCAGGTCGTTTACACCGTGTTCCTGGTGGTGCCGTTCCTGCTGTCGAGTTTCATCGCGCTGCTGTATCCAATCGCGTGGCTCACGCTGATGGCGCTGCTGGCTGGCATCCCGGCGATCGTCATCGTATGGATGCACCGGCAGGCGCGCGAGCTGGTCGTCGCTCTCGGACTGACCTCGCTCACGGCGATCATCTACGCCGGCGCGCTGTACTGGGCGTTCGTCGGCTGAGGACCTAGTTCGGGTTCGGCGTGCTGTCTGCTGAGTCGTTGCCCGCATCGTCGATCGCGGCATCCTCGGCGTCAGCATCCTGTGCGGCGGCGTTGCGCTTGCCGGTTGCTTCGCGCGCTTCGCGGCGCTCGTACATCACCGAGGATGCACCGGAGAGCGGCGCGCGCAGGAACAGGATCGAGATGCTCATGCCGATCAGCGCGGCGAAGATCGCCGTCAGCCACCACAGCTCGCGCATGATCGGGAAGAAGAACCACATGATCGCCAGCGGTACGAGGAACGCGAGCAGTCGCAGCACGGAGTAGACGAGGATCGGCGGCAACTTCATGCTTCCAGTCTAAGTGCGTCCCGCTGGGTGAACGGCAGGTGGGCACCGCGTGAAATCTGCCGTCACCGGCAGACGCACTCGGCAATATCGTGACCGAACCCTGGCCAGAAGCATCCCCGACAGGTAACGTCGAAGACACCGCGACGGTCCGGGTGGTCCCGGGCTCCAGCTCATACCTGGGGGTGTAGCGGGTTCGAATCCCGCCGTCGCGTCTACGTGAAAAGCCCCGCCAGTCCCTGAAATATCAGGGCTGGCGGGGCTTTCTCTTCGCCTTATGCGGAGACGGCCTCGGCGGGAACCAGCGACAGCTCGTCGAGGATCGACTGCAGCGAGTCGGTGAGTTCGGCGGGGGCCGTGAGCTTGCCGTCGGCGTCGAGCAGCGTCCACGGGTTCTGCACCTGCAGATCGGCGGAGGTGCGCTCCAGGCCGAGGTTGCGCAGTACGAAGTCGAGCTGGCCGATCATCCGGCTCTCCGGGTACGCGCCGTAGGCGAGAACGCCGGCGCGCTTGCCCTGCCACTCAGCGAGCAGGTAGTCCACGGCGTTCTTCAGCACACCGGGGTACGAGCCGTTGTACTCGGGGCTGACGAAGAGGAAGGCGTCTGCGGCGGCGACGCGCTCGGCCCACGCCAGCGTGTGCGGCAGTTCGTACTTGCCCATCATCGGCGCGTGCGCCTCGTCGAAGAACGGCAGAGCGATCTCCTGCAGATCAGCGACGTCGACGGTCAGGTCTGCGCGCTCCTTCGCCGTGTCGATCGCCCAGTTAGCGACGGTGTGGCCGATGCGGGCTTGGCGGGTGCTGGCGACGATGACCATGAGATTGGGCACGAATGACTCCTGAGAAATTGGGATGCGAGGAAAACGCCGCGTCCTCGCGGACTGCGGCGTCGACGGTGATCAACGGCTGCCGCGGCTCGGATATTCCCGATGCGCGTGAATATATTTCATTACAACGGCCAGGAGTAGGAATCGGCCGGTGTCAGGAGAATCGGGACAGGGCGAGTGAGAGCGCGGCCAGCACGACGGCGATCAGCGCCATGACCGAATAGGAGCCGGTCGCGGTGGCCAGCAGTGGTCCGAGGGCAGGCCCGATCGCGCCGACGAGAGTTATTGGAGCAGCGAAGACGCCGTTGATGGCGCCGTAGCTGTGGATGCCCCAGCGATCTGCGACGGCCGACCCCTGCACAAGGGTCTGTGCGCCTCGCACAGCTCCCGCGGCGATGCCGATGCAGATCAGCAGCCACGGTGGCCCGGGGACGAGTGCGAGAAGGGCGAGGAACACGATGCTGAGCGCGGCTGTGGCCGCCAGCGGGATCCACGGCGCCGCGGTGCGCGGGATCGCCACGTAGAGCAGTCGTCCGATGACCTGTCCTGCCCCGAGAAGTCCGAGCGCCCACGCGGCGAGCTCGTAACTCATCCCCTTCTCCGTGAACAGCGGGATGACGGACAGCGTGACGCTGAACAGGGCTGCCGCCAGCGCGAGCATCGACAGCAGCAGCATCCAGAATCGACGTGTGCGCACGACCGTGCTGACCGTGTGCGCCGGTAGATCGGGGTCGTGAGGCGCGGGTGTCCAAACGCGTTCGAGGCTGAACCAGTGCAGGGGCGCGGTGGTGACCAGCAGAATGCCAGCGAGGAGGAGAAAAGTCGTGCGCCAGTCGGTGACCGTCAGCAGCCCCGCCACGACCGGTGCGAACACCGTCGAAGCGAGCCCGCCGGCCAGCGTCAGTATGGTCATCGCGCCACGGCGGCGCGCCCCGTACCGACGGGCGATGACCGTGAAAGCCGCCTGATAGAGCACGGCGGATTGCGCGATGCCGGCGATGACCCATCCGAGCGTGAATACCGACAGGTCGGGAGCGAGTGCAACGATGACGAGGCCGACCGGACCCAGGACGCTGCCGACGGTCATGATGAGCCGGGGCCCGCGCGCATCGAGCCAGTGTCCGACGAGCACTCCGGCGCCGGCAGAGGCGATGAGGCCGCACGAGAACGACAGGGTGATGAGAGCGATCGGCCAGCCTGTCTCGTCCGCTATCGCCGGGGAAGCGACGATGAGGGCGTAGAACAGGATGCCCCAACTGATGACCTGCCCCGTCGAGAGCGCGGCCAATCGTCCGCCCTGGCGAGGCGGGGCGGACGTCGCGGTCATACCGAACGGAGGGCGTCGGCGGCCGCGTCGAGCGCGCCGTCGTTGAGTGCGAAGTACGCCCACTTGCCTCGCTGCTCCCGTGAGACCAGCCCGGCATCGGTGAGCAGCTTCATGTGATGCGAGACCGTGCCCTGAGAGAGACCGACCGGTTCGGTGAGGTCGCAGATGCATGCCTCCCCGTCGGTGCCGGCAGCGATGAGCGACAGCAGTTTGACGCGGGTGGGGTCGCCGAGGGCTTTGAAAACCCGCGCGATGCGTTCGGTGTCCTCAGCGGTGAGTGAGGACGTGATGGGTGGCACGCAGCAGGCTGTTGCATCGGTGGTCGTCGGCAGGCTCACAGCCACAGTCTGGCACGTATTGACATTCTTCGATAGGTGCGTGAGAGTTTTCATATCGAAGAACGTCGATTTGAGGAGACCTGTGATGACCGAGCTTCCCGTCATCGTCGTCGGAGCGGGGCCGCAGGGTCTTGCCGCCGCGGCGCACCTTGCTGAGCGAGGTATCGAGGTGGTCGTCCTCGAGCGCGGTGATGGTGCCGCCGCCGCGGTATCGGACTGGGGGCACGTGCGGCTCTTCTCGGCGTGGCCGGAGCTGACCGATGCGGCCTCGCGTCGTCTTCTCGCGTCGACAGAGTGGAACGCGCCGACGTCGGGCTACCCGACCGGAGCGGAGTGGGTGAGCGGGTACCTTGCACCGCTCGCCGCAGCGCTGGGTGAGCGGGTGCAGTACGCCACCACGGTGACAGGCATCTCGCGTCAGGGGCGCGACAAGAGCGTCGACGGTGGGCGGGAGAGCCAGCCGTTCGTTGTGCACACGCGCGATCAGGACGGCAACGAGTCCCGCCTGCACGCTCGTGCGGTCATTGATGCCAGCGGCACCTGGGGGCGACCGAATCCGGCGGGAGCGGACGGTCTGCCCGCTCTCGGCGAAATCGCCGCTTCGGAATCGATCTCCTATCGAATCCCTGACGACGTCGCCGGGTTCGCCGGCGGGCACATCGTGGTCGTCGGTGCCGGGCATTCCGCGACCCACGCCGTGCTGCGACTGAGTGAATTGGCGCGCCGTTCACCCGGAACTCGTGTGACCTGGGTGTTGCGTCGGGGGAGCGCCGCGAATGTTTTCGGCGGCGGAGCGGGCGATGAGCTTCCGGAGCGGGCGGCACTCGGCGCGCGCGCTCGCGCGGCGATCGATCGGGGACTGGTGACTCTAATGACCGGGTTCCGCATCGCGGAGTTCCGTGAGGTCGGCGATCGGCTCACCGTCTTTGCCGAGAATGGCAGCCAGATCGACGGCGTCGACCACGTATTCGCCGTGACCGGGTTCCGACCCGATACCGAGATGCTGCGGGAGCTGCGCATTGACCTTGACCCCGCACTGGAGGCCGTCGCCGGTATCGCCGCGGAGATCGATCCGAACATCCACTCCTGCGGTTCTGTCTCGGCGACGGGTGCCGCTCAGCTCACTCAGCCGGAGCAGGACTTCTTCATCGTCGGAGCGAAATCCTACGGACGTGCACCGACCTTCCTCGCGTTGACCGGCTACGAGCAGGTGCGCAGCGTCACCGCACGCCTCGCCGGTGACCATGAGGCCGCGGCACGCAACGAACTCGTCCTGCCTGACACGGGGGTGTGTGGCGGTTCCGGTGACTTCGACGACGACGCTGGAAGCTGCTGCGCCGCGCCAGCGGTGCTGCAGATCGGAGCCCGCCCGGTCGCGGTGAGCTGAGAAGTAGCTCCGCGCGAGGCGCTGACACGGCACACGCACAGGGGTGCGAGAAGCCCACGCTGAGGAGTAGTGTTCTTCTTCGTGTCGTCTTACCGCACAGCCAAACGTGGGGGTTTCGCCAAGCGGCGGGGCCTGGCACCTGCGCAGGTCATCGTGTCCGGATTCACTGCAGCGATCCTTGCCGGGACCGTACTGTTGATGCTGCCGTTCTCGTCCGCCGATGGCCGGTGGACGGGCTTCGTCGACGCGTTGTTCACTGCGACATCGGCGGTGTGCGTTACCGGCTTGGTCGTCGTCGACACGGCGGTGTACTGGAGTCCTTTCGGCAAGGTCGTGATCCTGGCGCTCATCCAACTCGGCGGCCTGGGCATCATGCTGTTCGCCGCTCTGGTGGGACTCGTTCTCGCACGCAAGCTCAGCGTGAAGTCCCGTGTGCTCGCCAGCACCGAGACGAAGACTCCCGGCGTCGGGGACATGAAGCGAGTCGCGACCGGCATCGTGATCACGACGCTGGTGATCGAGGCGGTGGTCGCGCTCCTGCTGTTTGCGCGGTTCGCCACGGCGTACGGCTACGACGTCGGCCGGGCAGCGTGGCATGCGCTGTTTCACGCGGTGTCGGCCTTCAACAACGCTGGCTTCGCGCTGTACACCGACAGCCTGATGGGCTTCGTCTCGGACCCCTGGATCTGCCTGCCGATTTGCGGTGCGATCATTCTGGGCGGACTGGGGTTCCCGGTGCTGCGTCAATTGCGACGGGAGTTCCAGCGGCCGCTGCACTGGTCGATGAACACCCGAATCGTGCTCGCGATGACCGCCGTGCTGCTGGTTGCAGGAACCGTATTCGTGCTGTTCATGGAGTGGGACAACCCCGGCACGTTCGGTGAGCTCCCGATCGGGACACGCATCCTCGCCGGGTTCGTGCACTCGGTCCAATCGCGCACGGCCGGTTTCAACTCGGTCGATGTTTCGCTCATGAATGACGAAACCTGGTTGGGCACCGACGTGCTGATGTTCATCGGTGGCGGACCTGCAGGTACAGCCGGCGGTATCAAGGTCACCACTTTCGCGGTGTTGTTCTTCATCATGTGGACGGAGCTGCGCGGTGGCGCCGCCGTGAACATCTTCGGCAAGCGCCTTTCGCGCGCCGTGCACCGCCAGGCGATCACCGTCGTGATCATCGCCCTCGGCGCCGTCATGGCCGCGGTCATCGCCATCCTCGCGATGACCGATTTCGACCTCGACCGTGTGCTCTTCGAGGTGGTTTCGGCCTTCGGAACCGTCGGGCTGTCGACGGGGATCACCGCGAGTCTTCCGCCGGCAGCGCAGATCATTCTCGTCTTGCTCATGTTCCTCGGACGTCTCGGACCGCTCACCCTCGGCTCCGCCCTCGCCCTGCGAGAGCGACCGACGGCTTACGAGTTGCCCAAGGAACGCCCAGCCATCGGCTGATGGCATGCGGGCACGACAACCAGTGAAAGGACACATGATGGGAAAGTTCCTCTCTTTCGGCCAGGATGCGAAGCGGATCGCCGAGGCCGACTCCGTCGCCGTCATCGGGCTGGGCCGATTCGGAACGGCGCTCGCTCTGGAACTGATGGCCTCCGGAACCGAAGTGCTCGGCATCGACGATGATGAGGCCCGTGTGCAGTCGTTGAACGGTGAGCTCACCCAGGTCGTCCGCGCCGATTCGACCAGGCTCGAGGTCCTGGAGCAATTGGCAGTCGGTGAGTTCGATCGGGTCGTCGTTGCCATCGGGAGCGACATCACGGCTTCCATCCTCACTGCCTCGTTGCTGCTGAAGCTTAATGTTCCGGTGATCTGGGCCAAGGCTGTTGACGAGCAACACGGCGCGGTGCTGGAGCAGCTGGGAGTGCACCGGGTCATCTACCCCGACAAGGACATGGGGCGCCGCGTCGCGCATCTGGTGCGCGGCGCAGCGGCTGACTATCTGGAGATCGACAAGGGCTACGCGATCGTCAAGTCTGTTGCTCCGCGGTACCTGCATGGGATCACGTTGGCGGACGGTGCAGTGCGCAGTGCTCACGGCGTCACCATCGCCGCGTACCGTCCGGTTCTGGGCGACTGGCGGAACGCGCAGGCCGATACCGTTCTTCACGAAGGGGACTCCGTGCTCGTGGTCGGTCCGACGACGAGCGTCGAGAAGTTCGCTCAGTTGCGCTGACGCGGGAGGGGCGCCCCACGGCATCCTCGGATAAGCTGGATGCTGGAGTGTCGGGAAGCCTGGTCGACGAATTCTGTCGTCGACCAGAAAGGCGCTCATGTCGCCCAAGCCCTCCCGCATCGCTCGCGTCCGTAGTCTCTTTCCCTCATCCTCGCGCGCGGAATCGCTGCGCGTGGGGGAGATTCTTCGCAAAGAGACCGTCGGCGGCATCCTGCTGGTCACGCTCGCCGCCATCGCCATCATCTGGGCCAACTCACCATGGGCGGATTCCTACTTCGCGCTGCGCGACTTCGAGGTCGGCTACGAGCCGTGGCATCTTCGGCTCTCGCTCGGTGCCTGGGCAGCCGACGGGCTGCTGGCGATCTTCTTTTTCCTCGTCGGACTGGAATTGAAGCGGGAATTTGTCGCCGGTGATCTGCGAAAGCCCAGCACAGCGATCGTGCCGATCGTCGCCGCGATCGGAGGCGTTGCGGTTCCCGCGGTCATCTACGCCATCGTCGTCGCGGGCGCGCCAGGCATGGTGCAGGGGTGGGCGATTCCGACCGCCACGGACATCGCGTTCGCGGTTGCGGTGCTGGCTATCATCGGCTCACACCTGCCCAGCGCGTTGCGGATCTTTCTGCTCACCTTGGCGGTCGTCGATGATCTGATCGCCATCGGCATCATTGCGATCTTCTACACCGAGACGATCGATCTGATCCCGCTGGTGTTCTCCCTCGTCGCCATCGCCGTCTACGGCGTGATCGCCCAGTTGGGTCGCCGGTTCTTCCATCTGCGCGCGGGGGCCGCCTGGCTGGTGCTGCTGCCGATCGGAGTCGCGGCCTGGGCGTTGCTGCACGCATCCGGCATCCACGCGACCATCGCCGGGGTGCTCCTCGGGTTCACCATCCCCGTTCTGCACAAGAAGACGGCCCGTGCTGCGGACGCTGGCCCGGGCCTCGCGGAGGTCTTCGAGCACCGATTCCGGCCGATCTCGGCCGGGGTGGCCGTGCCGGTGTTCGCCTTCTTCTCGGCGGGCGTCGCCATCGGCGGTGTCGACGGATTCATCTCTGCCTTCGAAGACCCGGTGGTGATCGGGATCATGCTCGGACTTCTCCTCGGCAAGCCCATCGGCATCACTCTGGCGACATGGCTGGTGACTCGCATCCGTCGGGTCACGCTCGATCCGTCGCTGCGTTGGATCGACCTCACAGGTGTGGGGCTGCTCGCCGGTATCGGGTTCACCGTGTCGCTCCTGGTCGCTGAGCTCAGCTTCTCCAGCGGCAGCGAACACCACGACCACGCGAAGGTGGCGATCCTGACCGCATCGGTCGCCGCCGCCCTGCTTGCATCGATCGTGCTCGGCATCCGCAACCGTCGCTATCGACAGCGTGCGAACGCGAACGACGGCGAGTTCGTATAACGCTGGCTCGCGGGTTACGAGTCGGTGAACTCTCGTCCGTTCGAGTTGCGGGCAATATCGATGGATGTCAATATAGACGCATGTCGATACAGTCCGTGTGCAGCGCATGAGTGACGCAACCCTCCCGGCGCCTCCGGCGACGCGTCGCCTGTCAACCCTTGACCGGTGGCTGCCATTGTGGATCGGGCTCGCCATGGTGGGGGGACTCCTGCTCGGGCGCTTCGTCCCCGGCGTCTCGCCCCTGCTCGCCCAGCTCGAGATCGGTGGCATCTCCGTCCCGATCGCGCTCGGGCTTCTGGTGATGATGTATCCAGTGCTCGCGAAGGTCCGCTACGACAAAGTCGCCGCCATCGCCGGCGACAAGAAGCTGCTCATCTCGTCGCTGGTGCTGAACTGGCTCATCGGCCCCGCGCTCATGTTCGCCCTCGCCTGGGCGTTCCTGCCGGATCTGCCCGAGTACCGCACGGGGCTCATCATCGTCGGTCTTGCTCGGTGCATCGCGATGGTCGTGATCTGGAACGATCTCGCCTGCGGCGACCGGGAAGCCGCAGCCGTCCTCATCGCGATCAACTCGATCTTCCAGGTCGTGGCGTTCTCGCTGCTCGGCTGGTTCTACCTCACTGTGCTCCCTGGATGGCTCGGACTCGACACCCAGGGAGTGGATTTCTCCGTCGGCGCGATCGCGCTCAACGTGCTGATCTTCCTCGGTGTGCCGCTGCTGGCCGGGTTCGCATCCCGCTTCATCGGGGAACGCCGTAAGGGGCGCGACTGGTACGAGGAGCAGTTCCTGCCGCGCATCGGCCCGTGGGCGCTGTACGGTCTGCTGTTCACGATCGTGCTGCTGTTCGCATTGCAGGGAGAGCAGGTCACCTCCCGGCCCCTCGATGTGGCCCGGATCGCACTGCCGCTGCTGGCGTACTTCGCGGTGATGTGGTTCATCGGCCTCTTCACCGGCAAGACGCTCGGCCTCGGCTACGCACGCTCGACGACTCTGGCCTTTACCGCAGCTGGAAACAACTTCGAGCTCGCGATCGCCGTCGCCATCGGTACCTTCGGCGCGGCATCCGGCCAGGCGCTCGCCGGTGTTGTGGGGCCGCTCATTGAGGTACCGGTGCTGGTCGGACTCGTCTATGTCTCACTCTGGGCGGCCCGGCGCTGGTTCCACACCGATCCGTACACCTCCGAGACACAGAGCGCTGAAAGGATGCCCTCGTGAATGTCACTGTGACCACGGACGATACCTGCAGCCCGGTGGCCACGCACGCGATCGGCCAGGATGCTGCCTCCTCGGTGGCCGCCACCCTCAAAGCGCTCGCCGATCCGCTGCGTCTGCGGATGCTCTCCGCGATCGCCTCCGACCCCCGCGGCGAGTCGTGCGTGTGCGACCTCGCCGAACTCGCGGACGTCTCACAGCCGACGGTGTCGCATCACCTCAGGGTGCTCAAAGACGTCGATGTGCTGACGTCACAGCGCCGCGGTACCTGGGTCTGGTACTCAATCAATCCGAACCGTCGCCGCGCCGTCACGACCCTGTTGGATTCGTTCGCGCCGGCCACGGTCGCCGCGTCCTGGTCAGATGGTTCGGCAGAGGATGCGCGGCATCCCGATCTTGATACTCGTGTCACCCATCTCGCGGACGAGCTCGCTGCGGAGATCTCCGATCTCGACCGGGCCGTCGTGCTGACCATCGTTCGCGAGTCGTACACCGCGCTGGCCCGCACGGCCCGTGTGACATCGGCGCTGATCCCGCTGACGGAGAGGTTCGCCCGCCAGCGGTTGAGCGATCTCACCCGCGACCGTGATTCCGCTGTCCCGCAGGTGCTGTTCGTCTGCGTCGCCAATGCCGGCCGCTCCCAGCTCGCCGCCGCGCTCGTGAACCAGATCGCCGACGGCAAGGTCGTGGCACGCTCCGCAGGCTCGAGCCCCGCCGACAGCATCCACGCGCACGTGCGCTCGCTGCTCGCAGAGATCGAAGGCGACGGCGCCGTTGAGCGATTCCCGAAGCCGCTGACCGATGACGCCGTGCGCGCCGCCGATGTTGTCATCACCATGGGCTGCGG
Source organism: Microbacterium wangyouchuni (assembly GCF_054072595.1). Lineage (NCBI taxonomy): Bacteria > Bacillati > Actinomycetota > Actinomycetes > Micrococcales > Microbacteriaceae > Microbacterium > Microbacterium wangyouchuni. Next base: position 52,723 of record NZ_JBSVRM010000009.1, read on the forward strand.
CGACGTCTGCCCGATCATCCCGGGCATCCGCTACGACGACTGGGCCGTCGGCGACCCTGCCCTCGCCTCCCGCGAAGGTGTCGAAGCCATCCGCGATGACATCGCCGCCCGCGTTCGCACCCTTGTCAACGAACTACTCGAGGAGACCCCATGACCGACACCAAGCCTTCCGTCCTGTTCGTCTGCGTGCACAACGCGGGTCGATCTCAGATGGCCGCGGGTTTCCTCCGCGAGATCGCCGGCGACCGCATCGAGGTGCGTTCGGCCGGCTCCATGCCCGCGGATCAGATCAACCCGATCGCCGTCGACGCGATGGCCGAACTTGGGATCGACATCACCGCCGAATCCCCGAAGGTGCTCACCACCGAAGCGGTGCAGGCATCCGACGTCGTCATCACGATGGGCTGCGGCGACGCGTGCCCGATCTTCCCTGGCAAGCGCTACGAGGACTGGGAACTCGAGGACCCGGCAGGCCAGGGCATCGATTCCGTGCGTCCGATCCGCGATGACATCCGGGCGCGCATCGAAGAGCTGGTGGCGGAGCTGGTCTGAGCAGTCCGCGCATAGATAACCCGCCTAGACTGGGCTCGTGGCAAGAGTACTGATCGTAGGCGGCTTCCTGGCTCTCATCTTCTGGGTGTTCAGCATCGTCGACTGCGCGGTTCAACCGGCAACCAGGCACCGCGGAGTGCCCAAGGGCACCTGGATTGTGATCGTCGTGCTGATTCCCGTGCTCGGCGGGATCCTCTGGTTCGCACTCGGACGTCGAAACCGCAGCGATCAGCAGCAGACACGCAGCATGGCCCCGGATGACAACCCGGACTTCCTGCGCACCCTCGGCAAGAACGAGCAGGACGAGCGCATCCGCCGCCTCGAAGAAGAGCTCGCGCGCCTCGACGACGAAACAGACGGGCCCGCCCCGGACACACGTCCATGACGGCATCGCCGGCAATGGATGCTGCGGCATCTCTGCTCGCAGAACTTGTCGAGCACGGCATCCGTGACGTGGTGATCTCACCGGGGTCTCGTTCGCAGGCGCTCGCGCTCGCCGCCACCCACCTCGCGCGTGAGGGCGCGTTGCGCGTGCATGTGCGCATCGACGAACGCGTTGCCGGTTTCACTGCTCTCGGCCTTGCCCGCGAGACGCGTGTGCCGGCCGTGGTCATCTGCACCTCCGGCACGGCTGCGGCGAACCTGCTGCCCGCGGCGATGGAGGCCTTCCACTCCGGCGTTCCGCTGCTGCTACTCACCGCCGACCGTCCGCCCGAATTGCGCGGCGTCGGCGCGAATCAGGCGACCACTCAGCCCGGCCTTTTCGCGCCGTGGGTGCGCTTCGCCGAGGATGCTCCGGTTCCCGGTGATGGCTCGTGGACGGGCCTGGGTGTCCAGGCGGTTCGCGCCGCGATGGGGGCGGATGCCGCGCCCGGCGCACTCGCCGGCATCGCCGGACCCGTGCACCTGAATCTGCCCTCGCGGGAGCCGCTTTCGGGTGCGCTTCCGGCGGGATTCGCGCTTTCGAGCGGGACGGTACCGACACCGGATGCCGGTGAGCCGCTCGTTCTGGAACGGGGCCCGCGCACCGTCGTGATCGCCGGCGCGGATGCGGGAGCGGCCGCAGAAGAGGTTTCACATGCGGGCACCTGGCCGCTGATCGCAGAGATCGTCAGCGGCTCGCGGTTCGGCCGTCACGTTGTGCACGGCTACCGGGAACTGCTGCGGGAAGCTGCGCTCGGCGGACGGATCGAACGCGCTGTTGTGTTCGGGCATCCGACGCTCAGCCGAGAAGTTGCGGCGCTCCTCAGTCGTGACGATGTCGAGGTGATCGCGGTGCGATCCGGTGGCGAGGCGCTGAATCTGAACGGGCGGACGGTGGCTGCGGCATCCGTTCGTGTCGCCCCGGGGGAGTCTGACCGGGCGTGGATGGGGGAGTGGATGCGGGCATCCGCAGCATCCCTCGTCGATCTGAGCGAGTCGGCACCCGACCAGGACGCGCTCAACTCGAAGGATTTCGCGACCCGCCGCGATGCCGTGCGCGCCGAGCTCGACGCGGTGCGCCGGCCGCTCGATCGCGAACTGCTCGCGGATGCCGTGTGGCGGGCGACCTGGCCGCACGATCGGCTGATGTTCGGGTCGTCGCGCATCGTTCGTGTGGCCGATTCGGTGCTGGCCGGCAAGAAGGTCCCGGTGCACGCGAATCGCGGCTTGGCCGGAATCGACGGCACGATCGCGACGGCAATGGGAATCGCTCTGGCGAGTCAAGCCGAGGGATCGCCCGGCGTCACCCGCGTTCTGCTGGGGGATCTGGCGCTGCTGCACGATGTCGGGGCGATGCTGCTGCCGCCGGATGAGCCGGAGCCGCGCCTGCAGGTCATCGTCGGAAACGACGGCGGCGGCACGATCTTCGACTCGCTCGAAGTCTCCTCTTCCGCGCCGCGCGAGGATCTTGACCGTGCCTTCTATACGCCGCACACGACACGGCTTGAGCAGTTGGCGCTCGCCTACGGCTGGGAGTACCAGCGGATCACGACCCGCACGGCCCTTGACCAGGCGCTGACATCTCCGGTTGCCGGTCGGCAGTTGATCGAAGTTCCGCTGCCGCGTTAAAGTTCTGCCGGCGTCGCATGCGGCAGGATGGGCGCATGGCGAAACGCGGCTGGACAGGCGAAGCATCCGACATTCTGCGCGTGGGGGAGGGCTTCCGGCTGGCGGACGTCGACCCCGACGCTCACCCGGGGTATGAAGGCGACAAGAAATCTGGCGCCGAGGACCTCGCTGTCGGCATCGAGGCGTTGGGTGAGCTGCAGGAGCGGCTTTTTGCCGCGAGCCGCGCGGGTGTGGCCACGGATGCTGTGCTGCTCGTGCTGCAAGCGATGGATACCGCAGGCAAGGGTGGTGTGGTTCGGCACGTTGTTGGCGGCGTGGATCCGCAGGGTGTGGAGCTGGCCGCGTTTAAGGCGCCGACGGCGGAAGAGCTCGAGCATGACTTTCTCTGGCGCATCGAGAAGCGGCTGCCCGAGCCCGGTTTCATCGGTGTCTTCGACCGCTCGCACTACGAGGATGTGCTGATCGGCAAGGTGCGCTCGCTCGCATCTGCGGACGAGATCGAGCGGCGGTATGACGCGATCAATGCGTTCGAGGCTCAGGTTGCGGCATCCGGTGTCCGCATCATCAAGGTCATGCTGCACATCTCGCCCGACGAGCAGAAGCAACGGCTGACGGAGCGGCTCGACCGGCCCGACAAATACTGGAAGTACAACCCGAGCGACGTCGACGAGCGGCTGGTCTGGCCGGAGTACATGGATGCTTATCAGGCGGTGTTCGATCGGACGTCGACTGCCGTCGCACCCTGGTACGTCGTGCCCGCGAATCACAAATGGTACGCGCGGCTGGCCGTGCAGGAGCTGTTGCTCACGGCGATGGAAGACATCGATCCGCAGTGGCCTGCGGCCGATTTCGACGTCGAGGCCGAGAAGAAGCGGCTCGCTGCGAGCTGAGGTGCCGGCCGGCCGTCGCGCATAACTCCTGAAGAACACGGCCGGTGTGGCCGGAATCGCTCGGTTTCCGGTGGATCAGCAGAAGTTTTCAGGAGTTGCGCGCGCGGGGCAGCGGGGCGGCGGCTGGATTTGGGCGGTCTAGGCCAGAGCATCCACCAGCGGGCGGAACTTCACCCGTGTCTCGAGCAACTCGGTCTCGGGATCGCTGGCCGCCACGATACCCGCGCCGGCGTACGCGGTGACGGCGATGGCGTCGGAAGACGTCGCGCTTGCGCGCACGGGATCTGTCTCGAACTGGGCGCAGCGCAGTGCGATCGCCCACTCGCCGTTGCCGTTGCTGTCGATCCAGCCGACGGGGCCGGCGTAGCGGCCGCGGTCGAAGGGTTCGATCTCGCGGATGGCAGCGACAGCGGCATCGGTCGGGGTGCCGGCGACGGCGGCAGTCGGGTGCAGCGCCCCGACGAGGTCCAGCGCCGAGCTGCCGTCGGAGAGTTCACCCTCGACGTCGGTCGCGAGATGGAACAGGTTCGGCAGCTTCAGCAGGAACGGCTGCTCGCTCGAGGCCATCGCCCGCACGTGCGGACGCAGGGACGTCAGCAGGCTCTGCACCGCGTACTGGTGCTCGTCGAGGTCTTTGGTGCTGGAGGCCAGGTGTGCGGAGGCTTCGACGTCCTCATCAGCGTCGGCTCCTCGGCCGATGGTGCCCGCCAGCACGCGCGCGGTGATGGTGCCGTCATCCACGGTGACGAGGGTCTCGGGGCTTGCGCCGATCAGTCCGTCGACGGCGAAGGTCCAGGTGTCGGGGTATCCGGTCGAAAGCGCTCGCACGAGCCGGCGCAGGTCGGATCCTGCCGGGATGGTGCCGGCCAGGTCACGAGCGAGAACGACCTTGCTGACCTCGCCGGCGCCGATGCGGCCGAGAGCGGCGTGCACCGAAGCCTGGTATCCCTCCGGCGTCTGCGCGCCGGGGCCGAGTGTGCCCGCCCAGTGCGGACCGTACGGCAACGATTCGAGGGTGGCATCCGGCTGGTCCTGGGGGAGGTCTTGCCCTGCCAGCGCGATGCGGGTGATCCAGCCGCGTCCCTGGTGCTTGCCGAGAATGATCGACGGCACGATCAGCACGCTGTCGGCGACCGAGCCCTCATCGAACGTCAGCGCACCGAACCCGACCAGGCCGGTGCCGGGCAGGTTCACGGAGTCGTCGATGTCGGCGGCATCCGATAGCGCTCGCCATTCCTCCGCGATGAGCGCGCTGCGCATGGACCCGGACCCTGCCGGAACGCGGATGAACGCAGGCATGCCGTCGCCGACCGCGACGATGCCGTCGCCGCGGCGCAACCACGCGAGGGGAGTGGTGGGGTGCCCATAAGCCAGCAGATCCTCGACCGGGTCGATCTCGCGGGTCTCTACGATCAGTCGCACCTTCCCAGGATAGCGAGTGGCCGCGCGTGGCTCGGTTTTCGCGGTTTTTCGAGCCACGCGCGCCCACTCGCAACGGGCGGGGACTGGCGGCAACGGGCGGGAACCAGCGGGGGAGGGAAGGGACAAGGGGTGGACCCCGCGCTTAGACTTGAAGGGTGACCTCCAATCGCGCCGACCTCGGCAAGAACCCCCAGCGCGTCAGCGGAATGTTCGACCAGGTGGCGGCCGGATACGACCGCACGAACACCGTCATGACGTTCGGCAATGACGCCTTCTGGCGTGCGGCGACGACACGTGCGGTCGCCCCCCAGCGCGGCGAGCGGATTCTCGATTTGGCCGCGGGCACAGCTTCCTCCTCCGCATCGCTGGCCGGCAGCGGAGCCGACATCGTCGCGGCCGATTTCTCGCCCGGGATGCTGGCCGAAGGCAAGCGCCGCCACGGCCACCTCGCGAACCTCTCCTTCGTCGAAGCGGATGCCACGAACCTGCCGTTCGCCGACAACGAGTTTGATGCGGTCACGATGTCGTACGGCCTGCGCAATGTGCAGCAGCCGAAAAAGGCGCTGGCCGAGCTGTTCCGGGTGACCAAACCCGGCGGACGCCTCGTCATCAACGAGTTCTCCACCCCGCCCGGCAAGCTGTTCCGCGGCCTGTACCGCTTCTACAACGCCCAGATCCTGCCGCGCGTGGCGCGCGTCGCCGGAACCAACAGCGACGCCTACGACTACCTCAACGAGTCGATCCGCGACTGGCCAGACCAGAAGCAGCTGTCGGCGTGGATCCGCGAGGCCGGATGGACGAACGTCGCCTACCGAAACCTGTCGATGGGCATCGTCGCACTGCACCGTGCTGAGAAACCGCGTGTTGGAAAGCCGCGCGCGGAAAAACCGATGGCACAGCCAGCGGTAGGGTAGAACCCGTGACTTCGAGCCCTGCCGCCCCGGGTTCGCGACTCGCGAACCGGCTCGGCTTCAGCGACCGTGTTTTCATCGGCCGCGCCGCCCGCCGCGTCGCCGACGAGATCGAAAAGGGTCTCGACCTGGTCGAGAACGGCCTGGCTGTAGACCTCCGCGTCGCCGATTCGATTGCGGATGCCGCGAGCCGCTACCTGTACGAGGCCGGGGGCAAACGCATCCGCCCCGTGCTGACGCTGCTGACCGCGCAGCTCGGTGATGGAAACATCCCGGCGGTCATCGATATCGCCAAGGCGCTGGAGATGACTCACCTCGGTTCGCTCTACCACGACGATGTCATGGACGGCGCCGACCGCCGCCGCGGGGTGCCCGCAGCACACGCCGTGTGGGGCAACAATGTCGCGATTCTCACCGGCGACATCCTCTTCTCCCGTGCCAGCCAGCTCATGTCGCGCTACGGCGACCGCGCGATCCGCCTGCAGGCCGACACCTTCGAGCGTCTCGTCCTGGGGCAGCTGCACGAGACGGTTGGGGCCCAGCCCGGCGATGACCCGATCGAGTTCTATATTCAGGTGCTCGCCGACAAGACCGGCTCACTGATCGCCGCCGCGACGCAGGGCGGGGCGATCTTCTCGAATGCTCCGGCCGAGTACGAAGAGCCGCTGCGCGTTTACGGCGAAAAGGTCGGTGTCGCCTTCCAGTTACTGGATGACGTGATCGACCTGTCGGCGAAGCCGGAGGAGACCGGCAAGGTTCCCGGCACTGATCTGCGCGCCGGCGTGCCGACGATGCCGTATCTGCTGTTGAAGAACGAGTCGGATGCCGCGGCTGCTGAGCTCGCCGCACGCATCGACGACGGGGTAGCGGCGATCGCCGAAGGCGGGGATCCTGCGATCCTCGATGAGCCGTTGGCCGAGCTGCGCGACCACGCCGTGACTGGGCAGACGATGGAGCTCGCGCGCCAGTGGACGCGCGACGCCATTGATGCTCTGAAGCCGTTGCCCAAGGGGCCGGTGCTTGAGGCGCTCACCCGCTTCGCAGAATCTCTCGCTGACCGCAGCAGCTGATCGAACTCTCATCGCTGCAGCATCCGAAAGGACACTCATGACCAAGCTGAATTTGGCCATCGTCGGGGCCGGCCCCGCGGGCATTTACGCTGCTGACATCCTGCTGAAAACCGAGCGCCCGTTCGAGGTGTCGATCGATCTTTTCGAGCAGCTTCCGGCACCCTATGGTCTGGTTCGGTACGGCGTCGCCCCCGATCACCCGCGCATCAAGGGCGTGATCAATGCGCTGCGTGATGTGCTCGACCGCGGTGACATTCGCATCTTCGGCAATGTGCGCTTCGGCGAGGACATCACCCTCGACGACCTCAAGAAGCACTACAACGCGGTGATCTTCGCCACCGGAGCGGTGCGCGACACGAAGCTCGATATTCCCGGCGCCGATGCTGAGGGCTCGTTCGGCGCGGCTGATTTCGTCAGCTGGTTCGATGGGCACCCGGACGTACCGCGGGAGTGGCCGCTGGATTCGGAGTCGGTCGCGGTGCTCGGAAACGGCAACGTCGCACTCGACGTGGCACGGATGCTGGCCAAGCACGCCGAAGACCTGCTGCCGACCGAGATTCCAGACAACGTTCATGCCGGACTTGCGGCTTCGCCGGTCACCGATGTGCACATCTTCGGTCGCCGCGGACCGGCGCAGGTGAAGTTCACCCCGCTCGAGCTGCGTGAACTCGGCGATCTGCGTGATGTCGACATGGTCGTGTACGACGAAGACTTCGATTACGACGAGGCCTCGCTGAACGCGATCGCCAGCAACAAGCAGGTCAAGGTGATCGACCGCGTGCTGCAGTCGTGGCGTCAGCTGCCCTCGGCGAACAACGCGGGCGGCACAGCATCCCGTCGCCTTCATTTGCACTTCTGGGCCAAGCCCGTCGAGATCAAGAAGGATGCCGACGGCAAGGTCGCCGCGATCGTGTACGAGCGCACGCGTCCGGACGGCTCGGGCGGGATCGTGAGCACCGGTGAGCTGCGCGAGGTGGCGATCGGTCAGCTGTACCGCGCGGTCGGATACTTCGGTTCGCCGCTGAAGGACGTTCCCTTCGACAAGCGTCATGGTGTGATCCCGAACCACGAGGGGCAGGTGCTCGCGAAGGATTCGAACGAGCGCGTGCCCGGCGTGTACGCGACCGGCTGGATCAAGCGCGGACCGGTCGGCCTGATCGGCCACACGAAGTCTGATGCCATGGAGACCGTGCAGCATCTGGTCAACGATCAGGGTTCGTGGTGGCATCCGGAGAACAGCGCCGAAGAGGCGATTCCTGCACTGCTCGCGGAACGCGGCGTGAAGTGGACCGATCTTGACGGCTGGCACCGGCTCGACCAGCACGAGCTCGCACTGGGTGAGCCGCACGAGCGTGTGCGCATCAAGGTCGTCCCGCGCGACGAGATGGTGCGGATTTCACGCGGGGAGTGAGTTTCGCCCTGCATCTCCACCCGGCGGCCTCCGCCCGACGGCGTCCACCTGACGGCCTCCACCTGGCGGCCTTCCGGCACACTTGCAGTGCCATCGAACGGATGCAGGGCGACACGCCGTAGTTTCGCCCTGCATCCGTGCATCCGCACTGCAACTGTGCCGGGGCAACAGGCGCTGACTCAGTGAGTGGGCTTGGTCACTTCCACCGTGAAGGTGACGGAGTCGCCACTGGAGGAGTTGTCGAGGGTGACGTCGGTTTCGCCGACGCTCAGTCCCTCGATGCCGGGGTTCGTTGTGAAGTCGCCGTTGTCGTCGCCTGGGGTGAACTTCGCGATCGCCGGGTCCGAGAGCTTGGCGCTCCAATCTGCGAAGGTCTCGTCGTCACCCGTCAGGTCGATGACGTTGCCTTCCGCAACCTGCACCGTGGTTCCATCGATCTCGTTGATGTCGGCCATGACGGGGGCGATCACATGCGTGCCGGTTTCGCCGCCATCGACGGCGCCGTCGTCTGAGCTGGCGCATCCGGCGAGCGTGAACGCGGCGCCAATGACGGCGATTCCGATGACTGTACGAATCGCGAAACTGCGAACCTGCGACATGGACGAACCCCTCCGGTTGTGATGCGCCCAGCATAGGGCTCTTCTCGCCGGATGCACCGGGCAGTCAACGCCGCCGCAGTTCAGTGATGCCTCACCCTGAGTAGGGTGGTCAGTATGGCGCAGTGGGTTCCGGACATCCTCGGTGACGAGTTCGAGCAGTGCACCCTCCCGCTGGGCGAAGACGATCAGGGCGAGGTCGTTGCGACGCTGGTGCGGGCGCTACCTGAGGCGGCGCAGCCCGTTTCTGGGTGGGAGCGGTTCGTCCGCCGGTTGCGCGGACGGCCGACTACGGATGCTCCGCCGCTGCTCGATGGGGTCGATGTGCTGTACGTGCACGGCTGGTCGGACTACTTCTTCCAGAAGCGGTTGGCGCGGTTCTGGTCATCGCGCGGCGCGCGCTTCTACGCGCTGGATCTGCGCAAGTATGGGCGCAGCATCCGTGACGGTCACACACCCGGGTACGTTGCTGATCTGCGGACCTACGACGAGGACATCGCCGCGGCGCTGGATGTGATGGCCGAGGATGCCGACACCTCGCGTGGCCCGCGCCGTTTGGTGCTGATGGGGCATTCGACGGGCGGACTCGTGCTGAGCCTGTGGGCGAACCGTCATCCGGATGTGGCGGATGCTGTCATATTGAACTCCCCGTGGCTGGAGTTCCAACTAGCGCCGCTGCGTGCCGCGATCGCTCCGGTGGTGGAGTTGCAGGCGCGGCTGCGGCCCTTGGATGCTGCGCCGCAGATCGACCTCGGCTTCTACGCGCGAGCGCAGGCCGAGGTGGCCGATGCGGACGACCTGATGGAACCGAATCCGGCCTGGCGGCCGACTCCGGCGATGGTGGTGCATGCCGGGTGGTTGCATGCGATTCTCGACGGACATCGCATGGTGGGTGACGGGCTCGCGATTCCGGTTCCGGTGTGCGTGCTGCTGTCCGCGCGTTCGGTGCTGCCCACGCGCTGGTCGGATGAGCTGACCTCGGCCGACACTGTTCTGGTGGTCGATGACATCGCGCGGCGGTCGCTAAAGCTCGGGGCATCCGTCACTGTCGAACGGGTGGACGGCGCCCTGCACGACATATTCCTGTCGCGCAAGCAGGCGCGCGATGACGCCTACGCGCGGTTGGAGCGCTGGGTGACTGGGTGGGTTCGCTCGCGTCCTGCGCCGTAGCGGCCGGAGCAGCACAGGTCAACGGGGTGTTCAACGCGGCGGATGACGGTCAGGATGCCGGTATGTGGACATTACTGATCGTGCTTCTGGTCGTTTGGGCGGGACTGTCGATTCTCGGTTTCGTCGTGAAGGGTCTGCTGTGGCTGGCCATCATCGGCCTGATCCTGTTCTTGGTGACCCTCGCCGTCGGCTTCTTCCGTCAGCGCTCGAGCAGAGGTTGACGTCCACTGTTGCCCCCAGCAACGCGTCCCAGCCCCGCATCTCCGTGAACCACGGGGAGGCGGGGCTTTCGCGTGCGGGGGTCTGACTAGGTGGTCAGTATGCGGGCGGCTGATCCAGCCCGAATGCCTCACGCAGGCTTCGCCGGACTAAACCGGGAACGTCCAGTTCGCCGGGGTGGAGGGCGTCGTACAACTGGAGTCCGTCCCAGGTCGCGATCACGAGCGCCGCTCGTTGCTCAGGGGTGAGGCCATCATCAGGCAGATCATGTTTCGCACGCTGTCGTCGGATCATCAGCGTGAGTATCGTGCGGATCCGGTTGTGCCGCCGTTGGAGTGTGGCTCGTGCCGGGTGCCCCTCTGATCCGGCCTCTGCTGTCAGCATCGACAGCAGCTGCGTCAGGCCGGGTGTGCTCTGGTTACTCGCCGCAGTGTGCGTGAATGCGTCGACGAGCGCCTCGGCGCTGAATCTGCGGGGAGTCGCTGCGCGAAGTTGCTGCTGATCATGCCATTCGATGACAGCGAGCAGGAGGGCGGTTTTGTTTCCGAAGTGGTGCAGAAGGGTGGAGTGATCTACGCCGGCTTCGCGTGCGATGCCTCGAAGAGATGCGCCGTAGAAGCCCCGCTGCGCGAACGCTGCCGCTGCGCTTGCCACGATCGCCTTCTTCGTGGCACGTCCGGTGGCGTAGCCGCTGGTGGAGGCATTTTTCTTCTGTGAGTCGGCGGGCACGTCGTCCATCGTATTCGAATCGAGATCTCCAAACATCCACCACGTGGTGGAGATTCGGGTACGCTTCTGGGCATGCCTACTCCAGAGAAGTTTGTCGATCTGCGCGCTGCCATGACGCTCGCTGAGAAGGCCTCCTTGATGTCGGGCGAGAATTTCTGGAACACGAAGCCGATCACGCGACTCGGTGTTGCGTCGATCATGCTCACCGACGGACCTCACGGGCTCCGCAAGCAGGGCGGTGCGGCCGATCACCTGGGGCTGAACGCCAGCCTCCCGGCGACGTGCTTTCCGCCAGCAGCCACCCTCGTGAATAGTTGGGACCCGGCGCTGCTTGAACAAGTCGGAGTCGCGCTCGGAACCGAAGCCGCTGCCGCGCAGGTCAGCGTGCTTCTCGGCCCGGGCATGAATATCAAGCGCAACCCTTTGGCAGGGCGAAACTTCGAGTACTTCTCGGAGGACCCTGTCGTCTCCGGCAAGATGGCTGCCGCACTGATTCGCGGCATCCAATCTCGCGGCGTTGCCGCCAGCCTCAAGCATTTCGCGGTGAACAGCCAGGAGACGCACCGAATGAGCATCGACGAGATCGTCGACGAGCGTGCGTTGCACGAGATCTACCTGGAAGGGTTTCGGATCGCGGTGACTGAGGGCGAGCCGTGGACGGTGATGAGCTCGTACAACAAAGTTAACGGCACGTACGCGAATGAGAATGTTCAGTTGCTGCATTGCGTTCTGCGCGGTGACTGGGGCTTCGACGGACTTGTGGTCACGGACTGGGGCGGCAACAACGACCGCGTTGCAGGGCTGATCGCCGGCAACGCCTTGGAGATGCCCTCGTCCAGCGGCGTGACCGATCAGCAGATCATCGATGCCATCGAGGCCGGAACCCTCGACGAGAGTGTCCTGGACGCGCGTGTCGACGAGGTCCTCGCCCTGATCGCACGCACCGACGCCAGCGCGCAGCAGACGACGGTCGATCTCGACGCGCATCACGAGTTGGCCGTCGAGGCGGCGCAGCATTCGATCGTCCTGCTGCGCAATGAAAATCATGCGCTGCCGTTGGGCCCGGCCAACGGGAAGGTTGCCGTCATCGGCGACTTCGCTGAAACGCCGCGCTACCAGGGTGCAGGCAGCTCTCTCGTGAACCCGACCCGAGTGGATTCGGCACTGGACGCACTGCGAAGCAGTGACATCGACATCGTCGGCTACGAACGGGGCTTTACTCGGCGGGACACGTCGTCACGGCGGCTTCGGCGTCGTGCGCTGCGCTTGGCTGGCCGTGCTGACACGGTGCTGCTATTTCTGGGGCTCGATGAGTCGGCTGAAGCCGAGGCTGTGGACCGCACCCACATGCGACTGGCAACGAACCAGCTACAACTGACGCGCGAACTGGTCGCACTGAATGTTCCGGTCATCGTTGTACTGGCCGGTGGCGCTCCAGTCGAGCTACCATTCGCCGACGACGTGGATGCGATCGTGCACAGCTATCTCGCCGGTCAGGGCGGTGGGCGAGCGGTCACCGATGTACTCACCGGGCGCGTAAACCCGCGCGGGAAGCTCGCGGAGTCGTACCCGGTGCGCTATCGCGATGTCCCTTCCTCAGCGACATTCGGCCGCACCGAGGCGACGAGCGAGCATCGCGAGAGCATCTACATCGGGTACAGGTACTACGACAAGGTTGGCCTGCCGGTGCGCTATCCCTTCGGGCACGGACTCAGCTACACGCAGTTCGCGTACTCCGATCTCGTGGCAGATCGCTCATCGGCCACGGTGACTGTGACGAACACCGGTGATCGGACAGGGGCTGAGATCGTGCAGTTGTACGTCGAGGCTCCGGATGCCGCGGAAGGTCAGTTCCGGGCACCGCGTGAACTGGGCGGCTTTGCGCTGGTGTCACTGCAGCCGGGCGAGAGCGCCACTGCGACGATCGACTACGCCGAGCACACCTTCGACGTGTTCGACGCGGCAGCATCCGAATGGCGCACCGTCGGTGGGCAGTACACGATCATCGCGGCGGCATCATCACGCGATCTTCGACTGCGCAGCCTGCTGGAAGTGGACGGCGGGCCGGCGCCGGGTGCGCCCGCCGAGCTGGACCACTACCGGACCGGTCAGGTGAGCCGGGCGAGCGACGCGGAGTACTCCGCGCTGCTCGGCCGCGCGCTGCCCGCTGCGGCGTGGCCGAGGGATCGACCGCTGACGCGAGACGACATCATCGCGCAGACGAAGGGACGCGGCGGCTTCGCCAGTCTTCTCCACACGGTGATCGATCGCAGCAGCGATCTGTTCCTGCTGCTGGGGCGACCGCACGCGGCCAACAACACTCGATTCGCCCTAGATCTGCCGTTTCGCTCGATCGAGCGCATGTCCGGCGGACTCGTCGATAAGGCAATGCTCGACGCGCTCCTGGTGATGGTGAACGGGCGTTTCTGGCGAGGATCGCGGCAGATGCTGTCTGCCTGGCGAGCGCACCGACGCGGGCGTCGTGCGCGCCGCGACATCGATACACAGAACTGACGTGCTGAAAGGGAAGCAACGTGGCAACTCGTAAAGAAATCAAGCAGGATGCTCTCGCACGGGCGGCGGCGGAGAAAGCAGCGCGCCAAGCGCGTCGCGCCGAGCTCAAGGCGATGTCGCCGGCCGACCGCAAGGCGGCAAAGGCCGAGGATCGCGCCCTGGCGAAGGCAGCGAAGAAGCAGGCGAAGGCCGGTCGCAGGGCGCGCCGCGCAGAGATGACGCGCGCCGAACGCCGTGAGGACAAGCGTCGCGAGCGCGTCTACCGCAAGGTCGCGCATCGTCCGCGCCGGCTCATCGGCTGGGGCATCGCCGCAGTTGCCGTGATCGTCATCGCCGTTCTGGTCGCACCGACCGTCAACGACATCCAGCGTTTGCTGTCGGTGAAGGTGGACTCCTCCACGGCTGAGGGAGTCGCCGCGCGAGAGTATGGCACGGAGCTTGCCGGACAGATCTCGGACGAGGGCATCGTCCTGCTCGAGAACGACGGCGCGCTCCCGCTTGACGATGAGAAACTCAACGTGTTCAGCTTTGCGTCGTTCAATCTGCGCTATGGCGGAGGCGGCTCTGGCGGTGCCGATCAGTCGGCTGCCGTGTCGCTCTACGACGCGCTGCAGAACGAGGGCATCGAGTACAACACCGAGCTGTATGCGACGATGCGCGAGGCGGGCGCTGAGACGGCCGAAGGATCGCAGAACTTCATTCAGCAGATGATTGGTCTGTTTACGGGCAGCGCCAAGAAGTCTGAGCCGGAACCGGACTATCTCACCGACAGTGTGCTCGCTCAGGCGAAGGAGTACTCCGACACGGCTGTCATGGTGATTGGAAACGACGGAACCGAGGGTGCTGATTTCACCGCCGATGAACTGCGGATCACGGATGGCCAGAACCAGCTGCTCGAGGTCGTCACGAGCAACTTCGACAACGTGATCGTGGTGATCAACTCTGGAAACCAGATGGAGCTCGGCTTCCTCGAGGAGTATCCGCAGATCACGGCGGCGCTGTGGATCGGAACGCCGGGACCGCAGGGCGCTGTCTCGCTCGCGGAGATCCTGAGCGGCCAGGTGAACCCCTCCGGCCATCTCGCCGACACCTACGCCTACGACGTGGAGAGCGCCCCCGCCACGGAGAACTTCGGCAACTTCCAGTACGAGAACGTCTCCCGTGGTCTGTACGACTACGAGGAGGGGATCTATGTCGGATACCGGTACTACGAGACCCGTTACGACGGTGATGAGGCCGGATACGAGGACGTCGTGCAATATCCCTTCGGCTACGGCCTGAGCTATACGGACTTCACTTGGCAGGCGGATGCCCCCATCTTCGACGGGGAGACGATCAGTGCAGATGTGACGGTGACGAACGCGGGGGAGATCGCCGGCAAGGACGTCGTGCAGGTCTACTACTCCGCGCCGTACATCCCCGGTGGCATCGAGAAGTCGTCGATCGCGCTCGCCGGATCCGCCAAGACCTCGCTGCTCGAGCCTGGCCAGTCAGAGACCGTGAGCGTCACGTTCGCCGTGCGGGACATGGCATCGTGGGATGCTGCCGAGCGCGAGGCCTATGTTCTGGATGCCGGAACCTACGAGATCATCGTCGGTGCGGACGTGCACACGCCCGCTGCCGTCTTCCCCCTGGAGATGAGCGAGGAAGTCATCTATGACACGGATGCTGTCACCGGCGTCGCGCTCGAGAACAGGTTCGGCTTCGCCGACGGCGACCTGACCTATTTGTCGCGTAGCGACTGGGAGGGGACGTACCCGGACTCTTCGGACATCAACACCACGGCATCCGATGAGTTGCTCGCCTTCATGAACCCCACGTTCGAGGCCACTGAAGGTGAGGAGCCGCTCTACGGTGTCGACAACGGACTCCGTCTCGAAGACATGGTCGGGCTCGACTTCGACGACCCGCAGTGGGAGGCGTTCCTCGACCAATTCACGCGGGAGGAGCTCACCGCGCTCTTCTCCAAGGGTGCGTACCAGACCGAGCCGGTCGAGCGCCTTGGTGTGCCTTCGGCCATCCTGCTGGACGGTCCCGCCGGGCTGAACTCCTTGTTCAGCGAGGTCACCGCAGCTTCCTTCCCGACACAGGTGGTGATCGCATCCACGTGGAATGAGGAATTAGCCTACGAGATGGGCGCGGCCGTCGGCGCTGAGGCCAACGCCTATGGCGTGCAGGGCTGGTATGCCCCCGGTATGAACATCCACCGCACACCGTTCGGTGGCCGGAACTTCGAGTACTTCTCGGAGGATCCGGAGTTGTCGGGCTCGATGAGCGCTGCGATGGTGTCGGGCGCGCAGAGCAAGAACGTGCTGACCTTCATGAAGCACTTCGCGCTGAACGAGCAGGAGACCAATGCGCGCAGCGGGGTGAACGTCTTCGTTGACGAGCAGGCTATGCGTGAGATCTATCTCCGACCGTTCGAAATCACGGTCAAGGAGGCCGATGCGCACGGTGCGATGTCATCCTTCATCAACATCGGCGGGCGCTGGGCAGGCGGCAACGAGGCGCTGTTGGAGGACGTGCTGCGCGGTGAGTGGGGCTTCGACGGCGTTGTGTCATCGGATGCCGTTCTCGGCGGGTTCATGGATCCCGCCCTCGGGCTGCGCTACGGCAACGATCTAATGCTGGCGATGCTCGGTAACACGACTGTCGGTCAGGTGAATGCAGCGTATGACGTCGACCCGGTGGGCGTCGGCAACGGGTTGCGCGATCGCGGACACGCCACGCTGTACGCCCTGGCTCGGACCGATCTGTTCAACTGACCCTTAACCAGACAAAGGTACCAAGATGACGAAGACGTCTGAACTCCCGCACGAACTCACTCAGGCACGCCGCCCGGCGGCGTTGCTGGGGTGGGCGCTCGGACTTACTGCCGTGCTCGTGGTGATGGGTCTGCTCATCGCAATCGACGCGGAGCATCCGTTCACGCAGACCGTCGATGACGGTTGGCGCGCGCTCGTGGGTGCATCGCCGGACAGTGCGGTGTACCAGCAGCCTCTTGCGATGTTCTTCCAGCAGCTCGGCGCGGAGGCGGGTGGGTTGTTCATGTTGATCCTGCTCCCCGCAACGCTCGCCCTCGTCGGTCGGTGGCGATCCGCGCTGTTCTTTTTCGCCGCGTGTCTAACTGGACTCGGCCTGTATTCACAGGTGATGAAAAACCTGGTCGATCGGCCACGCCCCTCTGCGGACCAGATCAGCGGGTTATTTGGCCCGCTGTTCGAGGTGGACCATGGATCATTCCCTTCCGGACACTCGGTCGCCGCGGGAGTGCTCGTCGTCGGCGTGCTCGCGCTCATCCCGCACAGCTACCGAACCCTGCGGATCGGCTGGGCGATCCTCGGTGGGCTGATTCTCGTTGGAATGATCTGGCAGCGCACACTCATCAACGCGCACTGGCTGTCCGATGCTGTGACTGGCGTGATGGCGGGCGCAGGGGCCGCGCTGCTGATCTGGTGGGCGTTCTGGCCGTGGGTCCAGAAGGACTATGGGCGTCCTGTGTGGTTTCTGCACCTGAAGCGTCGGGCAGCGCTGACCGACTGACCCGAGGTCATTTCAGGGACAGGTGAGGTTAGCTAGAGCCGCCCGAGGTTTTGCGCCGCGCGCACGTAAGCTTCGAGGTCCGCGCGGTAGCCCTCGGCGACCGCCTGAACGCGAGAGCCGAAGACGAGAATCTCGGCGCACGCATTTTTGACTGACGCTCAGCTGCGCCTACCGCGTTTCCGCGATCGCACCCGTTTCCTAGCGGTAGTTGATGAACTGTAGGTCGACGTCGAGGTCGCTTCCCTTGAGGAGCGCGATGACACCCTGCAGGTCGTCGCGGCTCTTGGACTGCACGCGCAGTTCGTCGCCCTGGATCTGGCTCTTGACGCCCTTGGGTCCCTCGTCGCGGATCATCTTCGAGATCTTCTTCGCGTTCTCGGAGGAGATGCCGTCCTTGAGCGTGGAGACGATGCGGTACTCCTTGCCGCTGGCGAACGGGTCACCCGTCTCGAGGCTCTTCAGCGAGATGCCGCGCTTGATGAGCTTGGACTGGAACACGTCGAGGACGGCCTTCGCACGGTCTTCGGTGTTCGCCTTGATCAGGATCGATTCGCCGCTCCACTCGACCGATGCTCCGGTGCCCTTGAAGTCGTAGCGCTGCTCGATCTCTTTGCGCGCCTGGTTGAGGGCGTTCTCCGCCTCCTGGTGGTCGACCTTGCTGACAATGTCGAACGATGAGTCTGCCATGGCGCCAGTCTAGCCAGCGCCCGCCGTATACACATTTTCTGAGATTTTTGTCGCCCCGTCAGGGCCGGGAGCGTTGTCCGGTACGAGCGTGAAAGCGCCCGCGATCCCGCGCGCTGAAAGCGCGACCACCGGTCAATGATGAGACCGCGGCTCTGAGCTGCCCAGTGATCGCGCGAGATTCAGCCGAATTCGACCTTGACGTCGGCGAAGGAGGCGACTTCGTCTTGCAGTCGATCTGCCAGCCAGCGACCGTCGCGTAGCCATTTCTGCGCGTTCGCTTCGCTGTTCCACCCTTCGAGCGGATCGCAGTGGGTCTCCCAGAGTGCTTGCCAGCCTTCGAGGTCTTGTGCGAGTTCTGGCGATAGGCCGTACGTCTCAGGGGTCGTGGTGTAACCGGCATCCCACGTCGGCGTCGAATTCTCCCAGAGCGGGTAGCGACGACCATAGTCCGGAAACAGGCGAATCACCCTCCTGTCAGGCGGAACCTGCGGTAACCGATTCATATCCATCTGGTCCCATGCTCTACGGCTGCTCAGTGGTGCTTGTGAACACGTTGTCTGATATCTGCGTCATTCCGTCCGGGCTGGGCGCGCCGTCCGGTACGACGGTGAACGCCCCGGCGACTCCATCCGCACCGAACGACGAACCACTCCCGCCGCAGCTGAGTATCCAGGCATCTTCGTCCACGTACGCGAGGAGGCAAGCATTGGCCTTGTCACCGCCTCGCGTGAGCCAAAGTGACGTTCCGTCATGCTTTCCAACGAATCTCGCTGTTGTCGGATCGGCCGTATCCCAGGCATAGGCGGGTAGCGCTTCTGGAACCTCATCCGCTGGTTGTGCGTCGCGGTCAAGCACGGCGTAGGCGGAGTCAGACGGCGCACAACCGGTCAGGGTAAGCGCCGCGCAGGTAGCGATGACGGCCATTCCGACGCGGAGACCTGAGCGTCGAGGGGCACGGCCTGTGGCAAGCGGTCCGGATGGCTGATGCTTCTCTGCGCTACTCAAAACATCCATGCGGTTCATCTTGGCGCATCGATGCGAAACGCGACAGCGCCCGGCGTTGTCACTGGTGCTTCTCGGGGCCAGGAAAGGCGGCGCTTTCGTGCGTCATCTTCTCGATGTCTCCGTGGGGCCTATCGAATCAGGGGCGTTCTTGGAAGCGCTTCCAGACCAGTGGATGCAGCGTTGCCGCAGATTACATATTGATATCAGCATCCCGAACCATTGCGCATGTGGAAGATTTCATTGCATACTGTAAGCGCTTGCAGTTTTGCAGGCGCCAACAGCATCAGAGAGGCTCCACCAATGAAGGTGAACAAGAGAGGCATCGTCGCCTTCGGCGCGATTGCCGCGATTTCCACACTTGTCCTTGCAGGCTGCAGCACCGGAAGTGAAGCGCCCGAGGGTGACAACGCCGACGGCGGATCCAGCGACGCGACGTCGACGCTGACCGTTTGGGTGGACGCCGAGCGCGTTGACGCGCTGAAGGGCGCAGCCGATTCCTACGAGGACAAGACCGGCGTCAAGGTCGACATCGTCGGCAAGGACGTCAACACGATCAAGGATGACTACATCCAGCAGGTGCCGACAGGCAAGGGTCCCGACATCACCATGGGCGCCCACGACTGGCTGGGCGAGCTGTCCACCAACGGCGTCGTCGCACCTCTCGAACTCGGTGACAGTGCCGACGACTACCTTCCCGTCGCGCTGCAGGCGGCGACCTACGACGGCACCGTCTACATGCTCCCCTACGCGGTGGAGAACATCGCTGTGCTGCGCAACACAGATCTGATTCCGGATGCTGCGGCCAACTTCGACGACATGATCGCAAAGGGCAAGGCTGCCGGCCTCGACCAGCCGTTCGTCGTTGAGCAGGGTGCCGAGGGCAACCCGTACCACCTGTACCCGTTCCAGACCGCGTTCGGCGCACCTGTCTTCGGTACCGACGCTGACGGCGCGTATGACGCAGCCGACCTGCAGCTGGGCAGCGAAGGCGGCACGGCGTTCGCGCAGTGGCTCGGCGCGCAGGGTGCCGCAGGCACGCTGAACACCGACGTCGACGGCGAGATCGCCAAGCAGCAGTTCCTCGACGGCAAGGCTGCCTTCTGGCTGACCGGCCCGTGGAACGTCGGCGCAGCCGTCGACGCAGGGATCAACGTCGCCATCGACTCCGTTCCGAGCCCGACCGATCAGGTCGCTTCGCCGTTCGCCGGTGTGAAGGGCTTCTTCGTGAGCTCGCAGTCCGACAACAAGGTTGCCGCTAACGACTTCCTCGTGAACTACCTCGGCACCGAAGAGGTTCAGCTCGCGCTGTTCGAGACCGGTAACATCCTCCCCGCTCTCACCGCAGCGGCTGACACCGCAGCATCCGACCCGATCATCGCCGGCTTCCAGGCCGTCGGTGCTGACGCTGTCGCGATGCCTGCCATCCCGGCGATGGGCTCTGTTTTCCAGTATTGGGGAATCGCTGAGGCGGCCATCATCAACGGCGCAGACCCGGCCGCGACGTGGCAGACGCTTGTCGACGACGTCTCGGCTGCGATCAAGTAACACTGTTCCTTCTGTCGGGGCGGATGCCACAGCATCCGCCCCGACAGAGTGATGATGGGTGAGAAATGACGGACACTACGACAACTGAGCAGACGCCTCCGCCGACCAAGCGGCAGCGTCAGGCGGCGAAGATCGCCGAGGCTGCATCCGAAAAAATCGGATGGATGCTGTTGAAGATCGCGCTGCTCGCGATCGTCGACGCGGTCGCGCTCTACGCGGCCTTCGTGCTGTTCACACACCAGGAGTGGCTGATTCTCGGCCTCGTGGTCGCGGTTACAGTGCTCGTCAACTACATCTATTTCTCGCGCAAGCGCATCGCTGCGAAGTATCTGACTCCGGGGATCATCTTCCTCGTGATCTTCCAGGTCTTCACGCTGCTCTACACGGGCTACATCGGCTTCACGAACTACGGCACCGGCCACAACGGTGACAAGCAGCAGGCTGTCTCTTCGCTGATGGCATCCGCCCAGGAGCGCGTCGAGGATTCTCCGACGTTCCCGGTGACGGTTGTCGAACAGTTCGGCTCTCTCGGTCTGCTGGTGACGAATCCGGATGACGGCGACGTCAGCGTCGGCACGAACGAACAACCGCTTCAAGAAGTTTCCGGCGCGACAATGGATGGCGACAGGGCAGTTGCGGTCGACGGCTGGACATCACTGAACTTCGCGCAGGTTCTCGCCCGCTCTGGTGAGGTCGAGAAGCTCTCCGTCGCGTACAGCGACGACCCGAATGACGGCTCCATCCGCACGCCGGACGGCCAGAGCGGTTACCTCTACGTCTCGGCGCTCGAGTACGACGAGGCTGCCGGCACGATGACGGACACCGATTCCGGAACGGTGTACAGCGACATCGGAACCGGAGCGTTCACCTCGCCCGAGGGAACCGAACTGCTGCCGGGCTGGCAGATCACGGTCGGCTTCGACAACTTCGTGCGCGCGGTTACCGACAGCACGATCCGCGGGCCGCTCGTCTCAGTGACCCTGTGGACCTTCGCCTTCGCGCTGATCTCGGTGGCGACGACCTTTGCGCTCGGGCTGCTGCTGGCCATTGTCTTCAACAACACACGGATGCGGTTCCGCAACGGCTACCGCATCATGCTGATCCTCCCGTATGCGTTCCCGGCGTTCCTGTCGGCGCTGGTGTGGGCGGGCATGATGAATGAGAGCTTCGGCTTCTTGAACCAGGTGGTGTTCGGCGGGGCATCCATTCCCTGGTTGACCGATCCGGTGCTGGCGAAAGTGTCGGTGCTGATCGTGAACCTGTGGCTCGGCTTCCCGTACATGTTCCTGGTCTGCATGGGCGCCCTTCAGGGCATCCCGGAAGAGGTCAATGAGGCCGGCGTCATGGACGGTGCGAACCCCTGGCAGATCTTCCGGCAGATCAAGCTGCCGCTGCTGTTGGTGACGGTCGCGCCACTGTTGATCTCATCGTTCGCGTTCAACTTCAACAACTTCAACCTGATCTACATGCTCACCAACGGTGGGCCACGGTTCGACGGAGTGTCGATTCCGGTCGGTCACACCGACATCCTGATCTCGATGGTCTACAAGGTGGCCTTCACCGGACAGACCCGTGATTACGGGCTGGCATCGGCGTTCACGGTCATCATCTTCATCGTGGTGGCGGCGATCTCGATCATCAGCTTCCGAAAGACCAAGGCTCTTGAGGAGTTGAACTGATGACTACCGCACCTGCTCCTGCTTCTCCGGTCTCCGTGGCCCGGCGCCGGCGCCCGTTCGGCAAGTGGTTCGCCGACACCGGGTGGCGACACCTGGTCGCGATCGTCGTGACGATCTTCGCGCTGTTCCCGCTGTTGTATGTGCTGTCGGCGTCGTTGAATCCCCGCGGAACGCTGACCGGCTCGAACCAGCTGTTCTCGGCGATCGGCATCGACAGCTACGTGCGCATCCTCAGCGATCCGCAGAACCCGTACGGGAAGTGGTTCCTGAACACCCTGGTGATCGCTGTTGTCACCGGATTCGTGACGGTGTTCATTGGTGCCTGCGCGGCGTATGCCTTCTCTCGGATGCGGTTCGCTGGTCGGCGCGTTGGACTGGTCACGATCGTTGTCGTGCAGATGTTTCCGCAGTTGCTTGCCGTGGTCGCGATCTTCCTGTTGATGTCGACGCTGGGGGACTGGTTCCCGGCGATCGGGCTGAACACGCACACAGGGCTGATCCTCGTGTACCTCGGTGGAGCGCTCGGGGTGAACACCTATCTGATGTACGGCTTCTTCAACACGATCCCGAAGGAGCTTGATGAGGCGGCGCGCATCGACGGCGCCGGTCACACCCGCATCTTCTTCACGATCATTCTGCGTCTGGTCGCACCGATTCTCGCCGTGGTGGGGCTACTGTCGTTCATCGGAACGGTGAATGAGTACGTCGTAGCGAGCGTGATTCTGATCGATCCGGATCAGCAGACCCTCGTGGTCGGGCTCACCAAGCTCGTGTCGAACCCGCGCTATGCGGACTGGTCAGCGTTCTCGGCTGGAGCCGTGATGGCTGCGATCCCGGTGATGATCCTGTTCCTTTTCCTGCAGAAGTACATCGTCGGTGGCTTGACCGCCGGCGCGACCAAGGGCTGACCCCCTTTCCTCTCCCTTACCCGCTTGCGAGTGGGCGCTGGTGGCTCATGTTTCGCGCGAAACCGAGCCACGCGCGCCCACTCGCACGGGGACTGGGGCGACCGCTCGTGGGGTGCGGGCTGCGGTAGCTTGTGTCGCATGGTAGCTTGTGATGCATGACAGTGGACGTCGGAGCGCAGATGCGCAAGGGAGTGGTCGAGTACTGCGTGCTCGGCCTCCTCTCGCGTGAGCCGATGTACGGCTGGCAGCTGTCCGAAGCGCTGACTGGCGCCGGACTCATCGCCAGCATCGGCACGCTGTACCCCCTGCTTGGTCGCCTGCGCGACAACGGCTGGGTCAGCACTTTCGATCTGCCAAGCGAGTCCGGTCCGGTGCGCAAGTACTACCAGTTGACGGATGCCGGTACAGCACAGCTCGCGCAGTTCCGTGCGCAGTGGATGCCGTTCGCCCGCGTTGTCACCGCATTCATCGGAGAGGGATCCTCATGACCATCATCGACGCCGATCACCTGCGCGCGGAGTATCTGTCGCGCCTGGACGTCGCGATGCGAGACCTGCCGCACGGTGTCGCCGCCGAAATCCGTAATGGAATCCTCGAAGAACTGCAGGGATTGGATGCCGCGGCCACCGCGGCTCGAATCGCGCAGCTGGGTGAGCCAGAGACAGTTGCTCGAGGGGCCCTGGACGAAGTGCCAGCGCAGCGACAGATCGCGGTGGCAGGCCACGGCGCAACTCCAGCGGCGCGGAATGCTCCGGCCACGAGTACCCGCGGGTTCGCGATCGCTGCAGCCCTGACGCTGAGCTTCGGTGGCATCGTGCTGCCCGTGGCCGGTTGGTTCGTCGGCGTGATGCTGGTGTGTTTCAGTGCTCTGTGGCGCACCTGGGAAAAGGCCGTAGCGATCGCGGTGCCGTTCGTAGCGATCGTCGTCATTGCAGGGTTGCTCGCCTTCAGCGCGGTACCTGCAGCTACTGAGAGCCCCTCGACGGGGAGCGGCGACTTCTCCGCACCTGTGAGCAACCCGCTGCTTCCCGCGTCGTACGACCTCGTCTGGAGTGGCATCGCCGTGGTCGGGATCCTCCTCATCCCGGCATCCGGCATGTGGCTCCTCTGGCGCCTCCGCGCCCGCCGCTAATCCTGCTTGCGAGTGGGCGCTGGTGGCTCATGTTTCGCGCGAAACCGAGCCACGCGCGCCCACTCGCAAGCAGTGAGGGGGCAGGGGGCGAGGGGCGGGGCGGGGCGCGTGTCTGCTGCGGGCGGGGGAGATTGCGTCGTAGCGTAGAGGCATGGCAGGGGTAGCCGGACGCAGTCGGGTGGTCAGTTGGATCGCCGCGATCTTCTGCGTGGCCGTCATCGTGGGGCTGCTGTGGTTCGCGTCGCCCCTGTGGCTGGAGCTGTTCAACTTCGTCGGCGATCTCCTGCGCGGGACCGCGACGGCTGCTGCCGAAGCATCCTGAGTTTTCGCGGGTCGAGCGACACGTCGGCACGCCTCCGCAGCCGCATGGCCGCGCGGCGATACCCTCACATTGCACATATCCGACGAGAGGCGCCCCCATGAGTGACCACGAGGTTCCCCGGTCCGAGCAGCCGGAAGACGCGAACGACGCCGTCGACAGCGCTAACGCTGGTGGCGCTGAGGTCGACGCGGCCGCGGTCGATGCGCCGGGTGCGACAGGTGATGTGCGTGACGACGCTTTCGTCGAATCTTCCGCGCTGACAGATTCTTCCGACGATTTCGCCGCCGCTGACACGGTCACCGCCGCTGACACGGCTGCCGACACAGACACCGCAGGCGCCGACACCGCCACCGCCACCGCAGACACCGCCACCGCGGACGCGAGCGAGTCGGCGAGCACGAGCAGCGTTTCGGATGCTGTTGACCCTGACCTTGCTGCCTTCGAAGAAGCCGAGCGCGCTCATCCCGGTACGTTCGTCGCGCCGGAGCCTGCCCCGGCGCCGCCGGCGCCGCCAGCGCCTGTCGCCGCGGACCCTGTCGAAGCACCGGCTTCGACTCCTACGCACGCGGACTCCTTCGATGCTCCCGAGATGAGCGACGAGCGCATCGACGCGGCTGCTGCGGTGGCCAATGCGGATGCGACGCTGGCTGAAGTCAACGCGGCATCCGAGGGTTCGATCGCCGACACCGCTTACCAGCCGTCCGACGTCGACGCCGATGACACGGCCACGCGAGTCGTTCCGTCGGAGCCGGTTGCGTACTCGGAGCCCGTTGCGTACTCCGAGCCGACGGTTGCGTCAGAGCCCGTGGTCGCACCGCCGGCATACGCGCAGCAGCAGCCGATCTTCGTGCAGGCTCCCGAGCCGCCGCGCGAGCGCAACAACCGCGGAACCGCCGCAGGCATCGGCCTGCTGGCCACTCTTTCGTTCGCGATCCTGTACCTGGGCACCGCGCTCGGGCTGGGCGCGCTGGCGGGCGATGTGACCGGTGAGAACTTCGTCGATGCACTGATCGCGCCGCTGACGACGTGGGGCTTGTGGGTTCCGGTTGTCGTGTTCTTCATCGGCTTCTGGCTGCTGGGTGCGATCGTCAACCGCGGACGCTGGGGACGCTGGGTCGTCTTCGGCATCATCGTGGGGCTGTTCGCGTATGTCGGACACATTCTCGGCCAGCTGTTCGAGGCTCCGTTCTGGATGCTCACGGCCTCTGAAGGCAACGAGCTGGTCGGTTCGCAGCTGCTGGCTCCGCTCGCGATTGCGGCTTTTGTGTTCGGTCGCGAGCTCACGATCTGGTTCGGTGCGTGGGTTGCCCGCAGCGGTGCACGCAAGACCGAGCTCAACGCCGAGGCTCAGCGTGAGTACGAGCGCACGCTTGAGGCCGGCCCGACTCTGCCGAGGTAGCAATCGCTGACAACTTCTCGCCTGACCCCCGCGGCCCCGTGCCTGCGGGGGTTTCGGCCATCCTGGCGACGGTGATGACGACGATCGGATTCTTCGCGCTGGCCGTTTTCGGGCTGGGTGCGTTGAGCGTGGCGACGGATGCTGACATCATCGCGACTCCGGGACTAGGCCAGGCTCCGGGCGTCGTCGGTATGGCTCTCGCTGTGGCGCAGTTCGCGGTGCTGTTGTGGATGGCCGTGCGGATCAAGAACCCGCGTTATCGCTCGGTATGGACCATCGCAATCATGACGGCATTTGTTCATCTGTTGGGTGTCGGTCTGGTCGCGGCAGTGGTTTCGGGCGAGTTCGTGACGGGGCTGTCGGTGATCGGTGAACTGATTACCGGGGGAGCGAGCCTGGTCATTTTTGTCGTAGCCGTGCTGGCTGCGTGGGCCGGGGTGGCTCTGCGCCGCACCAGGGCCAAGCGGCCGCAGTGGCCGTGGGAGCGCGACGAGCCCGGCGAGTAGGAAGTCGCATTGCGCTGCCTGCGGGCATTGCGCTGCCTGCCGGCATTGCGCCTGCCAGCGGGCAGAGTGGTGCCCGGGGTCCGTCAGGCGAACATGACGCGGAGCTGCGGCTCGTCGCCGTAGGTGCGACCGAGCGGGCTGGTCCAGAGGATGACGCCGTTCTCGAGCTGTTTCGCACTCCAGCGATCTCGCTTGTCGACGTCCGGATGCTTCAGCGGATGATGACTGGTACAGAAATGCGCGAGGTTGCAGAGCTCAGTCGCCCCGCCCTGGGCGTGGTCATGGTTGTGATCGATCTGGCACCGGTGTACGGGCGCACGGCAGCCGGGAAAGCGGCAGTGCTGGTCGCGAGCGCGGAGATAGCGCTTCATATTCGCGGTCGGGGTGTAGTTGTCGGTTGCGACGGCCATCCCGGCAGGATCGAGGAAGATTCGGTCCCAACTGGACGCGTAGCCGGCGAGAAGTCGGGCAGTGTCGGGGGACAGGGGGCCGTGGCCATCGAATTCAGCCATACGGTTGTCGGCACCGGTGAGAGTGGTCGCGGCAAGGGTGATCTGGACGGATGCGCGGATGGATCCCAACGCTGTGCCGAGATTCCCCTCGGGGCTGGTGGGAACGCCGGTGAGAACCAGGTCGGCGAGGATGTCGGCGCGCAGTTCGTCCATCGACCGGGTGTCGGTTTCGACTGGTCCGTACCCGTCATGCATGGGGGTGCCCTCATCGGCCGTTGACCCGAGACCAGCGGCGCGATCGGAGCCGGCAGGGAGGCCAGAGTCTGCAATGAGACCAGCCGCCGCAATCAGGCCAGCATCTTCGACGACGTCGGAGTCGTCGATCAGATCTGCGTTGCGGAGGGCTGCTTCGTCGCGAGCGGCTTGTTCGTCGGCGGAGACGGGGCTGTCGGGCTCGAGGGTGTCCGCTCCGGGCTGGCTGGCGGGGTTCGTCTCCCACGGGGCTGGAGTGCCCATCGCGTAGGCGAAGTCCTCATCGAGCGCGGCCGGCGGCTCCGGATCGGATGGTGTCTGTGCAGCAAGGGCCGCTTCGCGTTCGGCTTGAATGGCCTTCAACGCCGCGTTGCGTGGACGGCGCTTGCCCTTGGGGCGGGCTTCGATGAGTCCACGGGACATTTCGGAAAGCCGGTCATACATCGCGTAGGCGAGCATCTCGGGCTGCAACGTGGACAGCATCGCCGTCCCATCGCCGCAGGGACGTACGCCCACATTGCGTTCCCGGCGTGCCCGGCGGTGGCGTTCTTCGACCGTCTCGGGAGAGATGACCGCGGCCACGTCCCGAGCATGCGCACGGGTGCGAGCAGCGGTGTCGCCTTCTGCGAAGGGAAGCACTTTCTCCTCATACTCGGCGCGCAAGCGCGCAGCATCCGGATGCCCGCTGAGCAGCGGTGCTTCGGTGACGATCACATCTGCGTGCCGGCGGCTGATCTTTCCGTCCGCGAGCGCTCGCAAGGTCGCCGGGTACAGCCGCACCAAACCCCAAGCATCCGTGATCTGCTTCGATGCCGTCGTGGGTGAGATATGACCGGCCGCGGCGTACTCATTGAACAGAGAGCGAAACGCTATCTCATCGGAACCTGGATCCAACGATCGCTCCGTGGCCATGAGGTCTAACCGCTCTGCCAGCAGCTCGGCACGCTGTGCTTCCAGCGCCGCGATCTGCTCACCGACCGTCACCCAGTTATCCAGCAACGACTCTCGCCGCGCGAGGGAGTCCTCGCGGGTCTGGGTGTCGGCGCTGATCGGGGTCATGCATCTAGAATAGAACGAAGATACCATTGTGTCAATGGTTTTGAGTCGTTAAGTCAGGTTGATATGGGAATATATAACCTACTCTACTGATCCGTATCGCTTGTTCCGCGTGTGATCCGCTGAAATCTCGGCTGTTTGGGCAGATCGCCGTACGCTGGGACCGTGGAGCGGTCAATAGAGACGCAAGTCGACCGGGCGGTGGATGCCTGGTTGCGCTGGGTGCCGCGCTGGGAGCCGGCCACCTACCGCGGACGTGTCGCGCCGTGCCGTCTCTGCCTCGGCTCGCCCGTGCTGTCTGCGGCGGGGATCGGGGCGAATGCTCCGCACGGCGTGCAGCACGGCCTGTCCACGCGCATCAAACGGATCGTCGACCATGCCGTTGCCACGTACACCGCTGGAAATCTGCCGATGCTTCAGTCGGAGCTGGATCAGCAGGCGGCGCGGAATCGGGCGCGCAGCTACCGTCCGGCCGAGGACTTGTCGCCGGAGTTCGAGGGCATGCCGCTTGATCCGGAACCGACGCCCGGGGCGCCGTTCCTGTTCACCATCGCGGGTCTTGCGGACGTCGACAGCCAAGAGTTGCCGCCGCTTCCGCCGCTGAGTGAGGAAGCGAAGGCCGCGCTGCGGCAGGAGGTCGGCCTCGCCGATGAGTACGCGAATCTGGTCGGTCGCGAGATCTGCGGCATCCTGCTTCGCCATCGCCTGCACGTTCAGGCCGCCATCTCGCAGTACGTCGAGCCGCAGATCGAGGCGATGCTCGCCGAGCTGACGGACTCGCTGGACTCTCCGTTCGGGCCGGATACCCCGTAGCGCGGACCCGGCGCTCGCGCGGGCAGGTCGCCGCGCGTCAACGCTTCGCCACGAGTAAGCACCTCGGCGTGAGTCGGCACTTCGGTCGTGAGTCAACACCTCGCCGCGAGTAGGCACCTCGCCGCGAGTCGGCACTTCGGCCGCGACTCGGATGCTGCGTCGCGAGTCCGCACGCCGCAGTGTGTGATTGGTGCTGCAAGCAGCGACTCGCGGGTACGGCCCCGCGCCGTGCCGTGCCGTGCCGTGCCGTGCCGTGCCGTGCCGCGCCGCCCCGTGCCGCGCCGTGCCGTGCCGTGCCGCGCGAGGCGACCGGATGCTGCCGCACCTGACACTTCCCTGGGAACGTGCGTGCGGGCTTGGGGTCTCCAGCATCCACAGGCTATCGTTTTTCGATAGATACCAGCCGCTTATCGATAGGTAGATTGATGCAACCCCGTGTGACCGCCGCGCTCAAAACTCTTATCGCCGTCATGCTCGGGCTCCTCCTGACGAGCCAGGTGCTGGTGATCCCCGAGGTCGCCCGCATCACGGCGATCCGCAACCCTGACGTCGACCACCTTGAGATTCCGGGAATCATCGGCGCCGTCATCTTCCTCGCCCTCGTCGAAGTCACGCTGATCTGCGTATGGAAGCTGCTCTCGCTCGTGCGTGCCGAGCGGATCTTCAGCCCTGACGCCTTCCGATACGTCGACATCATCCTCTGGGCATTGGCTGCGGCTGGCGCGCTCATCGCCGTCTCGTACGTCGTGATCATTGCCAGTCGCGCCGTCTCGTTGTCGCTCACCCTGCTCGCGATCCTCGGCATCGTCGTCAGTGCTGCGCTCGCGCTGCTGGTCCTGGTCTTGCGTGGGCTCCTACGCATGGCGCTCGAGCTCGAGCAGGACATGTCTGAGGTCGTCTGATGCCCATCGTCATAGACCTGGACGTGCAACTCGCGCGCAAGAAGATGAGCGTGCAGGAATTCGCGGATGCCATCGGCATTACCCCCGCGAACGTCGCCGTGCTCAAGAACGGACGCGCCAAAGCCGTCCGCTTCACAACGCTCGAGGCCATCTGCCGCGTGCTCGAATGCCAGCCCGGCGACATTCTCCGCTGGATCCCCGACGAGGAAGAGGGATTGTGATGACTGCCGTTTCTGAAGTTGTCAGCTGGGGCGAAGCCGTCGCGCGCCATCTCCTCGACGGCGCCGTTTGCCCGGTGTGCGCCTCGCGGCGCTTGGAGAGTGGATGCTGCGCCCACTGCGGCGCGGACCTCCGCGGCTCCGCCGCATCTGAGGTGTGGGCCGCGTCGGTGTCGGCCGCCGCCGCGATCCGCGGACGCAATCAACTGATCGAGCGCATCCCGCGCGTGGCTGCATCGGGGGATGCCGCCGGCGGTGCTGTGACGAGGGATGCTGTCGCCGGCGGACCCCATCCGACGCTTCGACAAGCTCAGCGATCGGACTTTGACGCTGCGGCTGCGGCTGCGGCCGCGACTGCGCCTGTCGCTCAGCGATCGGACTTTGACGCTGCGGCCACGGGCCCCGCTGGCAACGCTCAGCGAGTGGACTCTGTCTCTGCCCCCGCTGCCCAGCGAGTGGACTCTGTCTCTGCCCCCGCAGCTCAGCGATCGGATGTTGACGCTGCGCCCAACGCCCAGCCGGCCGGCTCGGCCACCGCCCCCGCCGCCCAGCGAGCGGATGCTGCCGCTCCACGCCAGAGCGCGACGGTGCAGTCGGTCCTGGCGATCGCGGGCGCCGGGCTCTTCGCGATCGCTGCGCTGATCTTCACCTTCCTCAACCCCGAGCTGTCCGACCGCGCGACCCGCAGTGTCGTGGTGGGCCTTGTGACGTTGATCTTCCTGGGCGGGGCGTGGCTGCTCGCCCGCCGCGGGCTGCAGTTCTCCGCCGAAGCTGTCGGCGCGCTCGGGCTCGTCTTCGTGGCGCTCGATGTGTATTCGTTTGCGCAGCTCGGGGGCTCGACAGCATCCACATGGTTGATCTCTGCGGGTGTGACGGCCGGCGCGAGCGGCGTGATGTTCGCCGCTGGAAAGCTGTCGCACGTGCGCGTCTGGCGGTGGGCCGCGCTGATCGGAGCGGCGCTCGTGCCGGCGCAGCTCGGATACGCGGCAGGTTTCGCGAGCGGCGCAGGTTCCGGATTCTTCGCTGCCGTGGGACACCTCGGCACAGCCTTCCTCGCCGCCGTCCTCATCGAGTTCTGGCCGCGCATCGCACCGCGCATGCTCACCGCCGTGCAGATCATCGTGACGCTCACCGCCGTGCCGCTCGCGGTGGTGGGTGCCTGGTCCGCCTTCGGAGGGATCGGGATGCTGCTGAGCATCAGCCTCGTGCTCGCCCTGGTTGCCGCGCACGCGGTGTTCGCGTCGCGACACCTGCTGCGGCACTGGTGGAGTCTGGTTGCCGGAGGTGCCGCGACGACGGCCCTGACGGTCGCGGTCACATCCCCGGTCGCTGACCTCGCGGCGGTCTGGCTGCCGGCTGCCGTCCCGGCAACTGCCGCATTCGGACTCGCCCTGCTCGCGGCAACCCCGCTGCCGCGTTCGGTTGTGCGCTTCGCGCTCTCGCTCGGAAGCCTCATCGTCATCGGCGCGATCGCACTGATGCCGCTGGTCTACGCCGCAACCACAGCCGTCGATGCTCTCGCCGACGTGGTTCGCGGGTCCGCACCTGTGGTCAGGAACGACACCTGGGGGATGGCCGCGCTGATCGGCATGGTCGGCATCGCCGCGGGTCTCGCCCTGTTCGGCGGGCTCACCCGTGATCGGGTGAGCATGCTCGAGGCCGTGGATTCGGATGCCGCCGCCGCTGTCGCTGCCGCCGCGCCGACCACCGCGCGCACCGCCACTACCGCCGTTGCCGCGCCGACCGCCGCCACATCCGCAACCGCGGCCACCGCAACCGCCGCCACCTCAACCGCAACCCCAACCCGGCACCCGCTCCTGCACTTCACCGCGTCCACCGATGTGCTCGCGATTGCCTCGGCCGCACTCGCCGTCCTGACGCTGGCGTGCAGCAACCTGTTGCCGCTCCCGGCGCGCCTGGTGGTCGTCCTCGGTGCAGCCGCGGCGGCCGCCGCAACCCTCATCGCCGCCCGGCCCAGGCGCACAGCCTCCGCCAACACGGTCATGCGGCCCAAGCCCGCCGCATCCGCCAACACGGCCGCCCGGCCCAAGCCGGAAGCATCCGCCAACACCGCAGCCCGGCCCAAGCCGGAAGCATCCGCCAACACCGCAGCCCGGCCCAAGCCCGCAGCATCCGCCAACACGGCAGCCCGGCCCAGGCCCGAGACATCCGCCAACACGGTCACCGCCAACACGGTCACGCTCATCGCGGCAATCCACGCGGGCCTCGCCGTTGCAACTCTCATCTCGTGGCTCGATCCCGTGACGGCTCCCGTCGCCGGTATCGGCATCCTCGCGGTCCTCGTGCTGGCGAGTCGGACTCTGCCCTCCGGCATCCGATTCCTGCACGTTGGCGTCGGCTTCGCCTATGCGCTCATCTGCCTCGCTCAGACACTCGCGCAGAGTCTGCCGCAGGCACTCGGATTCCCACCGCTCGGAAGCATCGCCGTGCTGTGCCTCGTGGCATCCGCTGCTCTGGTGAGCGCGATCGTGGTGACGTTCATCCCGCGCGTCGGCTCGCGCAGCTGGCACGCGGTGCTGGTGGTGACTGCCGTGCCGTTTGCCGCCGGAATTGTGCAGGTGGTCTTCGAGCGCAGCGGCTGGACCGCCCTGTCGACCGCCCTCATGTTCGCCCTCGCGCTGTCGTTGCTGCTGACCCGGCGGCCGGGCCTCGGCATCGTGCTGCGCACCGTCGCGACAGGGATGCTCGTACCCACGGTCGCCGTCGTCGTAGTCTGCCTCGGGGCACAGGTGCTCGCGGTCAGCGCGTCGCCGGTGACGCTGCCGATCATCGCCGCGATCGTCGCGCTCGTGTTGCCGAGCACCACGCTCATCCGCGACGCGCTGCGGACGAACGGTTTGCCGGCGGATGCTGCGGCATCCGTACGCATCGCGATCGAAGCATCCGCCCTGCTGACCGGCGTGATCGCCACCGGCCTCGCACTCGCCCGCGAAGCCGCGGGGTTGGGGACGACTTTCCTCGTGCTGGTGATCCTCGGTGTCGGCTCGGCGGCCAGTGCCGCATTCACCCGCCGCCGCTATGGATGGTGGGTGGCCGGAGCCGCATTCACCGGAGCGCTGTGGTGCGTGTGGACCATGAACGGCGTCGACCTGCTCGAGGCATATCTGCTGCCGCCCGCGCTCGCCGCAGCGGTGACCGCTGCGATCCTGGCCGCGCGCGGTGTGGAAGTCCGCGGCCTCTACGCCACGGGCCTCGCCATTGCGCTGCTGCCCAGCCTCGCGCTGCTCGTGCTCATCGAGCCGGATGCCCGCACCGCAGCACAGGTGCCGTGGCGCGCAATCGCACTGCTGACGGCCGGGGGAGTGCTCCTCGGCCTCGGCTGGGGGCTCGCTCGGCTCGGGCGCCGGTTGCGCATCGCCCGACTCCGGATGCTCGTACGCCCGACCCTGGTCGCGGCCGGCGTTGCTGCGATCGCGGGCGCGGTGCAGGGCATTCGTATGCCTGAGATCACCGTGCTGCACGGGGCAGCGCTGTTCTTCGCGTGCTTCGGAGTGTCGGCGCTCGCGGCGATCATCCTGGCGCTGGCGGGACGTGGCATCCGTCGCTCATCGCCAGCATCGTCCGGACTTCGCCGCACGCGATGGATGCTGGCACCCGCAGTCCTCGCGCTCGCCGCAGGAACCTGGAACGCGATCGAACGCGACTGGGGATCGATCTGGCTGATGTGGGCTCTGATGATCGGGCTGCTCGCGTTGATGCTCGTCGCCGCTGTGCGGGCCGGGCGGAGCGGGCGGGCCGGGCGGACGACGCTGCCACCGGTGTGGTTCCTGTTCGGCGTCGCATTCGTCACGGCGGTGGTGGCGTGGAGTCCGCGCGATCTGCGGGTGGAGTGGTTCTCGCTGCCGCTGGGGTTGTTCCTGCTGGCCGCGGGTGTGCACGCGCTGCGGCACGCGCCGGCGGATGCGGGCGGTGGCAGTGTGAACTCGTGGCCGCTGGGGTTCCGGTCGTCGTGGGCGCTGCTGGCCCCGGGCATCGTGACGATGATGAGCGCCTCGATCGTGGCGACGTTCACCGATCCGCTGACGTGGCGCGCGATCCTGGTGATGGTGCTTGCGCTCGCTGCGATCATGGTCGGGGCCGGTCGACGGCTGGCCGCACCGTTCATCCTCGGGATGCTGGTGCTGCCGATCGAGAACATCTTCGTGTTCGCGGTGCAGATCGGCCGCGGCGTGGAGTCGATGCCGTGGTGGATCACCCTCGCCGTGATCGGAGCGGTACTGCTCATCATCGCCGTCACGTACGAGCGGCGCAGTGGGGACGCCTCGACCGTGGCTGCCCGCATCCGCGACCTGCGGTGAGCTGGGCCGCCGCCGCGACCCCTCCCGCCGACCCCACCCGCCGCGAGAAACACCTAACTGCATGAGAAAGGTGTTCCTACGACGTTTCTCATGCCGCAAGCCATGTCTCGTCGCCGCACCATTGACTCGCACTGTTGGTGCAGGCGCAGATAGGAATCTTGGGGCTGTGGATGGATGTGATGCCGCTTTCGCGATCGGCGCTAACGTGAACGGATGCCGCCGCTGGAACCCTTCCGTGCGTTCATCGACGAATCCTCGGCTGCGCGCGGGGACGAACTTCAGGAGTACATGATCGCGGCCGTGCTCATTCCGGCTGACCGATGTGATGCCGTGCGTGAGGCTCTTCGTCCACTCCTGCTTCCTGGGCAGATCAAGCTGCACTGGACAGATGAAAGCGAGTCGCGCAGGCGAGTGATCATCCAACGGCTGTGTGAGCTCGAGACGGTGAACGTTGTGGTCACTCATGTCAGCAGACGCCAGCGGAAGACCGAACGGTTTCGGCGCAAATGTCTTGAGGATCTCTACTACGAGATGGTTGGCATGAAAATCTATGACCTGACTTTGGAGAGCCGCGGGCGACATCAAGACAGCAGTGATCGAGGCCACATCGTGGCCCTGCAAGGTCAAGGGCTGGAGCAGCGGGTGCGCATCAAACATCTTCGCGGGGGCGACGAGCCATTGCTATGGATCGCGGATGCGATTCTCGGTGCGATCAATTCCACGCATCTGGGGATTGAGGAGCATTTGGAGGCGCTGTCTTCGACGTTCCTCATCCATAAGTCGACTGGGGAATCGCTTTTGTCCTGAAGCAAGCGAAAGGCCCTAGATCCAGTCGTCCGGCTGGGTTTCTAAGGCCTTCTTCCCGACCCGTCGTAACGGGAGGCGCTACCAATATAGCTTGTCGACCCTGACTCGGCAATGGCTCAGAGCCTGCGGGGCCGGGGAAACTTCTCACGGCCACCGCGGCGCCAGCCGCGAGTCGGCCCACCGCCGCCCGGACCCCTCCCGCCGACCCCACCCGCCGCGAGAAACGCCGAACTGCATGAGAAAGGTGTTCCTACGACGTTTCTCATGCGGCAAGCCATGTCTCGTCGCCCCCAGCCCCACCACCAGCCCCGCCCCCGCGGGCCGTAGCACATCTCCCCTCCCGCCATTTGACCGCATCCGTTACGCGGCATTACACTTGATCAGGTGTGTGCACGTCTCGGCGTGCCTGCACACGGGCTCCGGTCCATACCGGTCAGCCCCCACGGCATACCCACCACACCAAAAGCTCAGGCGGTTCCGCCTGCGCCGGTGGGTTTGATGTGAAACCCATCACGCTGTCACCGTGCAGCACTATGAGGAGAGAACGTGCCAACTATTCAGCAGTTGGTTCGCAAGGGACGCTCGCCCAAGGTCACTAAGACCAAGGCGCCAGCGCTCAAGTCGAACCCGCAGCAGGCCGGGGTATGCACCCGCGTCTACACCACCACCCCGAAGAAGCCGAACTCGGCGATGCGCAAGGTCGCTCGTGTGAAGCTTCGTAACGGCGCAGAGGTCACCGCTTACATTCCCGGTGAGGGCCACAACCTGCAGGAGCACTCGCTCGTGCTCGTCCGCGGCGGTCGTGTTAAGGACCTCCCCGGTGTGCGTTACAAGATCGTCCGTGGCGCCCTGGACACCCAGGCTGTCAAGAACCGTAAGCAGGCTCGTTCCCGCTACGGTGCGAAGAAGGGTTGAGTTAGATGCCTCGTAAGGGTCCCGCCCCGAAGCGCCCCGTCGTCAACGACCCCGTATACGGCGCACCGATCGTCACCTCGCTCGTCAACAAGATTCTCGTTGACGGCAAGAAGTCGCTCGCTGAGTCCATCGTCTACGGCGCCCTCCGCGGCGTCGAGGCGAAGAACAACGAGGACGCTGTCGCCACCCTGAAGAAGGCGCTCGACAACGTGCGCCCGACTCTTGAGGTTCGCAGCCGCCGCGTTGGTGGCTCGACCTACCAGGTGCCGGTTGAGGTCAAGCCTCACCGTGCCAACACCCTCGCGCTGCGCTGGCTCGTCAGCTACGCCAAGGGTCGCCGTGAGAAGACGATGACTGAGCGTCTCCAGAACGAGATTCTGGATGCCTCGAACGGCCTGGGCGCTGCAGTCAAGCGTCGTGAGGACACTCACAAGATGGCCGAGTCGAACCGCGCGTTCGCTCACTACCGCTGGTAATCCTTCAACAGGCTCAGGGACCGGGCTTGCCCTACCTGAGCCTGTTGAAGCCCCCAAACTTTCGCAGTTGCACTGCTAGATAGAAAAGGACACTCCTGTGGCACAAGACGTGCTCACCGACCTGAGCAAGGTCCGCAACATCGGCATCATGGCGCACATCGATGCTGGCAAGACCACGACGACCGAGCGCATCCTGTTCTACACGGGCGTCAACCACAAGCTGGGCGAGACGCACGATGGTGGCGCGACGACTGACTGGATGGAGCAGGAGAAGGAGCGCGGCATCACGATCACGTCTGCCGCCGTGACCTGCTTCTGGAACAACAACCAGATCAACATCATCGACACCCCCGGCCACGTCGACTTCACCGTTGAGGTGGAGCGTTCGCTGCGCGTGCTCGATGGCGCTGTTGCCGTGTTCGACGGCAAGGAGGGCGTTGAGCCCCAGTCCGAGACCGTGTGGCGTCAGGCTGACAAGTACAACGTTCCGCGTATCTGCTTCGTCAACAAGATGGACAAGCTCGGCGCTGACTTCTATTACACGGTCGACACGATCGTCAACCGCCTCGGCGCAAAGCCCCTCGTCATCCAGCTCCCGATCGGTGCAGAGAGCGACTTCCTCGGGGTCGTTGACCTCGTGGAGATGCGTGCACTCGTCTGGGAGGGTGACTCCAAGGGTGACGTGACCATGGGTGCTTCTTACGAAGTGCAGGAGATCCCGGAGGACCTCAAGGAGAAGGCTGCGGAGTACCGTCAGCGCCTCCTCGAGACCGTCGCCGAGACCGACGACGCGCTTCTGGAGAAGTTCTTCGGTGGCGAAGACCTCACGGTCGCCGAGATCAAGGGCGCCATCCGCAAGATGGTCGTCAACAGCGAGATCTACCCGGTGCTGTGTGGTTCGGCGTTTAAGAACCGTGGCGTTCAGCCGATGCTGGATGCTGTCATCGACTACCTGCCGAACCCCCTCGACGTCGGTGCCATTGAGGCACACGACCCGAAGGACTACGACACGATCGTCAAGCGCAACCCGAGCTCCGAGGACCCGTTCGCGGCCCTGGCGTTCAAGGTTGCTGTGCACCCGTTCTTCGGTCGCCTCACCTACATTCGCGTGTACTCGGGCCACCTGGACTCCGGCTCGCAGGTCACCAACTCGACCAAGGGCAAGAAGGAGCGCATCGGGAAGATCTTCCAGATGCACGCCAACAAGGAGAACCCGGTTCCCTCGGTCACCGCAGGTAACATCTACGCGGTCATCGGTCTGAAGGACACCACCACTGGTGACACCCTGACTGACATCGCCGCTCCGGTCGTCCTCGAGTCGATGACGTTCCCGGATCCGGTTATCGAGGTTGCTATCGAGCCGAAGACGAAGGCCGACCAGGAGAAGCTGGGTGTTGCCATCCAGAAGCTCGCTGAAGAGGACCCGACCTTCCGCACCGAGCTCAACCCCGAGACTGGTCAGACGACCATCAAGGGCATGGGCGAGCTGCACCTCGACATCCTCGTTGACCGCATGAAGCGCGAGTTCAACGTTGAGGCCAACGTCGGCAAGCCGCAGGTGGCTTACCGCGAGACGATCAAGAAGGTCGTCGAGAAGCACGACTACACGCACAAGAAGCAGACCGGTGGTTCGGGTCAGTTCGCGAAGATCCAGTTCAACATCGAGCCGCTTGCGCTGGATGCTGACAAGACCTACGAGTTCGTGAACTCGGTCACGGGTGGTCGCATCCCGCGTGAGTACATCGGTTCGATCGATGCTGGTTTCCAGGATGCGATGAACGTCGGCGTGCTCGCCGGCTTCCCGATCGTGGGCGTCAAGGCGACCATCGTCGATGGTGCTGCACACGATGTTGACTCGTCTGAAATGGCGTTCAAGATCGCTGGCTCGATCGGTATGAAGGAAGCTCTGCGCCGTGCCAACCCGGTTCTGCTTGAGCCGCTGATGGCCGTTGAGGTTCGTACGCCCGAGGAGTACATGGGCGACGTCATCGGCGACCTGAACTCGCGTCGTGGCCAGATCCAGTCGATGGAAGATTCCACCGGCATCAAGATCGTTCGCGCACAGGTTCCGCTGTCCGAGATGTTCGGATACATCGGCGACCTGCGCTCGAAGACTTCGGGTCGCGCTGTTTACTCGATGGAGTTCGACTCCTATGCTGAGGTCCCCAGGGCCGTAGCGGATGAGATCATCCAGAAGATCAAGGGCGAGTAACCCTTTCGTTCGGATGCTGCGCCCTGAGCCTGTCAAATGGCAAGGGGCGCAGCATCCGGACAACACACAACTTCACACGCAATCTCTCTACTAAACTGAGAATTAAACCCCGTAGCGAACCGGTTACAAACCAGTGCCCGGCAATCACTACACGAACGTCCTGAGGAGGACCCAGTGGCCAAGGCCAAGTTCGAGCGGACCAAGCCGCACGTCAACATCGGAACCATCGGTCACGTTGACCACGGCAAGACGACGCTGTCCGCAGCCATCTCCAAGGTGCTCGCTGACAAGTACCCGTCGGCCACCAACGTGCAGCGTGACTTCGCTACCATCGACTCGGCGCCGGAAGAGCGCCAGCGTGGTATCACGATCAACATCTCGCACATCGAGTACGAGACCCCCAAGCGCCACTACGCGCACGTTGACGCTCCCGGCCACGCCGACTACGTCAAGAACATGATCACCGGTGCCGCTCAGATGGATGGCGCAATCCTCGTGGTTGCCGCTACCGACGGCCCGATGGCTCAGACCCG
Source organism: Microbacterium wangyouchuni (assembly GCF_054072595.1). Taxonomy (NCBI): domain Bacteria; kingdom Bacillati; phylum Actinomycetota; class Actinomycetes; order Micrococcales; family Microbacteriaceae; genus Microbacterium; species Microbacterium wangyouchuni. Next base: position 91,940 of record NZ_JBSVRM010000009.1, read on the forward strand.
TGAGCACGTTCTGCTCGCCAAGCAGGTCGGCGTGCCGTACCTGATGGTCGCGCTGAACAAGAGCGACATGGTTGACGACGAAGAGATCCTTGAGCTCGTCGAGCTCGAGGTTCGTGAGCTGCTGTCGAGCCAGGGCTTCGACGGCGACAACGCTCCTGTCGTTCAGGTCTCGGCGCTGAAGGCGCTCGAGGGCGAAGAGAAGTGGGTCAACTCGATCCTCGAGCTCATGCAGGGTGTGGACGACAACGTTCCGGACCCCGAGCGTGACCGCGACAAGCCGTTCCTGATGCCCGTTGAGGACGTCTTCACGATCACCGGTCGTGGAACCGTTGTCACCGGCCGCGCCGAGCGTGGAACCCTCAAGATCAACTCCGAGGTCGAGATCGTCGGCATCCGCGCGACGCAGAAGACCACGGTCACTGGTATCGAGATGTTCCACAAGCAGCTCGACGAGGCATGGGCCGGCGAGAACTGTGGTCTGCTGCTTCGTGGTCTGAAGCGTGAAGACGTTGAGCGTGGCCAGGTCATCGTTCAGCCGGGTTCGGTTACCCCTCACACCAACTTTGAGGGCACCGCGTACATCCTTTCCAAGGAAGAGGGCGGCCGTCACAACCCGTTCTACACGAACTACCGCCCGCAGTTCTACTTCCGCACCACCGACGTCACCGGCGTCATCTCGCTGCCTGAGGGCACCGAGATGGTCATGCCTGGTGACACCACTGACATGACGGTCGAGCTGATCCAGCCGATCGCTATGGAAGAGGGCCTCGGCTTCGCCATCCGTGAGGGTGGACGCACCGTCGGCGCCGGTACGGTCACGAAGATCAACAGCTAAGTTTCTTTAGTTGTCAAAGGGGTCGAGCCTTCGGGCTCGGCCCCTTTGTCGTTCCTGGATGCCGGATGCTGCGCCCTGAGCCTGTCGAAGGGTGCCGGATGCTGGACGCTACGCCCTGAACCTGCGTGCGCGTTGCTCGGCATGGCGTGCCATGACGCGCAGCATCCGTGTGCCTACGGCATCACTCGCAGGCGAGTCCGTCGCCGTCGCCGTCACCGTTGTTGCCGGTGCCGTACGCGAACCACTCGTAGGCTTCTGCCTGGGCGGGATCGTCACGGTTGAATGGCCCGACGGGAAATCCTGCGGTGTTCTTCTTGAGCTTGGTGCAGGATGAAAATTGCTCCCACCAGCGATCACCCGCAGTGGGGGCCACAGGCTGTGGAGCACCACTCTGGCAGGAGGTGGTGATGACGGTACCGGCTGCATCCATCGAGGCAAGCTGGGCGGAACGGTATGCCTCCTCATTGGGGTGGGCGGGATAGCCGTCCCAAGAGTCGTATCTGGCCAGCGCGTAGCCGGACTCCAGCTGCATCATGCCGAGGTCGATACCAGCGTTCGTGGTGACGTAGCGGAGGAGCCTTCCATGTCGGTCGGTGTCGTTCTGGCCTGGTGGCAAAGCCAAGGTAAGACTGTCACCTGACGAGAGCTGGTACCCGATCTGCATCGCGGCTTCGTCGTAGCCGCACTGCCCGCGCTCAGGGGTGTCGATCCCGATGATCCGGACGGTTCCCGCGCTGGTTTCGATGGTGTCGCCATCGATGACCGACACAAAGGTGGTCGCAGCTGCTGGAGGGAGTTGCGGTGAATCCGCCGGCTCAATCGCCGGAGACTGCGGCGCACCTTCGGCCACGGCGGGTTCGGGTGCGCAACCGGCGAGCCCGACGATGAGCAACACCGAAATGGTTGCGGTGCGCAACGTGCCTGCGACTGTCATTCGTTCGTTCTCTTCCATTGTCAGTGGCACGTCATTCGTCGCCATAGCTATTGGATCATGTATTTCGCACAGCTCAGTGCGCAGGAGATTGCCGCACTAAGCGGTTCCCCATCTGCGCTGGATACGATGGCCCTCGCCCTTCGTCACACCGCTCCCTGAGCCACACCACCGATCCCTGAGCCTGTCGAAGGGCGCGACACTGAGGAGCACCATGAGCGAAATCTACGTCGGCCCACCGCCGCCGCGAAGCTACGCCCGCATGTGGGTGTCGACGCTCCTGCTGGCGATCTACTCTGCGTTCGTGCTGCTGGTCACGATGTGGCCGAACCCGCAGCAGTTGGAGTTCGGAAGCATCTCGTCGCGTCTGCTCCAGGTACTGCACAACTTCGGTGTTCCGGAGTGGTTCGGGTACGACAAGCTCGAGTTCACGGCGAACATCGGCATGTTCGTGCCGCTGGGGTTCCTGCTGGGCTTGGCGCTTGCGCGTAAGGCGTGGTGGCTGGCGATCTTTTTACTGCCGGCGTTCTCGGGTGCCATTGAGTTCACGCAGGGGATGGCTTTGGACGAGCGTGTCTCGACGTTGCAGGACGTCGCCGCGAACACGATCGGCGGATACATCGGTCTGATGCTGGCGATGATCATGCGAGCAATGATCTACGCCCGCGACCGCACCAAGATCGAGCGCGAGCTGTGGGAGCGCCGCGCCGCGGCAGCAGCTATTCAGCGCCAGCGTGCTGAGCAGTACCAGCAGTCGTATGCGCCGGCCGAGCCCGACCCGGTGACCCGCGTTCTGGATGCTGATTTCTGGGCAACCGACGAAGCGCCGACGGTGCGGCTGCCCTTGTGATGGCGCCAACCAGATCGTGATGTGCAAAACGGCGGGATGGCCAGAGAGTTCGGTAAGCTTCGCTTAAGCCTCAATGTCGAGGTGCCGCACCAACTATCGGTGTTTGTTGAATGAAAGAGCCGCAACATGACTCGACGTCTTATGACCAGCAGTCCGCACAGCACGCTTCGCGCGCGCGCCGCGTCACTGGTGGGCGTCGTTTCGATAGCGTTCGGTGGTCTGATGCTGGCTACACCGGCGCACGCAGCGGTCGTAGACGGCGCGGATGGCACATTCACTGCGACCTGCGATTCCGATGGCTTCCGGGTTGAACTGAACGGCACGATCACTCTTGACGAGGGCGAGATCGCGACGTCGTACCTTCGAATTGCTGGCGATGCTCAGGTTGCTCTGGAGACGTTCACCGGAGTCGAAGAGGCAGACGTGTTCAACGTGGTTGCATCGACGCCTGTGCTCGAGGCGTCCGTTGAGCAGCTGGTGGAGTGGATCGTCGATGACGCTGTCATCGCGCAGGACACCTTCACTCGTGTCGACGCGTGCGCGACGCCTACACCGGAGCCCACGGATACCCCGACTCCAACGCCGACGCCGTCTGAGAGCCCGGAACCCACGCCGACGCCCACTCCCGAGCCCACGGACTCTCCGGAGCCGACGCCCACGGACTCGCCGACTCCTGAGCCGACGACGGCGCCCGCACCGACGGACGAGCCGGCTCCGCCGGTTGACCCGCAGCCGGTGCCCGAAGAGACCCCGGTCCCTGCTCCTGCGCCCGCTCCGGCCCCGCCGACGGCGAGCCTGTCGAGTGCTTCGGTGCCGGCCGGTGGTGACGTGACGGTTACGGCGAACGGTTTCGCTCCGGGGGAGCAGTTGCAACTGTGGCTTCACTCCGACCCGTGGAAGATGACGGATGCCACGGCAGATGCCAGTGGCGCACATTCCTTGTCCGTGCGAATCGCCGGTGGCACCGAGATCGGCAAGCACCAGATCGAGGTTCGTGGGGCGACTAGCGGTTCGGTGTTCGTCAATGTCCGTGTGACTGATGACCTGGCCATCACCGGTATTGACTCGGCGTTCGCATCAGGTGTCGCGACTACCGGTCTTGTGCTGGTAATCGGGGGCCTCACGGTGGTGCTGCTGGCGCGTCGGGCTCGCGTTCAGTCTGAGGCGTAAGACGCTGGTCGTCCCAGCCCGCGAGACGGGCGGACGATAGCCGGGCGTTCATGACAAGTTTGACCGCTCGACAGTGGGCGGCCTTCCGTCCGTTGTGTTGCCTGGCGACGCTCGGTGCATGCGCGTTGAACGTCTCGGGCGAAGCGGGGAGCACCACACACCTGTCGTGGGGTCGGCGTGAAGCTCTCGGTGATCGGATGCGGCTATTTGGGAGCTGTGCACGCGGTTGCCATGGCTTCGATCGGGCACGAGGTGGTCGGCATTGATGTCGACGATCGAAAAGTGCAGTCACTCGCACAAGGAATCGCCCCGTTCTTCGAACCGCAATTGCAGGAGTTGCTCACGGCCGGACTTGCGTCGGGACTCCTTCGCTTCTCTTCCGATGTTGCGGAGGCGCGGGGGAGCGCGGTTCACTTTGTCTGCGTGGGGACACCGCAGCAGTCGGGTGGCGATGGTGCAGACCTGACGTTCCTGCACGCTGCCTTCGACGCGTTGCTGCCGCACGTGTTCGGCGGGGATGTCATAGCTGGCAAATCCACAGTCCCGGTCGGAACCGCGAGTCAACTGGCCCCGCAGGTCGAACAGACCGGCTCCGTGCTTGCATGGAATCCAGAGTTTCTGCGTGAAGGATGGGCTGTCCAAGACGCGGTGGATCCCGATCGACTGGTTGCCGGGGTTCCCGACAGTGCTGCAGGTATGCACGCGGCGGCGCAGCTTCGTGCGACCTACTACCCATCCGTCGAGAAGGGGACACCGTTCATCGTCACTGATTACGCCACCGCCGAGCTCGTGAAGGTATCGGCGAATGCGTTCCTCGCGACGAAGATCTCATTCATCAACGCGATGGCAGAGATCGCTGAGGTGACTGGTGCAGACGTCACGACGCTCGCCGACGCGATCGGCCACGACGTGAGAATCGGGCGCCGCTTTCTCGGAGCCGGCATCGGGTTCGGTGGCGGCTGTCTCCCGAAGGACATCCGGGCTTTCGCCGCGAGGGCCGAGGAGCTGGGCAGGGGAGAATCGGTGGCATTCTTGCGTGAGGTGGATGCCATTAATCTTCGTCGTCGGGCGCGCGCCGTGGATCTGGTTGTAGATGCACTCGATGGTGCAGCTCTCGGCAAGCGAGTGGCAGTCTTGGGAGCCGCATTCAAACCGTACTCGGATGATGTTCGGGACTCACCGGCTCTTGAGGTGGCAGTGCGGCTAAAGGGGCTCGGAGCAGACGTGGTTGTAACGGATCCGGCAGCGCTCGATAACGCACGGCGGATGCACCCCCAACTCACGTACGAAGCTGATCGTGACGCAACGTTGGCTGGCGCGGATGCTGTTGTGCTGGTCACCGAGTGGGACGAATACCGTCGTGAGCTCGATCCAGTGCATGCCGGCACTCTGGTGTCGAACCGCAAGATCATTGACGGACGTAACTGTTTGGATCCTGCCGTCTGGCGAAATGCCGGCTGGGTGTACAGGGGGATGGGGCGGAGATGATCGGGAACAATCGCCTGATCGGGAAATGGGGGGGCGGAAGCATCAGATTTGATGCCGCAGCAACGTATCGCTAGGGCGCTCATAAATCGAAAGGACCGAACATGACTCGACGTCTTCGCAGTAGCTCACCACGAGGCATCCTGTCACGCCTTGCGTCGTTCGCCGGCGTTTTGACACTATCGTCAGCTGGCCTGCTCGGGGCTGCCCCCGCTCTTGCCGAGGTTGCGCCCCAAACGGATGCTTTGCTTATCGGCCAGCGCGAAGAACCAGACTTTTCGGTCGCTCTCAACGGCACGACTACTCTCGGCGCGCCGGAGACGGTGACAGAGTCCCTGGACGTGGCAAATGAGGCCATGGCAGGCATCAGCACTTTGACCGGGACTGACGGCGGCTCGGCTATCGATGACACAATCGTGACCTTTCTGATCGCGGGCGACGAGACGTTCTTTGTCGAGTGGATTGTCAACGAAACTTCATTAGTGCAGGCTGAGTTCTCTCGCACCGCTGTGTGCGATGAGGCGACGCCGTCCAGGAATCTCGTGTCCACTGGTTTTCCGACGTCGACATCGACACCGTCGGGCGAGCCGACCGAATCGCCCTTTACTAACCCCGCGCCGACGGATTCGCCTGAACCGACGTCGTCCCCGGCCGAGTTGCCGGAGCCATCGGTCACGCCGATGCGCGCTCCGACCGGCGTGTCCGAGCCGTATGACAGACCGGGGCTGTCCGAGGATCCGATCCCATTTGAAACACCTGTGGCTATCCCACTAAGGGTGAGTCTGTCGAGTGCATCGGTCCCCGCGGCGGGCAACATCACAGTCAACGCGAGCGGCTTCGCGCCCGGTGAACAGCTGGAGGTGTGGCTGCACTCTGATCCGTGGAGACTGACCACCGCAACGGCTGACTCTAACGGCGCAGTGTCGATGTCGGTGGGAATCGCGGGTGGCACCGAGAGCGGTGAGCATCAGATCGAGGTGCGCGGCGCTAAGAGCGGGTACGTATTCGTGGATGTGGAGGTGGCTGGCGATCTGGCGATCACCGGTATTGGCAGTGCGTTCGCGTCTGGAGTCGCGACGACAGGTCTCGTCATCGTGCTCGGCAGTGTCGCCGCTGTGCTGCTCGCGCGCAGGGCCCACATCAGGGCCGGGGTCTAGGAAGTTGGGCGGCGGTCTGAAGCGGGCATTGGGAGGCCGATTTGGTTAGAGGGAAGGATCAGGTTCAGCAGTCGGCACCTAAGAGGAGCGGCAGACGCCTTCGACGGTGCTCCTCCATATCCCGTCGCGCGGTAGCGAAGCTCTCGACGCACTGGCCGCCACGATGACTGGCTTCCTTCCGTGGCTGGTCAGGTCGATCCTCCGAGGCCGGGGTGCAGAAATGGCTCGCCAGCTCAGGATCACCAGGATGCTCGGCGCGCTCGTGTTCTTCTGCGATTCGCTCGCCCTGGCAGCGCGGAATGAATTAGAACACCAATGGGCTGCTCCGGGAGTGTTGTCCCAATGGCACCATTCTGAGCGCGCACTCGATCGAGCCCTGCTCGCTCTCCAGGACGAGCTCAATCACAGACCCAAGTAACACGCGCGACGTTCGCTCACCAGCGAAGCTCTTTGCCGCGCTGATCGTCCCCGGAAACCCATTGGCGTCGATGAATTGAATCCGCCGCGCCGCTACTGTCCAGTTCTCGCGCATCGCCGATAATTGCACAGATCTGCCGCTGTAGAATCTGAAATTGTGTCTACGACTCGACGCGGCTCATCGCATTCCAGAGTGTAGGTGGGGTCTGAATCCTCCGGACTCGAGGAGCGATCTGGCGATGTAGTTCGTGAGGTTGCGGAAGCCGAGAGCGGAGCCCCGGAGGTGTTCGAGCCTCCCGTTGATCGCCTCGGTCGGTCCGTTGCTGGTGCCGGGCCGGTCGAAGAACGCGAGGATGTCAGCAGCCCGCTTTTTCAGCGTCCGGCCGAGCTTGCGCAGCTCGACCAGGCTGGCCGGGACGCCGGTGGCGACGGAGTCGATCACCGCCTGCATGGCCTGCTTCCCGAGCTTCTTGTCGGGCTCGCGATAGGCGATGATCATGCGCTGATAGATGCCCCAGGTCGCTTCGACGGCGACGTGAACGTCGACCGCGAACAGTGCTTCGAGCCTCGCGGTCTGCTTGTCGGTGAGGAGCGCGGTGCCGGTGTGCAGGGTTCGCCGGGCCGTGAACAGCGGGTCGCCCTTGCGGCCGCGATGCCCGCAAGTGTCCAGCTGGATGCGCCGCCTGCAGACGTCGAGGGCGTCGCCGGCGAGGCGGACGACATGGAACGGATCCATCACCGCGGTCGCTTTCGGAAGCTCTTCCGCGGCAGCGGTCTTGAACCCGGTGAACCCGTCCATCGCGACGACATCGATCCCGTCCCGCCAGGCCTTCGGCCGCCCAGCGAGCCATTGTTTGAACACAGCCTTCGATCGCCCCTCGATCATGTCCAACAGGCGTGCGGGGCCGGTCTTGTCACGGTTCGGGGTGAGGTCGATGATGACGGTGACGTACTTGTCGCCGTGCCGGGTGTGCCGCCAGACGTGCTCGTCGACACCGATCACGCGGACGCCGTCGAACCGCGCGGCGTCGTCGATCAGACGCCGCTTGCCCTCGGCGAGGACCGCGCTGTTCGCGGTATGCCAGGACGCCCCGAGACCGGCCGCGACGCGGGACACGGTGAGGTGATCGACGACGACGCCGGTCAGTGCCTATCCGAGACCGCCACGGGAGATCTTCGCCCGCGGAGCCGCCGCCTGAGTGGTGTCCTGCCGCCAGGTCCGCCGGCAGTGATCACACCGGTAGCGGCGAACACGGATCAGCAGCTTCGTGGGCCGATGCCCGAACGGCTCATGCGCGAGACGGCGGGGCACCGTGTTCCGCACGACGCCCTCGACGCCGCACTTCCGACACCACGGATCCGGCTCGACGACGCGACACTCGATCACCGCCCGCTCAGCCTCGAGCCGCTGGCCGACGGCTTCGAGGCCGAGCTCGTCAAGGCGGCAGAAGGTGGTGAGGCAGGGCGCGGCGAAGGTAGCGTGGAGCACGTCGAGGTCTTCCGTCGGACGGTCAGTGTAGGAACTTCCATCCTGGAAGACCTCGACACCTCAACCAGCCAACGCCGCGCGACCCCGACCTACACTCTCAACTGCGAAGAGCCGTTAACCGCGGCACCCGCCCCAGCTGTTCGGGTAACTCTCACGATCCGAGAAGCAGATCCTCGGTCTTGCGGGTCGGGATCATCCGCTCAAGAGCGAACCGCGAATACGCGGGAGTGGTGTCGACGCGTAGCAGCTTCGCTGTCCCGTCCTCGAGAGGGATCCGTTGCGGTAGGAACCAGAGATCGCACTGCGCCGCGTCCCCGGCCGACCAGACCACCGACGCCGCCACGGTAGCCTCGGCATGGTCATCCCGAACGAGTTCGAGTAGACCTACGACGCGACTCTGACCTGAGAGCCGGCCCGCATCGTAGCGCCAGAGAACCTAAGATGCTTCTATGTCCTGTCAAGTGCGTTCTCGTGGGTGAGGCGGCGGTAGAGCTGGCGGGCGATGTAGCGCTTGAGCGATCGACGGATCTCTTTCGTCGTCCGACCTTCAGCACGTCGTCGTTCGACGTATGCGCGAGTGGGCGGGTGGTGTGACATGCGGGTGAGCGCGATCGATGACAACGCGCGGTTCAAGCGCCTATCGCCTCCGCGGTTGAGCCGATGCCGGGTGGTGTTTCCGCTGGAAGCGGGGACAGGACTCACCCCAGCGAGAGCCGCGAACGCAGCTTCGGAACGGACCCGCCCGGAGTGCGACCAGGCAGCAATGATCACGGCCGCGTTGATCGCGCCGATGCCCGGCTCGTCGAGCAGCCGCACACCATCACTCGCAGCGACCAGCGCGGTGATCTCGTCGCGATTGGCGGCGAGCTCCTCATTACAGGCGACGATCCGCTTGGCCAGACGGATCGCTTCACGCCGTGCTGTCGCGGTTGCAACGTCTTCTTGTCGGGCGCGCCAGGCCCCGATCAAGACGGTCTGCTTCTTCGAGATCGCCGTGCGCGCGTCGATGCCAAGATCAACGGTCCGCACCAATGCAGTAAGCGCGTTGATCGACCGGGTGCGTTCGATGTTGAGCAAATCGCGAGCACCGATCAGCACGCGCAGCGCGGCGCGCACTCCCGTGTCCTGACGCGGATCACGGAGCCTGTCCGCGTCAACACCGAGGACAGAGCGGGCGATCAGCTCAGCGTCAATCTCGTCGCTCTTGCCCCGACCGCGCCGCTCACGGGCCGGTGCGGGGAACGATTCCACGACGCGGTAACCGGCATCCTCGCAGCAGCGCGCGAGTCTGGCCCCGTAGGAGCCGACACCCTCGATCGCGACGAGCACGTCAGCCAGCCCGCTTGTGCGCCGCCCCATCCAGGCGAGAGCGCGCGAGAGCCCTTTCGGAGTCGTCGGGAACACCTGGGTATCAGTCCTCGCGCCGGTGCGCGCGTCGAGCACGGCAAGCGTGTGTGTTCTGGAATGCGTATCCGCGCCGATGACATACGCGAACGCATTTGCAACGATGGTCATAGTGTCTGTGATCCTTTCCATGGGGTTGACGTCACTGCTGGCGTCGACCCGGGAAAGCCACTTCGAGGCAGGCCTGTAATGGGCCACGACCGCCGCTAACGGTCGGGCAAGCTTCTAATCAAGCCATCGGAGTGGACAGGGTCGGTGCCGGCACCCGCGTGGCCGGACAGATCTCAGGAAAGGCACACTGCCCGAAAGCAGAAGGCCAGACGGTTCACGAGTCACGACCAAACGAAGCACCAGCACCAACCCTGCCAGCCGACCCCAGGCCAGCCACCCCAAGACTTACAGGCGGTTCATGTTGCTCAAAGCCAAGAACACTCACGCTCGCAGGTCTGACTCGAGGGGGATCCGGGTTGCCCTCGCTTCGCCTAATAGCCCGACCACCGCGAACTGCGTTGATACGGCGCACTACTGCGTCGTGACCGTCAATGGAACTCACCGGGTGGGCCACGGACAACTGTCGTGCCTCCCTGGATGAAAGGTTTAGGGCCGGGCGCCTAGCTTTTCGACGCGGGATGCCAACGCCGACCCCATAGCTACCTGGAAATCAGCGACGATGTCAGGGCTCGTGATGTACTGGTAGGAAGGGTGTACGTAATCACGCTTGGTGGGAGTTCCATCGGCGAATGCGGGGCAGAATCCCGCGTCAGTGCAGAACCAGTGCAGTGTGTCGATCTGTTCGGCGCCAGCGATGCTTTCTTCAGCGTCCCGCAATAGGGGCCAGATCGGGTCGATTGTTGAGACGCAGTCTGCGGGGGTACTGATCGCGGTGGCGCAATCGGTGATGCTTTTTCCTCTGGACGGAGGGGTGACGAATATGACCGTGGCTTCCGACTCGACGACCGATTCGAGAAACGCCTCACCTGCCGCAGTCCACTCGTCCGCCAGTTCACGCCCCTGAGCTTCCGACTCGAGTCGGTTCGCCCATCCATAGTTCTCGATAACCAGCACGACAGCCGGTCGGCTCTCGTTGATGTATTCGATTGACAGCGACTGATGCGACTCACAGCCCTCGCGTGATTTTGAGTCGGGATAGGTGACGTCGAGCGGGATCATTGGGCAGGCGGCGCGCGTCAGCCCGCGGACAAAATGATCCTCTTGGTATGCGGCGACCACTGTGGGCAGGAGCGTGCCGCCCAGCGAATCGCCATACACAACTATCTCCGGATTGTCGGGGTCACCGAATGTGCAGCTAGTTGGAATCCCAGAAGCCGTCATCCCACATCCGGGCAGCGTGACCATCCCATCCTTGAGTAACGTGTCCACGGACGGTAACAGCGTTGGCCACTCCGCCGAGTGAATGGCGGCGCGCACGTTCGCTCCGACGTGATCGGCTGCAGTTCGGTCGGCTTCGGGGATCGCCTCATACGCGAGCTCTGACATGTGCTGTGCGGCCACAGCGTTTGCGATCGTCGTGCGCTGCTGTGTCGTCACGTAGAAAGCCGAGCCGATGATGACAACGGCCATGGTCAGCATGGCGACGATGCCCCATATCGTGACCGATCGCCGATCACGCACCCACCATTGATTCCATGCTGATCGTCTAGCGGCCGGGTTAGGGTATGCGTCGAGCCACGGTGACTTGTGGAATGGTCGCTCTATGGTGTGGTAGCTCGCCGCCGCAAGCACGATAGACACCAGCAGGGCGATAACCATGTACTTGCGCTGCTGCTCCGGCATGACTACAGCGAGAAAAACGATCACCGGAAAGTGCCACAAGTAGAGACTGTAGGAAATGTCACCGAAGTATCGGGCCAGCGGATTCACGAGCAGATAGTTGTGGCGCGCGGGCGTGCCGATTGATGCGACGATCACCACCGCGGTCGACAGTACCGGAAGCGCTGCCCACGGGCCAGGGAACGGAAGCGACGAGGAGATGAACAGCACGGAGGCGACCATCCCCGACACACCGACCCATGCGAGGGCCGTTCGGAAACATTTGGGGATGCGCTCAAACACCCCAGCACTGAGGGCGATAGCGCCACCGACGCCAAGTTCCCACACGCGGGTCGCCGACGAGAAGTACGCGACCGTTGCATCGGTCGAGCTCTGTAGCATCGCGATGCCGAACGATATGACCATCACCGCCATTAGCACGCTCAGTGCGGACCTCAATGCACGATCCCGACTGAACTTGAACCTCATCGTGGCGATCATCAGTACCGCGAGCATGAGCCACGGCCAGACGAAATAGAACTGCTCTTCAACCGAGAGCGACCAGAAATGCTGAAGCGGGGAGGGGAGACCGCCAGCTGCGAAATAGTCCGTGCCTGTCACTGCGAAACGCCAGTTCGACACGAAGAAGAACGCGGCCAGCGCGTCCCAGAATGTCGAGACGGCGTTTTCTCGTGTAAACAGAACGAACGAGAGAACGGATGTGACGACCAATACAAGGGTTGCGGCCGGCAAAATGCGCTTGATTCGCCGTCTGTAGAATCCTCGGAATGAAATGGTCCCCGATCTCTTGAACTCGCGTGCAAGGATGCCCGTAATCAAGAAACCCGAGATAACAAAAAATATGTCAACGCCGACGAACCCACCCACTGGACGACCAGTGAGATGTTCTGCCACCACCGCAAGCACGGCAAACGCACGGATCCCCTGTATGTCCGGACGAAAAGTCGAAGAAGCAACTCTTTGCTGTGTCTTTACCTCGAGCGAAACAGCCACCGACATACGTACTCCCCTGATCCATCCATGAGGTTACCCGATGCCGCACGTATGTGCGGAAGCGACCCGGAGTCGAGAATTTCGGTGAGCGCCGTCAACATGCTTGATGCCGTCCAAATCGACGCCGACAGGTATATGCGTGGCCTTGATTCACACGTGCGCACCATCATGGACCTGCTCACGATGATCGCGTCCATGTAGATCGTCGGATAGAACGCTTCCAAAGGCCGCTGCTGCCAGGCCATTACTTCTTCAAGGACGTCTCTTCGGCGATCTCAAACGCGCAGGGGGCAGGTCGTACAAGCAAATGCACACCGCTTTCGCCCGGAGGTGCGTGGACGTCATCTGGCCATGCGCGCCCACACCCACTACGTCGAACGCGATGCAAGCATCCCAATCGACACTTGACTTCAGCCATTGAATCCGACGCGTGAGGACTAGTACCCGAGGTGAGACTGAGTTGTCGTCATGATTCTGGTGAGGTTCCCCAGATCAGGCGGCGTCACGGTCAGTGATGTGAGAAGCTGCAGCTCGTCGGCGTGCTATTAGAGCGCTCGAAACAAGATAAGCGCCCAAGATCGCTAACCAGACAACCAAGCCCTGGAAGTAGGTGCAGAGGCTGACAACCACGACAAAAGCGATGGACAACACGACGTTTGACAGCATAAATCGGCTTTGTGGAACTAGAAGCCGCCGCCGCAGAAGCCAGTCCGTCGCGCACCAGCGCAGCAGTACAACGACGTACTGAGTAATCAAGACGCCCCAGATGCTCCCGAAAACGAAGGCCATCACGCACGAGACCGCGACCATCGCAGTCAAGGAGGCGATGTTGATTGCGAACATGACTCGTTCCTGCCGCAGCACCTTCATGAAGGTGGAGTAGCCCAGATCTAGATTCGCGTTGATCACCGCGAGCGGGAAGATCAAGCCAAGGAAGACCAGGCCATCGCGGTAGTCGGGCAACCACCAGTAGACCGCAAGGTATGCAGGGAAATACAGCACATAGATGATTGGGGAGAACTTAGCAAGGAACTGGTTCACCCGCGCGAAGATCGCCACCGCATCCGCCCGGGGGATCTGCCGGAGCGCCGGGAAAAGGACCATAGAGATCTGCGAGACGAACTGAAGCACGAAGGTCACAAGGAGGACGAGCAGTGAGATCGTGGCAAACGTTTCTATGTCCCAGCGCGCATCCACGATGAATCGAACGGCACCGAGCAGTAGGAGACTCGAAAGGTTAGCCACCGTTAGCCACCAGCCCACGCGAATGCTGTCCAGCGCGTCGCGCAAGCCGGTGCGAATTCGTATCGGCCCGCCAAAGAGTGCACCGCGGGCGTAGAAGAGGGCGAACCCCAACGCCGCAGCCTGGCCGATAATGAAGAAGACGATCACCCACTGAAACGTTGTCGCCTGGGCCACAACGGCGGCAACGACGAACGAAAGGAAGACGAGGCGCGAGAGTGCCATCGCGAGGGAGTATGCCTTCGTCTCGTTGAGCGCCTGGAACATAAACCCGAGGAACGCCGTCAGATTGTAAAGAAGCGTGTAGATGGCGAACATTGCCAGAACGAATCTGCGTTCGTCGCTGAGATTGAGCGCGAAGGCGATACCTGTCAATGTCCCGGTAAGGACTACCTGGATGAAGATGCTGACAACGAACTGCGAAGTCACGGCCGCTCTGTCGACCGTCTTCCTGGTCTGGCCTCCGTAAATCAGATAGACGCCGTCGTTCAAGCCGAGATGGAGCAACCCTGAGTATGCTGCATACAACGCGAAGAGTTGCCAGTATCCAAACTCGGATACCCCGAGTACTTTGGGCAGCACGAGAGCCGCGAACAGGCTACTGAGTAGGACAATGGCCTGCGCGATGAAGGCAGTTGAAATATTGCCAAAGAGAAGACGTTTGTCGATCACGAACTATACCGAAGACTTGGCGTCTGGCGGAAGCACCGCAGCAGTGTAGACGCGCGGATCAGGCTTTTCACGCTGAAGTAGCACGAGGACACAGAACGCCAAGATAACTACGACTTGGATGCCTCGCCAGATCGTGAACGCGTAGAAGGCCATGAACATGAATGCGCACACAGCGATGTACCCAGTGCACAGCGCTAGCGGCGATTGTGCTCGGCCGGGCCGGCGGCTCAGCTTCCACCAAGCCATGATGACGTACACGGTCACCGCGAGGAAGAGCAGGAGCCCAATGAGGCCGAAATCGTAGAGGAGCGCTAGCCACTGGTTGTCGGTTGTCGAGATACCTTCGAGAACAAGCGTGTCCGACAGGATAAACGCATTGGAAGAGCTGAAACCATGTCCGAAGAGCAGCTCTGTCACGGAACTCTCGTTGAAGACTGCATTCAGCACTGCCTCTATAGAGGCAGTGCGCTGAGTGAGCGAGACATCCTCCGGGCCAATGCGCTGTAGGCGCTCGAGCACACCGAAGCCGAATGGTGTGAGCCAGATGAAAGCGACGAGGACCGCAATCCCGCCGGCGACAAATGGCCACGCTTTGAGAATCCCACGTAAGAGTGCGCGACCCCGCCCGAGCCAGAACGACTGGACGATAAACACGGCCAGGAGTGCGGCAATGATCGCCCAGGCGCTTCTCGTCTGCGTCGTGACGATGGCACCGAGAAACAAGCTCGACATCACAATCTTCAGCAACAGCCCACGCTGCAGCGTCAGGGTGATGATCAATCCGATGACCAGCATGTGGGCGAACGGAATGGGGTGACTGAAGATCGCGGAGGCGCGATACTCGGGGGTTCCCATGCGCCACGATCCCAGAATGTGGGGATACACGTGTACCAGCACGTTGTACTTGACAATACCTTCGATGATGCCCCAGCACGCCGTTGCCACGAGGACGTAGTTCAGCTGCTTGAGCCCGCGAGTGAAATAGTCCGTCCCGAAGCGCTGGTACTGAGCGACGATCAAGATGATGAGCGGAGCCCAGCAGACAACGTTCAAGACGCTGGCCGTCACTTCGATGTCTCGGGTGACTACGACGGAATATATCGCGAAGAAGGCGATGATGAGGGTGGCTGGGAGTGTTCTAAGGAACGCTCGAACCAGGTTTCGCGGCGCGCGAACGGTCGCAATAGCAAGCGCCGCGGCGAGTCCGATCAACCAGTAGATTCCATTTCCCAATCCGACGCTCACCGATGCAATCAGCGTGAGGATCGGAATCGCATTAATATGCTTAGCTACGCGGATCGTGGGCATCGACGTATTCCTTGAGTAATGGGAGGTTGATCGGGGAGAATTCTCCGTTATATTGATAATTCGGAAGTGGCGCATTCCGAATCCAATCTACGTCGATATCCTCGGGTGTCGTGAATACCCGCATAGTCTCCGGATCGTAGAACGGCAGCGTCGTCACGGCTGGGTTGTTGGTGAGTAGCAACCGGTTGTAGGCGACGGCCTCGAAATAACGGATCGTCTGTGCGTGCTGTCCCCCCTGAAGAATCTCGACGAGGCATCGCGAATCGAGTGAGTGGCGAAGCACCTCTCGATATGGGATCCAGGACTTATTGAGAATGAGGCCGGGCGGCGGATCAAGCGCGACGCGTTCGCCGGCATCTGTCGCGCCGTCGAAGCGGACGCTCGCGCCCGAGCTCGTCAGCCGATCAAGGACGCCCAGGATTGTATCCGTTCGTCCGCCCTTGAATCCGCCGACGAAGTATGCGTCACGCAAGGTGGCGGTCTTAGCGTCGACGGCCTGGCTCGAGAAGTACGTCGGGGGTGTGAGATGAAATCCCTGGGTGCGGGCGTCTTGCGGGTCGAACGTGTGGACGTTCCCTGGTCTGAACCACGAAATCTTGGGCTTAGCGAGGCGTAGAGCAATCGACGCTGCACCGAGCGAATTGATGAGAAGGAGATGGGTCTCCGGCTGATGGCGCTCGAGCTCCCGATACGCGGCATGTGTCATGCGGGACAGAGCAGAATCGAGGACGATGATTCTGTCATATGAATGAGAGGAGAGACTCGAGCGCAGCAGCCAATGAAATCTCGCGCTCGGAGCGATCTTCGTCGCGACTTTGCGAAGGTAACTGGTGTTTTGCGGAAACGCGACTACATCGATGCGCACTTGGTCGCGGAGGTCATCGAACAGCCCGAGGTGCACGTTCGAATCCCCAGTGATGAGGAGCGCGCGCCGTGCCTGATCGCTGCGAGTCATTCTGCTACGCGATTGGCGGAGTCGTCCCGGAGCACAGTGCTTGAGACCCCGTCCGTATAGGGCAAGAAGACGACGCTCACTCCTTCAGCTGCAAGATCTTTTTGCGTCTGAGACCATCGGTCATTACCCGCCCAGTCATCGCCGATGAAGATTGCTTGGTAGGGGGCAGTGCGAAGCGCGTCTTTCTTGTCGAGGGAGTTTACGATGCGTGCTTCATCGACGGCGCTGAGCGAGAGAACAATCGACTGTCGTTCGTTCTCGCCTATGACTGGCGTCTTGTTCTTATAAGACTGAACCAGTGCGTCGGAATTTACTCCTACGATTAGGTAGTCGCAGTATTCCTTCGCATGTTCAATGAGTCGGAGGTGTCCGACGTGAAACATGTCGAAAGTTCCCTGAGTGTATCCGATTGCGAATTTCTTATCGTGAAACACCGTGAGATCATGAAAATTTCTATTTTCTACGGGAGGGAGGCTCATATAGTCGCCGTAGATCTGTGTGAGATACGCATCGTATGCGATTGGGCCGTGAAGGTCCATATCCTCAAACTTGTACGATCTACCTTCCCCGTAGATCTCCTGCTTGTTGAAGATGCTCTTGAACTTGTACACGCCGACACCATTGAAGCAATAGTCGGCAGCGGCGAAGGGGAATTGCTGGAGCGCGCGGATGCGCCGTTGGCTCCACGTGTTTGCGCTCAACACCCGATTGATTCGCAAGCGCCGTCCGATATTCATTACCAGCGCTTTGCCGCGGGATCGCCCCTGGGCGTGGGTCGATGCCTGATCCAGTCGGGCGAGTCCCCACAGAAGCTCATAAAAGTTGAGCTTGGTCTTCCACATAGTGCGCTTGAGCCCTGGATTGGGTGCTCCGTCTAGCGGAAAGATATCTATCCAACATGACTGACGCGGATGATTGGGGAAGGCCGTCATAAGCACGCCCACCCTTGGGTCGCGTACCTGAATCTTCAGATAATGGTATCCGGCGGTTTGTGGGAAGACGTCTGCGTAATACGGTGAAGGAAGCTCGTTGTGAATTACGCTGATCAGTCGCTCGTAGTCTTCACGCGGCAGTGCGATGTCGATATCGTCATCCCAAGGGATGAAACCGCCATGTCGTACGGCTCCGAGGAATGTGCCGCCGCTGATGTAATAGGTCAGACCGTACTTTTCGCAGATGCCGACGACCTGCTCCAGGATGGCCTTCTCATATCGCTGGAGGATTTTGAGATCAGGCTCCGCAGGTTCGTCAAGAGTCGTGTGTGAGGTTCCGTTGTCTTGTGCCATACCTGCTGTCCGCTTCAGATCTGAGTGCTGCTGCCTAGGAGCGTGATCGGTGGCCGCGGCCTACCGGGCCTCCGGGCTGTATGCGAGCGTGAGTGACTCACTAGCGTCGCGTCCCCCCATGGCAGTGACGATGAGCAGCGCGCCGCCCAGGGCACACCGCCGTCATTCCTTTGGAGAGCATACAGTGTCCATTCGCAGGCAACCTGGTTGCACCCGGCGTGCCGACACGGTCAGCTCCGTTCAGGGGTGTGAGGAGTCGCGGCGTTGGGAGGTGCTCATTGTGTGTCGGTGAGCTCTTGTCCCGAAGCAGTAGAGGCGCGCGGATGCTTCCGCCGCACGGCTGGTCCGCCGAAGAGCAGCTCGGGGTAGAGGGTGTAGAACTTCGCCATCGACTGGAATTCTCGCACCCAGGGTGTGAGACGGAAGGTGCTCGTCTCGCGCGCCCAGCCATGCGTCCACCGGACTCCACCATCGAGGGTGACGCTGAGCCCGCGTTGCCATGCGCGGATGGACAGGTCCTTGTCCTCGTAGTAAAGGAAGAAGCGTTCATTCCATCCATCGAGCGAGCGGATCGCAGCTGCGGAGCCAACGACGACGGCGCCGATCAGCCAGAACACTGTGCGGCGTTCACCATCGGCGGCCAAAACCTGATAGCCGTTACTCCGAGGTCCGCGGCTTAGCCTGTTCACGATTTTGTGGGGGAGCAATGGGGCGCCTCGTCCGTTCGGCTGGAGGGAGCCATCGGCATTAAGTAGTTGGGGTGCGACGAGGCCGCCGGTCTCATCGATCGTCTCCTGGAGTCTCGGGAGGCTCGTCCAGTCTGGAGTCACATCCGGATTGACGAAGGCGACATAATGCCCCTGGGCGATGGTGAGTCCCCGGTTGTTTGCAGCGGAAAAGCCGAGGTTTTCCTCGAGGCGAATCACCTGTGCTCCGAGCTCCGATGCTGTCGCCGCGCTGTCATCGGAGGAGGCATTGTCGACGACGATCCATTCGACTCCGGAGGGTACACCGTTAGCCCAGAAACGACGAAGGGTTGCTGCACTGTTGTACGTTACGGTGACTAAGGACCAGTTCGATGCCATGGTCGTGACGATATCATCTGGCGCTCTGTGGGCACGTGGGTGCCAGGGCGTTGGTGTGAACCCTGAAGTAGATAGGTCCGCGAGCACTGCGGTCAGCGAGTCGAACCGGGCGCGAATCTGCGGTTTGCGCATATCCAACCTAGGCTGAATGGCCGAATCCGAATCAGGACTATCGCGGAGGCGTTTTTGAGTGATGAGCAGCAGGCAGCACCGAGCGCGGCACGCGAGCGGGCATCCGAGGCGCGCAAGGGCGGGCTGTCGCGTCGCGCGATCATTGGGATCGGTGTCGTAGCTACGCTCGTCATCGGCGGCGGTGTGGGCGTTGCATTCGCGTTGAACGGCCAAGAGGGGCCGCCTCCAGCAGCGGCAGCGAAGCGGAGCCACGAACCCGCGCCGAAAACGCTGGCCGATGTTCCGTTTGCGGCGGAGGCCATGTTCCGCGGCACACTCGGGAGTTGGCAACTGCCGTCGAGCCCCGAACTCGCGGCAGTGCTGCCCGCGACGGGGAGTGCTCGCTCAGGCCAAGTTGTGCTCGCCGTCGATGCTCCGGCGCCGCGCGAAGCCGCGATCGCCGCCGTCACCACAGCAAACGTCATGCCGGAAACGTCCTATCATTTGTCCGCCTGGGTGCGCCTGCAGTCTGCGCAGCCCGTCGCGATACCTGCATCGCTTCTCGTTGGCGACACCGTCATCCAGCTCCCCGATAGCTCGGCCGAGTGGCGCGAGGTGCAAGCCAACGTTGAGATCCCGGTCGACGTCACGAGCGTCGACATCGCGCTTCGGGTAGATGGCGCAATCTCGGGCCTGTCGATCGATGATGTTTCGCTCACCGCGGACGGAGGCGACAACGTCGTTCCGAACCCTTCATTCGAAGAGGTGCAGCCTGGCGCAGTCATCGCGAATGACTCGCTCGTTATGCCAACCTCGACCGCCGTCATCGCCGCGGCAGTGCCGATGGGCGACGTGAGCTGGGAGCTCCTTAACGACGCCGGTGAGTTGGAGACATCCGGCACAGCGGTCGCGGCAACGCCGATCACGCCGATCTCGTTTGTCGATGTTCCCCAAGGGTTCCATACCGTGAACCTCACGGATGCGACCGGTCAGCAGTATTCGTTCCCCGTTGCGCTAATCGATACACCGGGGTCGAAGATTGTCCTTGACGAGCGGCTTGGCGTGACAGCGCAGTTCAAACGCGATTGGCACGCAGGTGGCGGGCGACTTGCTGCTGCCCTCGGTTTTGGCGATGTGCGGGCCGAAGCAAACTGGAAGTGGAATGAGACGAACTTCGGTCAGTACGACTGGGATCCGACCTTGCTCAAAGAGTTTGCAAGCGTTCGCGCGCATGGGGTTAAGTCCACAGGGGTGATCGTCTACGTCAACAAGTTCTATGACAACGGCATCATGCCGACGTCGGCGGAAGCGCTTGATGCCTATGGGCGGTATGCTGCAGCGGCGACACAGACGTTCGGCTTCGACGCCGTCGAGGTCTACAACGAACCGAACCAGGAGAAGTTCAACAAGTCCGCATGCGGGCTGGGGCCGACCTGCTATATCCCGCTCATCGATGCAGTCCGCAACCACCTCGCGGCGGAGGAGATCGGGATCCCGGTTGTTGGCGGCGGCATTGCACTATACGACAGCGATTGGTTCGCCGGATTCTGGCAGGCAGGTGCTATGGACCGCGTCGACGCCGTCAGCTATCACCCTTACGAAGGCTGGATTCAAAGGAATCCTGACCTCATTCGCACGACCGTGGCGCAGTCGATCGCCGACATGCAGCAGTACGTCGGCGCCACCAAGCCGATCTGGATTACCGAGATGGGCTTTACGACGATGACGGGTGGTGTCACTCAGGAGCAGCAAGGGGACTGGCTCATCCGCTCCGCTGCGCTCGCGTTGGCAGGCGGCGTCGAGAAGTACTTCTGGTATGACATCGTTGACGACGACCCTGATCCTGCGAACGGCGAGGGGAACTTCGGCCTCTACGAGCACTCACCGCGTGCCGGGATGGCGGTCGTAGCTCCCAAACGATCTGCGTTCGCGCAGGCGCTTCTCATTACGCAACTGGATCGTAGAGCAATCGGCGGAGACGAATCGGACGAGGTCTCGAACGTCATCCGGTTCGGCGACGAAGACGATGCTGTGCGCGTAGCGTGGTCAGTCGGGGAGCCTTCAGAATTGTCACTCAGGTCGGAGACAGCAGTGCAGGTCGTGGCTTCGGACGGAACGACCTCGGTGGTCGACCCCGTCGATGGTGAAGCCGTGATCCCGTTGACGGATCGGCCCTCGTTTATCTCATCTGTCGAGCCTGCAACCGAGTAACGGTTGTGGGCAGGGGGCCAGGACCGGCGGCTCTTCAGGTGCCGAACGGTAGGATTCCCACGTGTCCCGAAAAGAGGCGCGCGCCGCTGCCGAGCAGCAGAAGGCCGCCGATGCCCAGAGCCGTCAGGAGCGACGCCACAAGCGTGCTCGCACTTCTTGGCTGATCGTTGCTATCGTTTTCGTTGTGCTGCTCGCTGCCGCATGCTGGGTCGGGCTTCGTGCCGTCACAGTGAAGAACGGACTGGAGAAGAGCCAACAGCTCATCAGTGCACTGCAAGATGGCGCTGACATCAACGCAACGATCGCTGACCTCTCCGACCATGCCGAGAGTGCCGCATCCGCCGCATCTGACCCAGTATGGGCGGCGGCCGAGTGGATTCCCTTTGCCGGAGAAAACCTGCGAGGTGTCCGGCTCGCTGCACAGTCGCTCGACGTGCTCGTCAACGACGTCGCCCTGCCTGTGCTCAACGCAAGCGCTGACGGTGGCGAACTGTTGCCAACGCTCCTGGAAGTTGCGTCAGCTGAATCAGACCGCGTCGAGCAGCTGGCCAATGAAATCGCAGCCGTGCGGAAGTCGAGCTTCCTCGTCGACCCTGTGCGCGGGGGAGTTGATCAGGTCGCCGACGTCATGGCGGCAGCAGCTCCTGCCGTGCAGTTACTTCCCACGCTTCTCGGTGCTGATGGGCCTCGTAACTACTTGCTTGTCTTCCAGAACAACGCTGAAACTCTCGCGCTTGGCGGCAGCGCAGCATCCCAGACCATCGTGCATGTCGAGAACGGTCAGATCTCGATGGGTGGACAGGGCAACAGTGGCAGCTATCAGAACGGCACTGCTGTCGACGTCGAGGTTCCGCAGAGCGCGACAGACCTGTACACGAGCTACCTAGTCGACCACATTAATACCAGCATGAGCCGCCCGGATTTCCCCACGGCAGCGCAGATCATGCGTGCGTGGTGGCAGCGCGACATCGCGCCCGACCAGATCGACGGCGTCATTTCCATTGACCCGCTCGCCCTGTCGCGCATCCTCGTGGCGACCGGACCGATCGAGCTGCCGACCGGAGATACGCTCAGCTCAGATAACGCCGTGTCGCTGTTGCTGAGCGAGGTCTATAAGCGCTGGGACAGCTACAAATACCCCGAACTCGTCGACGGCTTCTTCGCTGCGGCCGCCGGCGCAGTCTTCGACAAAGTCGCTACCGGCGATTTCAACATCAAAGACATGGCGTGGGCGATCAACGAGAGCGCCTCGCGGGGGAGCATCCTCGTCTGGAGTGACGACGAAGCC
Organism: Microbacterium wangyouchuni; assembly: GCF_054072595.1. Taxonomy (NCBI): domain Bacteria; kingdom Bacillati; phylum Actinomycetota; class Actinomycetes; order Micrococcales; family Microbacteriaceae; genus Microbacterium; species Microbacterium wangyouchuni. The sequence goes on from NZ_JBSVRM010000009.1 coordinate 114,620, forward strand.
ATCGCCGAGGCAATTGCGGGCTCGCGGGTCAGTGGCATCCTGCCGACGGATAACACCGATAACACCACCATCGGTGTGTACTTCAACAACAGCAACGGTTCGAAGATCGACTACTACACCGAGACAGCTGTGTCAGTCGGGGCCGTCTGTGAAGCAGGCAACGCGACCTTCAACGTCGATGCATCCATCTCACTCCCGATCTCGCAGCAGGAGGCGAACGCGCTGCCGCGCTACGTGCAGAGTATGACGTTCGGCACGACGTTCCGTGACTGGATCTATGTTTACGGCCCTCCCGGAACCGCGCTTTCTGACGCCACCGTTAACGGCGAACGAGCATCGATCATGCACCGTGACATCGACGATCTCGGTCGCCCGGTGGTCGCATTCGAAGCATGGTTCGATCCCGGTCAGCAGGTGAGTGTGAACGCCACGTTCACCGGGCAGGGCGATTTCGGTCCGCTCGCGGTGCAGACGAATCCGATGATCCGTGGGGCAGCGCCAGTGGTCACTGACGGGTGTGCAAGCTGATCCTGGCCAGGCGCGCCTCTTCTGACGCTGCACAACGCGTACGTTAGAATAACTGCGGTCCGTGACTGCACTGCGATTCTCGAGTCTCCACGGGCCAAACGGACGAGGGGGTGATCTGCATAGTTGTAGATACTGTGCAGACGCACGCAGCGGGGGCTGAACGGGTGGAAAATTCGGCAGGGATGCCGGCCGTCAGGCCGCGGCGCGGCGTGTGGCCGCGCCGCTACGCGAGCCGTCTGTTCTACAGTGACCTTCTCATGCTGATCATCACGCTCGGCGGCAGTTGGCTCGTCGTGAGTTCGACGCTCAACTCGGCGGTTTCATGGTCGGGTGGGCCTCGCCTTTCATACGTCGCGGCGCTTGTGATCATCGGCGTCGTCTGGCTGATCGGTCTCGATGCCGCAGACACCCGCGATCGGCACATCGTCGGCCAGGGATTCATCGAGTACCGCCGCATTGTGAATGCCTCGATTGCGGTTTTCGCATTCACCGTGGCCGTGGCGTTCTTCTTGGGGATGAACCTCTCGCGGCTGCTCGTCGCCGTGCTCTTTCCTGTTGGGCTGCTTCTGCTGCTTCTCTCCCGTTGGATGTGGCGTCAGTGGCTGCGCGGCCGGCAGAAGCAGGGGCAGTACCTGCACCGTGCTGTGCTCATCGGTGACCACGCAAAGGTCAAGCACGTCGCCAAGCAGATCAGACGTGCTAAGGGCAGCGGCTACAAGATCGTCGGAGTGATCACCAACGGGGTTCCCTCTGAGGGCGTGCCAGACATCGATCTGCTCGGGGACATCGCACATGCGGAGAAGGCGCTCGATGACGCGAACATTGACGCACTGATCATCGTCGGATCCGACGACCTCGACCCGGACACCATGCGCCGTCTCGGATACGCGGTGTCGGACCGCGACATCCAGCTGATCATGGCACCCGCCCTCACCGACATCGCCGGTCCGCGTTTGCACTCAACGCCTGTCGCGGGCCTTCCGCTTGTGCATGTCGACTTCCCTCGAATGGAAGGCGCCCAGCGTTTCCTGAAGCGCACTTTCGACCTCGTCGGCTCGTCGCTGCTGCTGCTGCTACTGTCGCCGGCGTTCCTAGCCACGGCGATTGCGATCCGCATCGACGGGCCGGGCAAGATCTTCTACCACCAGGAGCGCATCGGCCGCGGTGGTCGACCCTTCGGGATGCGCAAGTTCCGCTCGATGGTGGCCAACGCCGACGACCAGCTCGCCAGCCTGCTCGACCTGCAGGGCAACAGCGACACACCGCTGTTCAAAGTGAACGACGACCCCCGCATCACCAAGGTCGGCCGCTTCCTGCGCAAGCACTCCGTTGACGAACTGCCTCAGCTTGTCAACGTGCTCCGCGGCGAGATGAGTCTGGTCGGGCCGCGCCCGCAGCGCGACTCCGAAGTAGCGCTTTACGACGACATCGCCTACCGGCGCCTGCTCGTCAAGCCCGGCATGAGCGGGCTCTGGCAGGTGAGTGGCCGTTCCTCCCTGTCGTGGGAGGAGACGATCCGTCTTGACCTGTACTACGTCGAGAACTGGTCGCTCACGCAGGACATCATCATCCTGTTCCGCACCGTGCGCGCTGTCGTCGCGCCGGGCGCGTCTGCGCACTGACCGAAGCGCAGCCACCAGGGTGGCTGCCGATAGCGTCTCGCACCGTCGAGGCGCGCTCAACCTGTAAGGATCTTTGTATGAAGGGCATCATTCTCGCTGGTGGTTCGGGTACGCGGTTGCATCCGATCACGTTGGGCGTTTCTAAGCAGCTGATTCCGGTGTATGACAAGCCGATGGTCTATTACCCGTTGTCGACGTTAATGCTTGCGGGCATTCGGGACATTCTGGTGATCACGACGCCGCATGATGCGGAGCATTTCGAGCGTTTGTTGGGTGATGGGTCGCAGTTCGGCATCAATCTGACGTTCGCGCAGCAGCCGTCTCCCGATGGGTTGGCTCAGGCGTTCACGATCGGTGCGGACTTCATCGGCGATGACAGTGTCGCGCTGGTTCTGGGTGACAACCTGCTGTACGGGCCGGGGCTCGGAACCCAGCTCAAGCGATACACGAATGTCGATGGTGGTGCTGTCTTCGCGTATTGGGTCGCAGAACCCGAAGCGTATGGCGTCGTTGAGTTCGATGCGGGCGGAAAAGCCGTGTCACTCGAAGAGAAGCCAACATCTCCGAAAAGCAACTTTGCCGTTCCAGGGCTGTATTTCTATGACAATGATGTCATCGAAATCGCGCGCAATCTCGAGCCGAGCGCGCGGGGTGAGTACGAGATCACCGATGTCAACCGTGCGTACCTCGAGAGAGGCAAGCTGCAGGTGGAGGTGCTGCCGCGTGGAACGGCATGGCTGGACACCGGGACGTTCGATCAGATGACAGACGCTGCGGACTATGTGCGCACCATGGAGCGGCGCACGGGAATGCGTATCGCGGTTCCCGAAGAGGTTGCTTGGCGCCAGGGGTTCCTGACCGACGATGAACTGCGTGAGCGTGGGCACAAGCTCTTCAAATCGGGTTATGGTGCATATCTTCTTGCACTACTGGAAAGAGGTCTGTGATGAGCCGTCTGCTTGTGACCGGTGGGGCCGGTTTCATCGGGTCGAACTTCGTTCACCATGTCATCGAGAACACCGATGACCATGTCACTGTGCTGGACGCTTTGACGTATGCGGGCAACCGTGAGTCGCTGGCGGGACTGCCTGCGGATCGGGTCACGTTCGTGCATGGCAGCATCACGGATGCGCCGTTGGTGGATGAGCTGTTCGCGACCACGGATGCGGTGGTGCACTACGCCGCCGAGTCCCACAACGACAACTCCTTGGATGATCCGCGCCCGTTTTTGGACACGAACATCATCGGCACGTACACGCTGCTGGAAGCCGCCCGGAAGTATGACACCCGGTTTCATCACATCTCCACGGACGAGGTATATGGCGATCTGGAGCTGGATGACCCGGAGCGGTTCACCGAGACCACCCCGTACAACCCCTCGTCACCGTACTCGTCGACCAAGGCCGGCAGCGACCTGCTGGTGCGGGCGTGGGTGCGCTCGTTCGGGGTACGCGCGACGCTGTCGAACTGCTCGAACAACTACGGTCCGTACCAGCATGTGGAGAAGTTCATCCCGCGTCAGATCACGAACGTGATCCGCGGCATCCGCCCCAAGCTTTACGGGGCCGGGGAGAACGTGCGCGACTGGATCCACGCCGATGATCACTCCTCTGCCGTGCTCACGATCCTGAACAAGGGTGTGAACGGGGAGACGTATCTCATCGGTGCGGACGGGGAGCGCAACAATAAGGACGTCGTCGAACTGATCCTCACCATCATGGGTCAGCCCGCCGATGCGTACGAGCATGTCACCGACCGGGCAGGTCATGACCTGCGCTACGCGATCGATTCGACCAGACTGCGCACCGAGCTCGGGTGGACGCCCGCGTTCGCCGACTTCGAAGCCGGCCTTGCCGCGACGATCGACTGGTACCGGAACAACGAGTCCTGGTGGGCGCCATCCAAAGACGCCACCGAAGCCTTCTACGCAGGAAAAGGCCAGTGACATCAGTCGTTCCTTCACAGCTCTTCCCCTCTGACGCGCAGGCAGACAGAATGAAGATGCCTGCAGAACCTGCTGGCATTGCAACCACTTGGAGAGGACCCGACATGGGAATCGACGACCTGGTCAACAAGGGCAAAGACCTTTACGAGCAGAACAAGGACAAGATCGCTGAAGTCGTCAAGAGCGAGCAGGCGGAAGACGTCAGCGACAAGGTTCTCGACGGAGTCGCAGACTTCGCCAAGAAGGTTGCTCCCGGAGCATCCGACAAGATCGACGAGATCCGCGACAGCGCCGACAAGTCGATCGGCAACGAATAATCATCTGATTTCAGAGGGCGGCGCATCTTCGGATGCGCCGCCCTCTTCGTTTCGCGCCACGCGTTTTGATACCGCAACGCGTATATGCCATTGTGGGAATAGTTGGGGGCGACGCCGATCTGGCAAGCGTCGTGTTTATTGAGGTCACACTGGGGTGTCTCGTTGAGCCGGGACATCTGAGGAACATCTGAATATGCGCGCGCGCACGCAAAAAATCCGTTCGATCTGGGCCGGACTTCTGACGGTGGTGCTGGCAGTGGCTGGCCTCGTCTTCGTCCCGCAAGTGGCAGTAGCTGCAGAAGGCGATCCGCAATACCTCACGGTGACGAAGAATGTTCAGCCGGCGCAGGTGTCTCCCGGACAGCCCTTCACCTACACGATCACGGTGAACTGCGCCGAGGCATCCTGCCTCAACGCCACGCTCGACGACGCCCTCCCGGCAGAGCTCGCCGGATACGCGGTGCAGAATGTCACCTACGCGCCGAGTGCCGCGGCCGTGCCCCGCCAGATCGAGTGGACCACCGACGGAACCCCGAGTGCAACGCACCCGAACACCCTCACCGCAGACACCGCGCTGCACGTCGACTTCACCGGCGCGGTCACCTCTCCGGCCGGCGCCGGCCTCGAAGAGGGCGTGACCTTCAGCGTCACCATCACGCTCCAGACCCCCGATGACCTGAAGCCGGGCGAGCAGAGCATCACCAACACGGCCCACACTGCCGCAGACAACTCGTCGCCCGACAGCGACAACGCCACCATCGTCGTCATCACGCCCGAGATCATCGACGTGGCGACAAGCAAAGCCTGGTCGCCGACGCCGCAGAGCTTCAGCCCCGCCGCCACCTCGACGATTGACCTCAGCGTCACGAACACATCCAACGGTCCGGTCGAGAAGCTCACCATTCAGGAACCGCAGACTGCGGCCGACGGAGCCACCGCTCTCGACGCCAGCAACCCCTTCACCATCACCGACCTCACCGGCTTCGGCGACACCACCCTGCCGGCCGGCGCCGAGGCAGTTCAGCTGGACCTCTACCTGAAGCAGGCCGACGGTACATGGCAGTGGGTTCCTGGCCCTCCATCTGATGCGATTGCTCTTCCGGATGGCATCAACCCCGCCGACGTCGGCGGCATCCGCGTGACTTACACCGGCGAAGCAATCGAAGAGGGTGCCGCCGGCGCCCTTGCCCTCAACCTGGCTCAGCGCGAAACCCAGCGCGACACCGACGCAGACCTGTCGGTCGCAGTGCAGACCGTCGACAACGTCGTAGCGGCAACCGCTTCGGTCGAGGGCCGCGACCCCGCCACGGCAACGGCCAATGCGTTATATGAAGTCATCCCCGCAGAGATCGCCGCGGCAACGGTGAAGAGCATCAGTCCGTCGCGCATCGCAGCCGGCGACTCAGCTGCCGCCCGCATCGTCGGCACGAACACCTCTGACGTCGGCGTGAACGAACTGCGCGTGGCGGACCTCGACTACTTCGACGAGAACATCACCTTCGCTGGCTTTACCGCCGCCCCCACCCGGCCGGTCGCCGCGACCGCCGGAATGCTGATCTACCACCCGCTCGACGGCGGCGACCCCATCGAGATCGCTCTCGTCGACGGCGAGATCCCCGCGCTGCCCGGCGTGCTCATCTCCGGCTTCGAGATCGTGTTCACGGCCGAAGACGGCGGCATCACCCCCGGCACGAACACCGCCATCGACTTCACGATCGACACCGCAGAAGCTGCGATCGCTGAGGGTGCCGAGTCGCGGACAACCACGAACACCGCGACCACCACCGTCGTCGCGCAGAACGGCGTTGAAGCGACCAACGATGACCCCGCGACGCTGGATCTACTCAAGCCCGCGATCGACGTCACCCTCACGAAGACTGTCCGCCCGGGCTCAGCAGTGCAGCCCGGCGAAACCGTCGTCACACAGCTGACCTCGAACCTGAAGACCACGTCTGACTACATCACCGCGACGCAGATCGTCGTCGAAGACGCGTGGACCGAAGCCGGTGGCTTCTGGGACGCCTTCAACCTCGACGCCATCGCCCCCACCCAGGTGCCCGGCGGAGCCGGCCTCACCATCCAGGTGCGCGACGCTGACGGCGCCTGGATCGACCTCACGGTCTTCCCCGCGGAGGAAGGCCCGCAGCTGGTCGCCCTGAACAACGCTGAGATCCAGGCGCTGCTGCCGGCTGGCGACACGACCGATGACCTCACCGGCATCCGCTTCGTCTTCGACAACCCGACCGGCTTCGCCTCAGACACGACGGTAACGCCGTACGTGGTCTCCGAAGCACGTGACGAACTGCGCTCCGACCCCGCCGAGCACACCACCCCGGGAACCGATCAGCCGGTGAAGTACGAGAACTCGGCGACGACCACCGGAACGGGCGAAACCGAAAGTGGCACGCCGCTCGAAGATGAAACCGTCGACACCGGTGAAGCCACCATCATCACCCACGCTGGTACCGGTGTTCTCGGCATCGACAAGCACTGGGATCAGCCGACCGTCGCAGCTCAGTCGGGCCAGACGCGCAGCACGACCCTGAGCTGGCGTGTGGGAACCGGGTATGAGGAAGTCGTGATCACCGACTCCGCCCCGGCGACCGAACTCGGCGCTCCGCAGAACCCGGCCGAAACCGTCTTTGACGCGTTCAACCTCACGCGCGTCAACGTCATTAACGCGAGCAACCAGCCCTACACGAACGGCTGGTACCTGCGTTACGACGTCATCACTGCTGTCGAGCTGTACATCGACGGTGCCTGGGTCGCTATGCCGGTCCCTGCCGCCGGTTGGATCCAGAACGGCGCCTTCGTCGGCTACACGCTGACGGCAGACCAACAGGCCGGGGCCACCGGTGTGCGCATCCTGCTGGAAGAGAACACTCCGGCACGAGAAGCAGCCGCTGAAAACGGCCCGAACCTCGACCCCTACGCACCCGCGCCCGGCAGCGGCGTCGCCACGAGCAGTGCGCCGCGTCAGTTCAACTTGAGCTGGCAGATTCGTGACAAGAAGCGCTCCGACGACACCTGGGTGACCGAGGGCGCGCTCTACAACACCGCAGATGACGGTGTCGTAGACAACACCGTCCGCATCGATGGCACGCCCAACGACGGCGGTGCGGTCGTGAGTGACACCGACAACGACACCATCCTCATCACGAACCCGGGCCCGGGCGTCCGCGTCAACAAGACCGTCAGCGATGCCGGCCCGCTGTACGTGCCGATGGAAGGCACGGATGCCGCGAGCTACCCGACCACGACATTCACGCTGAAGGCGCACAACAACTCCGTCTCGAAGGCCTCGTACGTTCGGGTGACCGATCCCGCGACCTGCGTTGACGGCGACCCGGTCACCGACTGCCAGACTGCAGCAACTGTGGCCGGCGCTGTGGGAGACCCATTCACCGCTGACGTCGAGTGGCTGACCGCCTCCGGTCAGGGCAACCCGTTCGAGCGGTTCGACCTCAAGAACGTCACGATCTCTGCCGGCATTCCGGCACAGGTCGATCTGGCGGCTTCCACCGTGTGGCTGCTTCGCTACGAGAACGGCGAATACACCTCGACGCCGACCACCGCTTCGGTTGTCAACGCCGCGTCGGCAGAGGATCTGGCATCCGTCGTCGGCATCAGCGTCACGTTCCAGGGAACGGACCCGGAAAACACGGGCGGCACGATCACCTCAGCCAACGGGCTGAATGTCGTGCTCGGCACCCAGCTGCGCACCACGCTGCGCAGCACCGGCGTACCGCAGGTCGTCCCCGCGAACGAGAAGGTCGACGTGAGCAACCGCGTCTTCGCGCAGTCGTATGACCCGATTCTTGCTGACGGGACCGGCACCGGAGCCAACGACGACGTCTCCGTCGTCCTCACCGGTGGCGACATCAACGTCGGCCCCACGAAGACCATCGCTCCCGAGGCGATCACCGAGCCCACGCGCCATGACCCCGTCACCGTGACGATCGGTGCGAACCAGGGCATCAACCCGGTGAGCACCCTTCCGGCTAAGGAAGTGCGGCTGACCGACGACCTCGAGAGCTCACCCGAGTTCTGGAACAGCTTCGACTTCACCGGGCTCGGCGCGATCGCAGCACCCGGCGGCTCCGACCAGGTGGTCGTCGCCGTCTACGGGCCGTTCGGAGCAGACGGCGAGATGGCGTGGGCAGAGTCCGCGCCCACCCCGATCGCGGAAGCCGCGGTTCCCGTCGATGTCGCGCAGTACGGCGACATCCAGGGCATCCACCTGGAGTTCTCCCGTGCCGATGGCGCGTTCTTCTCCACCGCGTTCCCCGCACCGGCGTGGAGCACGACCACTGCATTCACCGTGCAGCTGCGCGACACGTTCCGCGACAGCGGCGATGAGATCGACCTCACCGACCAGCACACCGTGAACAACGAAGTCATCGTCGTCGCCGATCGACTCAACGGTGAAGCATCCCAGGCGAAGGCGAGCGCAGCGCTCGTCGAGATGGGCCCAGGATCCTTCCAGATCGACGTGCACAAGCAGGTCAACGACGGCACCTCGCGTGTCGCGACCCCCGGCGCGCCGCTGTCGTGGGATCTGATCTTCACGAACACCGGAACCGGCTACCTCTCCATCACCGAGCTGCGCGACAAGCTGCCGACGCACCTCGTGTACCTCGGCGAGGACCCGGTCTACACGCCCGACCCCGACGGACTGCTCTCGGCACCGGAGAGCATGGACATCGAGACTGTCGCCGACGGTGGCACCGAATACGAGAACCTCGTATTCACGTGGGCCGAAGGCGCGCAGATGCTGCCCGGTGAGAGCTTCACCGTGCGCATCATGCTCGAACTGCAGCCAGGACTACTCACCGGCGAGCGTGCCACGAACGAGATGACCGTCTCGACCGTCGAAACCCTCACGCAGTGCACCAACGTCAGAAACCCCAGCGCTCTCACCGACGCCTGGGCAAACGACGAAACCACCTGCGGCACGACCGAGTACGTGCAGCCGGCGAACGCCCCGAACCTGTACGTCGTCAAGGGCGTGCGCGGCGAGCGCGACGGGGCTATCAACCCGAACAACCCCGACGCCATCTGCCAGCAGAACCTCGTCGCAACCGGCGGTGCGTACTACCGCACGCCGTGCGCGGCCAACAGCCAGATCGGCGGAACCGACGACTGGGTGCTGCGCGCGCAGAACGGCGGCACGATTCCGCTGCAGGAACTGGTGCTGTTCGATCAGCTTCCGGTCGCCGGCGACGGCTACCTGCTCTCGGGTGCCTCGCGCGGCTCGGTCTACCGCCCGCAGATGCTCGACACGCTGAACCTCGTGGCGCCGGAAGGCACCACCACCGACGTACAGGTGACGTTCTCACCGGGCGTCTGCGTGGGCACCTACGGCGACCTCGAGAACCAGGAGCCCTGCGCGCAGAACGGTGAGGGCTGGGTCTCGGCCGGCGCCATCGCCGACGCCGATTGGGCCAACGTCTCAGGTGTGCGCATCTACCTGGACTTCGGCACGACGGCCTCCGGCTACCTGAACCCGGGCGAGTTCGTCGACGTCACCTACAGCTCCACGAACGTCGTCGCCTCCGACGCGAACCCGAGCGGCGCCTCGGCCGCAGTGCCGGGAACCGACTCCTTCGCCTGGAACCAGTTCGGCGCAAAGTTCCTCTTCCGGGACAGCTCGAGCTATGTGAAGAGCGCTCCGGCCCGCGTCGGCGTGCACCTCATCTTCGGATCAATCGAGGTCTCGAAGGAGATCACCGGAGACGCGGCTGGCTACGCCCCGGAGGAGTTCCTCTTCGACGTGGTCTGCACGATCCAGGGTGTGACGCTCGATCTGGGCGAGCACGCCGTGGTCGAGCTGAACTCCGCGAACGCGTACACGCAGCGCATCGACGGCATCCCGTTCGGAGCATCCTGCGATGTCACCGAGCAGGGCGTCGTCGGCGAATTCGGTGAGACCGCCCGTTACGGTTCCCCGGTGACCCTCGTGGTCGCTCTGGAGAACTCTGAGGGTGCCATTCCTGAAGACCAGATCACGGTCATCGAGAACGAGTACTCGTACTCGGGCCTGTCGGTCACCAAGACCGTCGACACCGACGCGAGCGAGGGCGAGTTCGGTCCGTTCGACTTCACCCTCACCTGCACGAGCGCAACCGGTATTCCGGTGACGTTCGAGGGCGGCGCGACAGTTATCGAGTTCACGCTCGAAGACGGCGAGACCTTCACCGCTGCGGAGAACTTCATCCCAGCACGCGCGACGTGCGTGATCACCGAGGTTGACAGTGCGGATGCTGATGGCATCGTCGTCGTTGGCGACAACGTCACCGACAACGGCGACGGCAGCGCTTCGGTGCTCGTCGGCGTCACACCGGCTGAGGTCGAATTCACCAACGGCTTCGACTCCGGCACGCTCACGGTGAACAAGGTCGTCGATGGCGAAGGCGCAGCGCTCTACAGCGCCGGACCCTTCGACTTCACCGCCGTGTGCACCTACCGCGGGCAGACGCTGCTCGACGTCGCATTCAGCCTCGACGCGAACGCGAACCGCACCTTCGGCGTCTACCCGACCGGCACGAACTGTGTCGTCGCAGAGACGGCCACCGGCGGCGCGACCAGCACGGCGATCGACCCGGCAGACGGCATCGTCGTGATCAGCGACGAACCGGATGCCGCGGCCTCGGTCACAGCGACCAACGTCTTCGACCTCACCTCCATCGAGGTCACGAAGGCGATCACGGGAGCCGCGGCAGCCTACGCCGCCGACGAGTTCCTCGTCGACGTAGTCTGCTCGGTGCGCGGCATCGCTGTCGCCCTCGGCGAGAACGCGGTCGTCGAACTCAACTCGGCGAACGGGTTCACCCAGCGCATCGACGGCATCCCGCACGGCGCGTCCTGTGACGTGACCGAACAGGGCGCCATCGGCGAGTACGGCGAGACCGGGCGCACCGGATCGCCGTCGATCATCGACGCGGCCGCCGTGGTGGCAATCGATGAAGGCGTTCCCGCCGAGCAGACGGCGACGCTGACGAACGACTACACCTTCGCCGGCCTGTCGGTCATCAAGCGCGTCGCGACGGATGCTGATGTGACGTTCGGTCCGTTCGACTTCACCCTCACCTGCACGAGCCGCACCGGCATCCCGGTGACGTTCGACGGTGACGTGACCGAGCTGGCCTTCACGCTGGAAGCCGACGCGGAGTTCAACGCTCCCGAGGGCACCATCCCCGCCTACGCGACCTGCCTCATCTCTGAGGTCGACAGTGCAGCAGCAGATGACATCGTCATCGTCGGCGACAACGTCACCGACCTCGGTGACGGCACCGCTCGCGTCGAGGTCGGAACGACCGAAGCATCCATCGAGTACACGAACAGCTTCGATGCCGGTGTGCTCACCGTCGCGAAGGTGGTCGACGGTGCCGGTGCCGAGCTCTGGGGCGCAGGCCCCTTCGAGTTCAGCGCGGTCTGCACCTACCGTGGCCAGACGCTGTTGGATGAGATCTTCGTTCTCGACGCCAACGCGCAGCGCACCTTCGGCACCTATCCCGCCGGCACCGAGTGCGCCGTCGAGGAGACCGAGGCCGCAGGCGCCACCACGACCGTGCTTGAACCGACCGATGGAATCGTCGAACTCGTCGCCGGGGCATCCGCTTCGTCGACGGTGACCGCGACGAACACCTTCGCACTGACCTCGATCGAGGTCGGCAAGACCATCACCGGGGAAGCGACCGACTACGCGGCAGGGGAGTTCCTCGTCGACGTGGTCTGCACGGTCGGCGGAGTGGGTGTACCGCTCGGCGCGAACAGCGTCGCCGTGCTCAACACCGCGAACGACTACACGCAGCGCATCGGTGGCATCCCCACCGGTGCCGTGTGTGATGTCACCGAGCAGGGCGCCGTCGGAGACTTCGGCGAAACCAGTCGCCCCGCCTCGACGACCGTCCTCGCAGCCAGTGCCGTGGTCGACGCGGACGAGGAGATGCCCGCCGAGCAGACCGCCGAGGTCGTCAACGACTACGCGTTCTCCGGTCTGTCGATCACCAAGCGCGTCTCGACCGATGCTGAGAGCGAGTTCGGACCGTTCGACTTCACCCTCAGCTGCACGAGCGCAACCGGCATCCCGGTGACGTTCGGGGCATCCGGGACCTCCCTCGAGTTCACCCTCGAGTCCGACGGCACCTTCACCGCTCCAGAGAACACGATCCCGGCCCGCGCCGACTGCCTCGTCACCGAGGTGGGCAGCAACGCCTCGAGCATCGTCGTGACCGGCGACAACGTCACCGACAACGGCGACGGCAGTGCCGTAGTTGCTGTGGGTGTCGAAGCATCCGCGATCGAATTCACCAACGGTTACGACGCCGGTGTGCTCACCGTCTCGAAGATCATCGACGGGGAAGGCGCCAACCTGTACGGGCAGGGCTCCTTCGACTTCACCGCCGTATGCACCTACGAGGGGGACACGCTGCTGGATGCATCGTTCTCGCTCGCCGGTGGGGACAGCCGTTCGTTCGGCCCGTACCCGACGAACACCTCGTGCATCGTCGAGGAGACCGAAGCCGGGGGTGCCACCAGCACCGTGCTCGATCCGAGCGACGGCACCGTCGTGATCGGTGCCGACTCCGGCGCCGCCGTCACCGCCACCAACACCTTCGACGTCGCCGCCATCACGGTGACCAAGACCGTGACCGGTGACCTGGATGCCGAGGGGGCACACGGTGTGTTCCTCGTCGAGCTGCAGTGCACCGTGGACGGTTCACAGATCGAGATCCCCGGTGGCACGGTGCGCGAGCTGCGCGTCGAAGGCGGCTACACCGCCGTGTTCGGCGACCTGCCCGAGGGTGCGGACTGCCGCATCGTCGAGACGGATGCCGGAGGAGCAGTCAAGACGACCATCGCTGTCGCCGGAGTCGTCACCGCCGGAACAGCGGCTGATGTCACGGCCGCAGGCGCTGTCGACGTCGAGATCACGAACGAGTTCGTGAAGCAGCTGCCGGCTACCGGTCTGGGTATGGCCGGAACGCTGTGGCTCGTCGTGGCGCTGCTGTTCGGCGCAGGCATCGTGTTCCTGCTGCTGCACTGGCGTCGCCGCCGCATCGAGGCGTAACGCAATAGTGAGACGGGGTGGATGCGAAATGCTCGCATCCACACCGTCTTGCGTCTAGGCTGAACTCAGCCGCCTGGGGATCTTGCGGCCGGGTTCGTCGGAGGGGTCTGACGAACTGCACTGCACGACTGGGGTCGTGCTGAATACTGGGGAAATCGATTTGGGGATCATCGTGCACTGTGCGCCTATCCGGCGCCCGTGCTTCGTCCCGCCCGCGCGGCGGTTCATCCGTCGCGCCTTCGACGAGGCCCCGGGCGTCCCTTCACGCCCGGGTCCTCGTGTTCGGCGCGCCCCCTCGCGCTGAGCACGCTCCCCAAAGTAGGGCGAGGCATGGGGATGCCTCGCCCTACCGATTTTTTTGGAGGTGCCTGGGGTGGTGTTCTGCGTCGAGGCCCGGGGGCGTCGCCGAGGCCCTGGGATAGATGCGCAAATAGCGCGGGGCGTGGGCGGAAAGTGAGGGCGTGGGTGGTGCGGAATGACGCGGCGGGGGAGCGCGACACGCCCGGGTTTGCGTAAGTGAAATCCGGCATGGCAGAATAGACAGGTTCCACATTCCGGTGGTGCACTATGCGTGTTCACCGGATCACCATCATGGCAGTGCATAGGCGGCGTCATCTCCCCGGAGACGGATGCAGGGTCCTAGGCCGCAGATGGCAGAACAGCAGCCACCTCCTTACGGAGGCTCTGCCGTGGGTCGAAAGGCCTGCGGAATGACAGAAGAACAGTGGTGCCCGGCGCGAACAGCGCCATGGTGCGTCCAATGCCCCTGATTCACCCGAGTCAGGTCGGTAAGACGCTTATAGAGAGATGAGCAGACAATGGCGGGACAGAAGATCCGCATTCGCCTGAAGTCGTATGACCATGAGGTCATCGACACGTCGGCGCGCAAAATCGTCGACACCGTGACCCGCGCGGGCGCGACTGTCGTCGGCCCCGTGCCGCTGCCGACCGAGAAGAACGTCGTGTGCGTTATCCGGTCGCCGCACAAGTACAAGGACAGCCGTGAGCACTTCGAGATGCGCACGCACAAGCGTCTGATCGACATCGTCGACCCGACGCCGAAGGCAGTCGACTCGCTGATGCGTCTCGACCTTCCGGCTGACGTCAACATCGAGATCAAGCTCTGAGGCTCGGCATGGTTGACATCAACGCAAAGATTTCCAAGGGACTGCTGGGCACCAAGCTCGGCATGACCCAGGTGTGGGACGCGGACGGCAAGTTCGTCCCCGTCACCGTCATCGAGCTGGCACCCAACGTGGTCACTCAGATCCGTACCCCCGAGAAGGACGGCTACAACGCCGTTCAGATCGCGGCCGGTCAGATCGACCCCCGCAAGGTGAACAAGCCCCTCTCGGCTCACTTCGAGGCTGCCGGCGTTACGCCGCGTCGCCACGTCACCGAGATCCGCACGGCGGATGCTTCTGACTACTCGCTTGGTCAGGAACTCACGGTTGATGGTCTGTTCGAAGCAGGCCAGCTGGTCGACGTTGTCGGCACCAGCAAGGGCAAGGGCTTCGCCGGTGTCATGAAGCGTCACAACTTCAAGGGCGCCCCGGCATCGCACGGTGCACACCGTAACCACCGCAAGCCCGGCTCCATCGGCGCATCGTCGACTCCGAGCCGCGTTTTCAAGGGCATGCGCATGGCCGGCCGTATGGGTGGCGAGCGCGTAACCGTCCTGAACCTCAAGGTGCACGCCATCGACATCGAGAAGGGACTCATGCTCGTCAAGGGCGCCGTCCCCGGTGCTCGCGGCCGCATCGTTTACGTCCGCAACGCAGTGAAGGGTGCCTGATCATGGCTGACTCGACTCTCGCGCTCGACGTCTACAAGGCCGACGGCAAGAAGGCTGGCTCCATCGAGCTGCCCGCCGCGCTCTTCGACGTCAAGACGAACATTCCGCTGATCCACCAGGTCGTCGTCGCACAGCTCGCCGCGGCACGCCAGGGCACGCACTCCACGAAGACTCGTGGCGCTGTGTCCGGTTCGGGTTCCAAGCCCTTCAAGCAGAAGGGCACTGGTAACGCACGCCAGGGCTCGATCCGCATGCCGCAGCACCGCGGCGGTGGCACGGTCCACGGCCCGCAGCCGCGTGACTACTCGCAGCGCACCCCCAAGAAGATGATCGCCGCCGCCCTCCTGGGCGCGCTCAGCGACCGCTTCCGTGGTGAGCGCCTGCACGCCATCGTGTCGTTCGGCATCGACGGAGCACCTTCCACGAAGACCGCCGCGAAGTTCCTCGCGACCGTTGCTTCGTCGAAGAACGTCCTCGTCGTCACCGAGCGCAACGACGAGGTGACCACCAAGAGCATCCGGAACCTTCCGAACCTCCACGTGATCAGCTTCGACCAGCTCAACGCGTACGACGTCATCGTCTCTGACGACATCGTCTTCACCCAGGCCGCACTCGAGGGCTTCATCGCCTCGAAGACCGGCGCAACCGAGGAGGTCTCGGCATGACCGAGCAGTCAGGCGCCCTCCAGTCGGCGTTCAACAAGGACCCCCGCGACATCATTCTGAAGCCGGTCGTCTCTGAGAAGAGCTACTCGCTGATCGACGAAGGCAAGTACACCTTCCTCGTCGACCCGCGTGCTACGAAGACCGAGATCAAGCTCGCCATCGAGAAGATCTTCAGCGTCAAGGTTGCAGGCGTCAACACGATCAACCGCGTCGGCAAGGCCCGTCGCACCCGCTTCGGCACGGGAAAGCGCAAGGACACCAAGCGCGCCATCGTGACCCTGAAGTCGGGCACCATCGACATCTTCACGGCAATCGGCTGATCCGGGGGATAAGGACAATAATGGCTATTCGCAAGTACAAGCCCACGACCCCGGGTCGCCGCGGCTCGTCGGTGGCTGACTTCGCCGAGATCACACGATCGACGCCGGAGAAGTCACTGCTGCGCCCGCTGAGCAAGACCGGTGGACGTAACAACCAGGGCCGCATCACGACCCGTCACATCGGTGGTGGCCACAAGCGCCAGTACCGTGTCATCGACTTCCGTCGTAATGACAAGGACGGCATCAACGCCAAGGTCGCTCACATCGAGTACGACCCCAACCGCACCGCACGCATCGCGCTGCTTCACTACTTCGACGGCGAGAAGCGTTACATCATCGCCCCGAACAAGCTGAACCAGGGCGACGTCGTCGAGTCGGGTGCTGGCGCTGACATCAAGCCCGGCAACAACCTGCCCCTCAAGAACATCCCGACCGGTACGGTGATCCACGCGATCGAGCTCCGTCCCGGTGGCGGTGCCAAGATGGCTCGTTCTGCCGGTGCATCCGTTCGTCTCGTCGCCAAGGACGGCCCCTACGCGCAGCTCCGTCTGCCGTCGGGCGAAATCCGCAACGTCGACGCACGCTGCCGCGCCACGATCGGCGAGGTCGGCAACGCCGAGCAGTCGAACATCAACTGGGGCAAGGCCGGCCGTAACCGCTGGAAGGGCATCCGCCCGACCGTCCGCGGTGTTGCCATGAACCCTGTCGATCACCCGCACGGTGGTGGTGAGGGTAAGACCTCCGGTGGTCGTCACCCTGTTTCCCCCTGGGGTCAGGCAGAGGGCCGTACCCGTCACGCCAACAAGGAAAGCGACAAGTACATCGTTCGTCGTCGCACCGCGTCTAAGAAGCGTAAGTAGGAGTAGAAGAAGATGCCACGGAGTCTCAAGAAGGGCCCCTTCGTCGACGAGCACCTGCTTCGCAAGGTCGTCGTGCAGAACGAAGCTGGTTCCAAGAACGTCATCAAGACCTGGTCACGCCGGTCCATGATCATCCCGGCCATGCTGGGACACACGATCGCGGTCCACGACGGACGCAAGCACATTCCTGTGTTTGTTTCCGAGACCATGGTCGGCCACAAGCTGGGCGAGTTCGCGCCCACCCGCACCTTCCGCGGCCACGAGAAGGACGACAAGAAGGGCCGTCGCCGCTAAGGCGGTGGCGAAAGAGGAGAGAGAAATGGTGGAGTCCATCGCACGCGTGCGACACATCCGCGTGACCCCTCAGAAGGCTCGTCGTGTCGTCGCGCTCATCAAGGGCAAGCAGGCCCAGGAGGCCCTTGCGATCTTGAAGTTCGCAGCACAGGGTGCCAGTGAGCCGATCTACAAGCTTGTCGCGTCGGCCATGGCCAACGCTCAGGTGAAGGCGGATCGTGACGGCGAGTACCTCGACGAGCAGGACCTGTACGTAGCTAACGCATACGTTGACGAGGGTGCAACGCTCAAGCGTTTCCGCCCCCGTGCTCAGGGTCGCGCTTTCCAGATCAAGAAGCGCACGAGCCACATCACGGTCGTGCTCTCGACGCCTGAGGTCGCTGTTGCGGCCGAAGACGACAGCAAGAAGAAGGCGAGCAAGTAATGGGACAGAAGGTAAACCCGTACGGCTTCCGCCTCGGAATCACCACGGACCACGTGTCGCGTTGGTTCTCGGACTCGACGAAGCCGGGCCAGCGTTACGCCGACTACGTGGCCGAGGACATCAAGATCCGTAACCTGCTGAAGACTCAGCTGGACCGCGCCGGTGTCTCGAACATCGAGATCGAGCGCACCCGTGACCGCGTCCGCGTCGACATTCACACCGCCCGTCCGGGCATCGTGATCGGTCGTCGTGGCGCCGAGGCCGAGCGCATCCGCGGCGACCTCGAGAAGCTCACCGGCAAGCAGATCCAGCTGAACATCCTCGAGGTCAAGAACCCCGAGGCTGACGCTCAGCTCGTCGCACAGGGCATCGCCGAGCAGCTTTCTGCTCGTGTGGCGTTCCGCCGTGCGATGCGCAAGGGCCTCCAGGGCGCGCAGCGCGCTGGAGCCAAGGGCATCCGCATCCAGGTCTCCGGCCGCCTCGGCGGCGCCGAGATGAGCCGTTCGGAGTTCTACCGCGAAGGTCGTGTGCCGCTGCACACCCTGCGCGCGAACATCGACTACGGCTTCTACGAGGCAAAGACCACCTTCGGCCGTATCGGCGTGAAGGTCTGGATCTACAAGGGTGACCTCACCGCTAAGGAGCTTGCTCGCGAGCAGGCCAACGCGCCGAAGTCGCGCGGTCGTGACGACCGTGGCGGCGACCGTCGCCGTGCCCCGCGCAACGAGGCACCTGTCGCAGAAGGAGCGTCGGCATAATGCTCATCCCCCGTAAGGTCAAGTTCCGCAAGCAGCACCACCCGGGTCGCTCGGGTCACGCTACTGGTGGCACGAAGGTCTCCTTCGGTGATTTCGGCATCCAGGCACTGACCCCCGCGTACGTGACCAACCGTCAGATCGAGGCAGCTCGTATCGCGATGACGCGTCACATCAAGCGTGGTGGAAAGGTGTGGATCAACATCTACCCCGACCGTCCGCTCACGAAGAAGCCGGCCGAAACCCGCATGGGTTCCGGTAAGGGTTCGCCCGAGTGGTGGGTCTCAAACGTCAAGCCGGGCCGCGTCCTCTTCGAGGTCGGCGGCGTCAGTGAGGAACTCGCTCGCGAGGCACTCACCCGAGCAATTCACAAGCTGCCGCTTAAGGCACGCATCATCAAGCGCGAGGAGGGCGACGCGTAATGGCGATCGGCACCAAGGAGCTCGCCCCGGCAGAGCTCGATACGTTCGAAGACCAGCGCCTCGTTGAGGAGCTGCGTAAGGCCAAGGAGGAGCTGTTCAACCTCCGTTTCCAGTCGGCCACCGGCCAGCTGGAAAGCCACGGCCGCATTCGCGCCGTGAAGCGCGACATCGCGCGCCTGTACACCGTGATCCGCGAGCGCGAGCTGGGCATTCGTGCCACGCCCGCACCCGTCGAGGCCCCGGCCAAGAAGGCGTCCAAGTCGAAGGCGAAGAAGACCGAGGATGCTTCGGCTGACGCTGAAGGGAAGGCCGAGTAATGGCTACCAAGAAGGAAGCGGAAGCTCCCGTCTCGCACGATGTGCGTGACGAGAACGCTCGCGGATACCGCAAGACGCAGCGTGGCTACGTCGTCAGCGACAAGATGGACAAGACCATCGTCGTCGAGGTCGAAGACCGCGTGAAGCACGCCCTGTACGGCAAGGTCATCCGCCGCACGGAGAAGCGCAAGGTGCACGACGAGACAAACTCGGCGGGCATCGGCGACCTCGTTGTCATCAGCGAGACCCGCCCGCTCAGCGCCACGAAGCGCTGGCGTCTGGTCGAAATCGTCGAAAAGGCCAAGTAAGCCTCCGGCTTACTTCAAGGAGTAATAGTGATTCAGCAGGAATCCCGCCTCAAGGTCGCCGACAACACCGGCGCGAAGGAGCTGCTCACGATCCGCGTTCTCGGTGGCACAGGCCGTCGTTACGCAGGTCTGGGTGACACCATCGTCGCCACGGTCAAGGACGCGATCCCGGGCGGCAACGTCAAGAAGGGCGATGTCGTGAAAGCGGTCATCGTCCGCACCAAGAAGGAAGTTCGTCGTCCAGACGGCTCCTACATCAAGTTCGACGAGAATGCCGCCGTTCTCCTGAAGACGGACGGCGAGCCTCGCGGCACCCGTATCTTCGGACCGGTCGGTCGCGAGCTTCGTGACAAGAAGTTCATGAAGATCGTCTCGCTGGCGCCGGAGGTTATTTAATCATGGCGAAAATCAAGAAGGGTGACCTCGTTCAGGTCATCACGGGCCGTACGCAGGCCAAGGGCGGCGACCGTGGCAAGCAGGGCAAGGTCCTCGAGATCCTTGCTGAGCGCAACCGCGTCATCGTCGAAGGTGTGAACTACATCACCAAGCACACCCGCGTCGGCCAGACGCAGCGTGGCACCAAGACGGGCGGCATCGAGACTCTCGAAGCGCCCATCCACATCTCGAATGTCGCACTCGTCGACCCCGAGACCAAGAAGCCGACTCGCGTCGGTCACCGGGTCGAGGAGCAGACCAAGGACGGCGTCAAGCGCACCGTCCGTGTGCGGTACGCGAAGACGTCAGGTAAGGACCTCTGATGAGCACCGAGACTGCCGCGCCGGTTGGCAAAATCCAGCCGCGCCTGAAGCAGAAGTACAAGGCTGAAATCCTGCAGAAGATGCAGGAAGAGTTCGGCTACAAGAACGTGATGCAGATTCCTGGTCTGGTCAAGGTTGTCGTCAACACCGGTGTCGGTGAGGCAGCTCGCGACAGCAAGGTGATCGATGGTGCGGTCGCAGACCTCACCAAGATCACCGGCCAGAAGCCGATCGTCACGAAGGCCCGCAAGTCCATCGCGCAGTTCAAGCTGCGTGAAGGCCAGGCCATCGGCGCACACGTCACCCTCCGTGGCGACCGTGCGTGGGAGTTCATCGACCGTCTGGTTTCGCTGGCTCTGCCCCGTATCCGCGACTTCCGTGGGCTTTCGCCCAAGCAGTTCGACGGCAACGGCAACTACACGTTCGGTCTCCAGGAGCAGAGCGTGTTCCACGAGATCGATCAGGACAAGATCGACCGCGTTCGCGGTTTCGACATCACTGTTGTCACCACGGCGAAGACGGACGACGAGGGCCGCGCACTTCTGCGTCACCTCGGCTTCCCGTTCCAGTCGGAGGACGCAAAGGCGTAACACTTCGGACCCCCGTCTGTCAGGCGGGGGTCCTGTGTGCGCTTACAATTGAAGATTGCATCTCATAGCAGGTCGTCTGTCGCGTAACGGCAGCCGAAACCTCGTGAACAAAGGAAAAAACTCATGACAATGACAGACCCGGTCGCAGATATGCTGACCCGTCTGCGCAACGCGAACTCGGCACACCACGACTCCGTGTCACTGCCGTCGAGCAAGCTGAAGACGCACATCGCTCAGATCCTCCAGCAGGAGGGCTACATCTCGGGCTTCGAGATCACTGACGCACGCGTCGGCCAGAACCTCACCCTCACGCTGAAGTACGGCCCCAAGCGGGAGCGTTCGATCGCGGGCATCAAGCGCGTATCGAAGCCTGGACTGCGCGTTTACGCCAAGTCCACGGAGCTCCCCAAGGTCCTCGGTGGCCTCGGCGTTGCCATCCTGTCCACTTCCTCCGGTCTTCTTACCGACCGTCAGGCTGAGCAGAAGGGCGTGGGCGGAGAAGTTCTCGCCTACGTGTGGTAATTCGAAATGTCGCGTATTGGACGACTTCCCATCGAAATCCCCGCAGGCGTCACCGTTTCGGTTGACGGCAGCGTGGTTGCGGTGAAGGGCCCCAAGGGTGAACTCACCCTCCAGGTGGCCAGCCCCATCGAGGTCGCGGTTGAGGACAACCAGGTGGTTGTTGCTCGCCCCGACGACGAGCGCGAGTCGCGGTCGCTTCACGGCCTGACCCGCACGCTCATCAACAACAACATCCTCGGCGTCACCCAGGGTTACACCAAGGGCCTCGAGGTTGTCGGCACCGGTTACCGCGTGCAGCAGAAGGGCAGCTCGATTGAGTTTGCTCTCGGCTTCTCGCACCCGGTTCTGATCGACCCGCCCGCGGGCATCACCCTGACTGTGGAGGGCACCAACAAGCTCACCGTCAGTGGCATCGACAAGCAGGCTGTCGGCGAGGCAGCTGCGAACATCCGCAAGATCCGCAAGCCTGAGCCGTACAAGGGTAAGGGTGTCCGCTACGCGGGCGAGGTCGTGCGTCGCAAGGCCGGAAAGGCTGGTAAGTAAACATGGCTGTCAAGACAAAGTCTGACGCCCGCGCGCGTCGCCACTCCCGTCTTCGCAAGAAGATCGTCGGCACCGAAGCGCGTCCGCGCCTGGTCGTCAACCGTTCGGCTCGCCACGTCTTCGTCCAGTTGGTCGATGACAGCAAGGGCCACACCGTTGCATCGGCATCCACACTCGAGACCGAGCTGCGCTCGTTCGAGGGTGACAAGACCGCTAAGGCCCGCAAGGTCGGCGAACTGCTCGCCGAGCGCGCGAAGGCCGCCGGCTACTCCGAGGTCGTCTTCGACCGTGGTGGCAACCGTTACGCAGGTCGCGTTGCGGCCATCGCGGACGGCGCCCGCGAAGGAGGGCTGGCACTGTGAGTGACAACAAGGAGAAAGAAGTGACCGAAACGGCTGCTGCCGCTCCCGAGACGGCTGCTGCCGGTACCGAGGCTGCTGCCTCGACCACCGCAGCTGAGCCCGCCCGCGAGCAGCGCGAAGGCCGCCGCGGCGGCCGTGACCGAGGCCAGGGTGGCCGCGACCGCAACTCCCGCGACCGTGGCGACAACCAGTTCCTGGAGCGCGTTGTCACCATCAACCGCGTCTCGAAGGTCGTGAAGGGTGGACGTCGCTTCAGCTTCACCGCCCTCGTGGTCGTCGGTGACGGCAACGGACTGGTCGGCGTCGGCTACGGCAAGGCCCGCGAAGTTCCTCTGGCCATCTCCAAGGGAGTCGAAGAGGCAAAGCGGAACTTCTTCCGCGTGCCCCGCGTCGGCAACACCATCCCGCACCCGGTTCAGGGTGAGGCCGCAGCCGGCGTTGTGCTGCTGCGTCCGGCTGCTGCCGGTACCGGTGTTATCGCCGGTGGTCCGGTCCGCGCCGTACTCGAGTGCGCCGGCATCCACGATGTCCTCTCGAAGTCGCTCGGCTCGTCGAACACGATCAACATCGTGCACGCGACCGTTGCGGCTCTGAAGAGCCTCGAAGAGCCCCGCGCTGTCGCGGCTCGTCGTGGCCTCGACTACGACGCCGTCGTTCCGGACATCATCCTCCGTAACGAGGCCAAGGCCGCTGCTGCGGCTGCTGCAAAGGTAGGTGCCTGATGGCCGCCCGTCTGAAGGTGACCCAGATCAAGTCCAAGGTGAGCGAGAAGCAGAACCAGCGTGACACGCTGCGCAGCCTCGGTCTGAAGCGAATCGGTGACACCACCGTTCGCCCCGACGACGCGCAGGTGCGCGGTTACGTCAAGACCGTCGCACACCTCGTCCAGGTTGAGGAGATCGACTAATGGCTGAGAAGAACGACGCCGTCGAGGCCGAGAAGGCCCCGAAGAAGGCTGCCGCTCCCAAGGCTGCTGCCGCGAAGAAGGCACCGGCCAAGAAGCCGGCCGCCGCCAAGACGGCTCCGAAGGCGGATGCTCCGGCATCCCGTCCCGCAGTCCTCAAGGTTCACCACCTGCGTCCCGTCCCCGGCGCCAACACCGCAAAGACCCGTGTCGGTCGCGGTGAGGCGTCCAAGGGTAAGACCGCCGGTCGCGGAACCAAGGGCACCAAGGCCCGCAACACCGTCCGTATCGGTTTCGAGGGTGGGCAGATGCCTCTGCACATGCGCACCCCGAAGCTGCGCGGGTTCAAGAACCCGTTCCGCGTCGAGTACCAGGTTGTGAACCTGGAAAAGCTCGCGGAGCTGTACCCGAAGGGTGGCGAGGTCACCACCAGCGACCTGGTCGCCAAGGGTGCCGTTCGCAAGAACGAGAAGGTCAAGGTTCTCGGCAACGGCGACATCGCCGTGAAGCTCACCGTCTCGGTCGACAAGGTCTCGGGTTCTGCCGAGCAGAAGATCGTGGCTGCGGGCGGAACCGTCAAGTAACCATGTCAGAGAGGGGTCGGAGTTTCTCCGGCCCCTCTCTGCGTTACGCTGGTCTTTCAGCCGTCCGTTGCGGGGCGGCATCCCTTTTCAGGAGGAACGCCCTTGTTTAGCGCTATCGCGCGGATCTTCCGCACGCCTGACCTGCGTCAGAAGATCGGTTTTACCCTGGCGATCATCGCCGTATACCGACTTGGCTCCCATGTCCCGGCTCCGTTCGTGCACTTTCCGAACGTTGAGGAGTGCCTGCGTCTGAACGCTGGCACGGAGGGGCTGCTGAGTCTGGTCAACCTCTTCTCGGGCGGTGCATTGCTGCAGCTCTCGATCTTCGCGCTGGGCGTCATGCCCTACATCACCGCGACGATCA
Source organism: Microbacterium wangyouchuni (assembly GCF_054072595.1). Classification (NCBI taxonomy): domain Bacteria; kingdom Bacillati; phylum Actinomycetota; class Actinomycetes; order Micrococcales; family Microbacteriaceae; genus Microbacterium; species Microbacterium wangyouchuni. The sequence goes on from NZ_JBSVRM010000009.1 coordinate 138,892, forward strand.
TCACGCAGCTGCTGCGCGTGGTCATCCCGCACTTCGAGGCGCTGCACAAGGAGGGCCAGGCCGGTCAGGCCAAGCTCACCCAGTACACGCGGTACCTCACCATCGCTCTGTCGCTGCTGCAGTCGACGACGCTGGTCACCGTGGCACGCAGTGGGCAGCTGTTCGGCCAGACCGACATCGCGGCCTGTCAGCAGCTTCTGACCAACGATGTGTGGTGGGCACAGCTGCTCATCATCATGGCGATGACTGCCGGTACCGGACTCATCATGTGGTTCGCCGAGCTCGTCACCGAGCGTGGCATCGGCAACGGCATGTCGCTGTTGATCTTCACCTCGATCGCTGCGACCTTCCCGTCGGCGATGTGGGCGATCTTCGAGTCGAACGGCTTCGAGGTCTTCCTCCTGGTGCTGGCGGTCGGAATCGTGGTCACGGGGCTCGTGGTCTTCGTCGAGCAATCGCAGCGACGAATCCCGGTCCAGTACGCCAAACGCATGGTCGGACGCCGCACCTACGGCGGCACGAACACGTACATCCCGATCAAGGTGAACATGGCCGGTGTTATCCCGATCATCTTCGCTTCGTCGCTGCTGTACATCCCGATGCTCATCGCGCAGTTCAACACTCCGCAGGACGGCACTGAGCCGGCCGCCTGGGTCGTCTGGGTCTCCCAGAACCTCACCACGGGCGACCAGCCGCTGTACATGGCGATCTACTTCCTGTTGATCATCGGCTTCACCTACTTCTACGTCGCGATCACCTTCAACCCTGTTGAGGTCGCCGACAACATGAAGAAGTACGGCGGGTTCATCCCCGGCATCCGTGCCGGACGCCCGACGGCCGAGTACCTCGACTTCGTGCTCACCCGCATCACGTTCCCCGGCTCGTTGTACCTGGGCCTGGTCGCACTTATCCCGTTGATTGCTCTGTCCACCGTCGGTGCCAACCAGAACTTCCCGTTCGGTGGCGCCTCGATCCTCATCATCGTGGGTGTCGGTCTTGAGACGGTCAAGCAGATCGACGCGCAGCTTCAGCAGCGTCACTACGAAGGGCTCCTCCGTTGACAGCATCCGCACGACTCCTCATCGTCGGCCCGCAGGGCTCCGGCAAAGGCACGCAGGGCGTGCGTGTCGCAGCAGCGTTCGATGTTCCGGTGGTCTCCACCGGTGACATCTTCCGCGCGAACATCAAGGGCGGAACCGAACTCGGCGCGAAGGTCACCGAGATCCTCGACCGCGGCGACCTGGTGCCGGACGAGCTGACCAGTGAGATCGTTCGCGATCGCCTGGCTCAGGACGACGCGGTTTCGGGTTTCCTGCTCGACGGGTACCCGCGCAACGCCGTCCAGGTGGGTCACCTGGATGAGTTCCTGGCCGGTCGCGGCGAGGCTTTGGATGCTGTCATCCTGCTCGACGTTCCGCGCGAGGAGAGCATGTCACGTCTGAAGCTGCGGGCATCGGAGCAGGGCCGTTCGGATGACACCGAGGAAGCCATCGCGCACCGCCTCGACATCTACGAGAACGAGACTGCCCCGATCCTCGAGGTCTACGGCGAGCGTGGCATTGTCGATCGCATCGATGGCGTCGGCTCGCTCGACGAGATCTTCGGTCGCATCGTCGCAGCGCTCGGTGCGCGCGGGCTCAACGCCTCGGTCTGACGTGTTCCGCAAATCGATCTACAAGACTCCAGCCCAACTGCGGGCGATGGTCGAACCCGGACTCATCACGGCGGCTTCGCTGGATGCTGCCGAGGCTGCCGTCGTTGCGGGAGCGACGACTGCCGCAGTTGATGCTGCGGCGTCGGAGGCGATTGTGGCCCGCGGCGCGGAGTCGAACTTCAAGCTCGTGCGCGGCTACCACCACACCACCTGCATCTCGGTGAACGAGCAGGTCGTGCATGGGATTCCCGGATCGCGCGTGCTGGAGCCCGGCGACATCGTCTCGGTTGATTCCGGTGCGCAGTTCCAGGGGTGGAACGGCGACAGTGCGCGGACGTTCATCGTTCCCGGTGGCGCTGAGCCGCTGCTGTCTGTGCGCGCTGAGCTGTCGCGGGTGACCGAGGGGTCGATGTGGGCGGGGATCGCCGCGATGGCATCCGCTTCTCATATCGGCGACATCGGAGCCGCGATCCAGGACTACATCGAGGCGCAGGGCCCGTCGCCGCTATCGGGTCAGCCCTACGGCATCCTCCGCGAGTATGTCGGCCACGGCATCGGTCGCAAGATGCACGAGGCGCCGAGCGTCTTCAACTACCGCACGCCGGATGCGGGCGCGGCCGTCAAGCCGGGGCTCGTCCTGGCGATTGAGCCGATGGTGACCGCGGGGTCGGAAGAGACCCTGGTCGAGGACGACGAGTGGACCGTTTCGACCATTGACGATTCGGACGGCTCGCACTGGGAACACAGTGTCGCCCGCCACGAAGGTGGCATCTGGGTGCTGACCGCGGTGGATGGTGGGGCCGCAGGCCTCGCGCCGTTCGGCATTGTGCCGGTGCCTCTGGCGTAGCCGCGCGCCGCCGCGAGAAACGTCTTGCCGCATGAAAAACGTGGTGCCAGCACCTGTTTCATGTGTGATGTCTCAGGTCTTCGGTGACGGTTCTTGTCTCAGAACATTGGTGACGGTTTCTGTCTC
>NZ_JBSVRM010000010.1:0-52582 GCF_054072595.1 Microbacterium wangyouchuni
ACCACCAAATCAGCAAGAAGCGTTACCGATGTCCTGAGACACAACCGTCACCAATGTCCTGAGACATCACACATGAGACAGGGCTTCCCCGGACGTTTCTCGTGCGGGAAGACGTTTCTCGCACCGGCGAAACGCCGATTCGCGTGACGGCCCCGCGTCACGTAAACTCTTTCGCGGTGACGTGTCCGAGCGGCCGAAGGTGCAACACTCGAAATGTTGTGTAGGTTCACCCCTACCGTGGGTTCAAATCCCACCGTCACCGCCACCACGAAGGCCCCGACTCTCCTAGAAAACACTGGGAAGTCGGGGCCTTCGTCATCTGCCAATCACGGTGCGTCGTCGCCGGGCACCGGAACTGTTGCCCGCAGAACCCATCCGTTGGCGGTCCATCCGTGATCCAGCTCGCCACCGATCTGCTTGAGCCGCTGCGCCGCCCGGCGCAGGCCCCGACCGCCCATCGCGCGGCCGTTTCCGCTGAGATCCGCGGAGGCGGAGTTCGTCACGACGACCTCGATGGCATCAGGCCGGTCGTGGATCTCGATGCTCGCCGACTGCGACGTGGGCGCGTGTTTGATGATGTTCATCACCGACTCGATGGCCGTCTCTGTGAGAACACGCGCGGTAGTCGGCGCGAGCTGGAGCGGAACACGCGGTGTTGTAACGCTCGTGGGGATGCCTGCATCCTTCAGAAGAGCCGCCAGCGATGACGCGGTCTCCGCGACGTTTTCTGCGGAACGGATCGAACGTGTCGGCGGTCCCTCGGTCAGTGTGTCCCGCATCAACGAGAGCAGAGATTGGATGCTCTGCAGCGCCTGCTCGGCGGAATCCTCGATGGTCTTCAGTGAGACCTGCCGTGCGTCTTCATCCGGTTGACGCGGAAGAGCCCGAGCGTGAAACAGGACGAGCGTCAGGTCGTGCGCGATGCCGTCGTGGAGCTCATCCGCGATGCGCTCTCGCTCGTCCCGTGCGATCGCCTCGAGGTCTCTCACGATGCGGGTTCGCTCGGCAACGAGAACCGTCTCGCGTGCCGCCACGAGTCTGAACGCGACGCCCGCCAGGAACGCGATCACGGCGATGCCCGCGATGCCGTAGATGCCTCCCGCTGCCAGTGTCGGCCCGCTGAGAGTCATGTACGTCGTGAGCGCTGCGAGCAGCACCACGTGCGTGCCAATCACCCACGGTCCGCACGTCGCGGCCACCAGGCTGAGCGTCATCGACAGTTCGAGGAGGTCTCCACCGCTGCCGGTGAAGACGACACCTACGCTGCAGATGAGCATCACGATGAACGCGGCAGTCATCGGATGCCAGGCGAAGCCGGCCAACCCCACATAGAGCGCCACCGCCAGCAGGTCGTACCGCGTGAACCCTCCCCCCGCGATCGTGAAGCCGATCGCGATGCACAGGAGCACGCCGACGGTCAGAACCAGCAGAAGGCGTGCGACCGGATGAAGAGAACGCTGTTCCCAGAACATGCGAGAGCGCAGCATCCGCATGATGGAGGACCGCGCAGTGAGGCCCGGCTCCTCGTCGCGCGCGGAGATCAGCGGAGCTTCAGGCACAGATGCCGAGCATCTTGCAGAGCCAGTCGCCCAGGTCCGCATTCGACCAGGTGATCACTCGAACGAACGATCCGATACCGTACATGCTGAGCATTCCCATGCTGGTCTCCTTCACTCGGGCAGCTCGAGATCGACCTGCACCATGGATGCCTCATTCCCACCCTATGAGTCGTACGCCCGCGGTCACGGATTCATGACCCCAGGGCTAGAGATTCCCGAGCAGGCTCGCGGTACCGTGAGTGGGTGAGTGAAGCCGTCCGCGTTCTCGTCGTCGACGATGAGGCATTAGTGCGCCACGCCCTGCGTGCATTCATCTCCGATGACGACCGCGTCACTCTGGTAGGGGAGGCCGCCGACGGCTCTGAGGTCGTCGAGGCCTGTAGAGCGTCGAAACCCGACGTGGTACTGATGGACATCAAGATGCGCGATGTCGGTGGTGTCGAAGCGACGCGGCGCGTTCTGGAATGGGACCCCCGCTGCCGCGTTGTGGCACTGACGACCTTCACCACTGAGTGGCGCGCGCTCGAGGTTCTGCGAGCGGGCGCCTGTGGCTACCTGGTGAAGAACTCCACGCCGGAACAGATCATCGACGCCATCGTCGCTGCCCACTCCGGCGACCGCGTGGTCTCGCCGGAAGTGCAGGAGCGGTTCGTGCGCGCGGCCATCGAAGCAGGCGACGGTCGAGCCCCCGACACGCCCGCACTGAGCGATCGAAAGCGGCAGATCATCGAGCTGATTGCGAAGGGTCTCTCCAACGCCGAGATCGCTGAGACGCTCCATTATGCCGAGAGCACGGTGAAGGCCGACATCCGCCGCATCAACCAGCTGTGGGGCGTCGACAATCGCCTGCAGATCGTTCTCCGGGCCACCGAGATCGGGATCATAAGCCTCTAATCAGTGACCGCTGATCACGACACGCGCCGAGTGGATCTGTAGCCCTGGGGCTACCGAACCGTCCAAACCCTTGATCGTTCGATGCATCGAACGACACCATGGTTTTGGCCTTCACCACAAGCCTGGCCGCGATCGCTCCGGCCCGAGCAGAGAGACGATGATGCACGAGACCCTTGCGCAACGACTGACCGTTGCCCTTCCGCTCGTCGGTGTCGTGCTTCTTGTGGCGTCGATGCTTCTCCCCACGCAGTTCGCAGTCTTCGCGTGGGGGCTGGCGCTGATCAGCTTCCTTACGGCTCTGTCCTGTGCGCTCTTCGCCCAGCATCAGCGACGAGCGGAGAAGCGCGTGATCCGGCTCTGACGAGCGGCGTCCGGCGTCCGGCGTCCGGCTTTCGAGCGGGCAGCTGTGGCGCAGTTTCTGCCCGGAACGCAGCCACGGTTGCCCACTCGCAGAGGTGAATCGGGGGATAATCGAATCGCGCCGGACAGGCCTCTGAGCGCGAAGAGGAGAGAACACCGTGACTGATCGCGCGTCATCGAGCTACACCGCAGCCGAGCTGGCAGATCCGAGCGTAGGGCTGCAGACACTGACGCAGCTGGCGCAGGAGCGCCACGACCTGTGGCCATGGATCATCGTTCACCCCAACTGCTCCGCAGAACTCGCCGCCTGGATCAGGCCGCAGCTGAGTGCTGCGCAAACGCCTTCTGCCGTGACCGCCGAGGAGTGGTCCGCGCGATTCCAGCAGACGAATCACCGCGAGCCGACCATGAACGAGTATCAGGAGGCCGTGCGCACCGGCCAGATCGCGGCGGAGCGCAAGCCCCGCGACCCCTCCGCCGAGCAGATCGCTGCCGGCGCGAAGCAGATGGCTGCCGGCGCCAAGGACTTCTTCACGACGCACGTCGCTCCGGCAGCCCAGGAAGCGGCTCGATCGGTGCAGTCTGCCGTGCAAGAGCAGCGCAGCGCACCGCAGAACGGGCCGAAGGGTTGGATGAGCTGGGCGCCGTTCGCGCTGCCGGTCGCAGCTTTCCTTGCGATGATCGCCCTGTTCCTGCCGATCGCCTCGGGCTTCGGTCTGTCGTTCAACTACTTCTCCGAGTACGCCGGCGGCGAGGGCGCCATCCTGCTGGTGCTGATGCTGCTGGTGATCGCCGCCTCGGTGACAGCCATCATCCTTCGCGTGAAGTGGGCGCGGATCACCGCGGCCGTGCTCGGCATGATCGCCGGCATCGTCGGCGCCGTGGACGGTTTCGGCACGATGATCAGCGTCAGCTCGATCTCTGGCGCATCCGTCGGTGCCGGCGCTGTGATGCTGGCGATCTTCTCGATCGTGATTCTCGTGGCCGCGATCGTGTGTGTGCTTCCGCAGAATGCGACGAGCGCAGCGCCCGCCGCGACTCCGGCGGCCCCGGCAACCCCCGGGGCCCCGCCCGCCCCGGCCCCGCCCGCCCCGGCCCCGCCCGCCGCGACTCCGGCGACTCCGGCGACTCCGGCAGCACCGGCAGCACCGCCCGCCCCGCCAGCAGTCTGACCGCTCTTCGTCGGGTCAACTGGACGACGAGAACATCGTCGATAGTCCTGCTCGAACGCGCGTGCGTCGATACTCGCTCGGGGTCATTTCGTACTCATCACGAAAGCGACGATTAAAGTTCGACAGGTTCGTATAACCAACGGACTGTGCGATCTGTGCGACCGTGGCGTCCGTGTGCTCGAGAAGGCGGCACGCCTGCGTCAACCGCAATCGCTTCACCATGTCGCTGAACGTCTGACCGCTCGCCTTCTTGAAGTATCGGGAGAAGGCCGACTCCGACATGTTCGCGATACTCGCCGCTACAGAAAGACGTGGATCGGTGTCGAGATTCGCGAAGATGTAGTCCAGTGCGGATGCCACGACATCCGAAGGATCTGCTCCGATGCCATGATCGGCCGCGCTCGAACTGAGTGTTCGGAAGTCGCTTGATGGCGCACGGCTCAACGTCGACAAGAGGGCAAGAAAACCGGATATTGCGGACGCTCCGGACTGTGTGCCAATCGTCTCGAGCAGATCCGCGCCTTCGCGGGCGGTAGTTCCGTGGAACTGAATACCCCGACCAGAGCGAGCCAACAATGTCGATATGTCGGCAAGTTCAGGGACGACATCGTGAAAGCGTTCGAACCACGCGGGATCGAACTGCAAGACGACATCTCGGCCCTCCAATTGTTCTCCAGTTCGTAGATCGCTGATCCAGTCGTGGGGAAGGTTCGATCCAACGAGGAAAAGGTGCCCCGGGCCAAACGGGCCGACAGCGTCGCCGATGATGTAGCGGCCAGTACCTCTTCTGATCAGGTGGATCTCGTACTCCGGATGGCGATTCCATCGGGCCAGTGGATCCGGGTAGTCATGCATGTGCCATCGGAAGGAGGCGCCGGGGTCACGGGGAATGACCTCACGGAATGCTGGTGCTTTGATGACGTTGCCGGCCAGGGCGTCGAGCCGGTCTGGCTGTCCGAGACGTTGCATATGTGCTCCTGTGGTTGCGGACAACGATAGCGTGGTGAGTGATGCAACCAATACGAAATGGGTGACTAAATTTTCTTAGGTGCGCAAATAAGTACTATTAGTAGGTGCCTCTGTGGCTATCCTGACTGTCTCAGCCCTTCCTAGACTCGGGCTACAGGTCGAAATATCTGCTCTGTCGAGTCCTCAAGGGAGAGTCCCCACCTCATGCCGTACGAAACGTCCAATCGCGCAGCCGTCCTGGCCGAACCGGGCACGATCGTGCTCCAAGAGCGCGCGGTTCCCGAGCCCGCATCAGATGAAGTGCTGATCAGGGTGGAAGCCGTCGGTGTCTGCGGCTCGGACGCACACTACTTCCGTGACGGGCGGATCGGTCAGTACGTGGTCGAAGCACCGTTGATCCTGGGACACGAGACAGCAGGCACCGTCGTCGCGCTCGGCGCCAACGTCGTCACGCACAGCGTGGGCGATCGCGTCGCAATCGAACCGGGAGTTCCGTGCGGAGTGTGTGAGCAGTGCCGTGGCGGACGCTACAACCTCTGCGCCGAGGTCGTGTTCCACGCCACGCCGCCCGTTGACGGCACCCTGCAGAACTTCGTCGCGATCCGTGCTGATTACGCATACACGCTCCCGATCGCAGTATCCACAGAGCACGGCGCACTGGTCGAGCCCCTCGCGGTCTCGGTGTGGGCCTGCCGGAAGGCAAATGTCGGTCCGGGCAGTCGTGTCCTCATCACGGGCGCCGGCCCGGTGGGGCTGCTGACCGCGCAGACCGCGCGCGCTTTCGGTGCCAGCCACATCACTGTCACCGATGTCGACCCAGAGAAGCTGTCGCTGGCCATGAGGCTCGGCGCGGATACGACGATCCCAGCATCCGACCTACCGGAGCACTCCGGTGAGTTCGACGTGCACATCGAATGCTCGGGAAACGTTCGCGCGACGCGCGACGGCGTCTCGCACCTGGCTCGGGGAGGAATCGCCGTTCTGGTCGGCATGGGCGGGTCTGACGGTCTCGACATCCCGGCATCCTGGATCCAGGAGAAGGAACTCGTGGTCACTGGTGTCTTTCGCTACGCGAACTGCTTCCCGCTTGCCATTGACCTGCTCGCCTCCGGCCGTGTCCGCGTCGACGACCTCATCTCCGGTCGCTACCCCCTCGCCGAAAGTGCCGCGGCCATCGATACCGCTGGTCGCCCAGGTGTCTTCAAGACTCTGATCCTGCCCCAGCTCTAACCCCTCACCCGAATCACAGAAAGACACTTCCATGGAACGACGACGTATCCCTGCCATCGCCGCGACCGCGGTGCTGGCCATCAGCCTGGTCGCCTGCTCAGCATCCTCGGACTCCGATCCTGACGCACCCATCGAAGACGTGACGCTCACCTTGAGCACCTGGGCGCACACGGAGCAGACCGGGGTCTGGTTCGACGAGATCATTCCCATCTTCGAGAAGGCCAACCCACAGATCAAGGTGGACATCCAGCAGACCGCATTCGCGGACTACATCTCGACTGTGACGACCCAGGCCGTAGCCGGGGCGGGGACGGATATCATCCATGTGCCCACTCCGGTCAGCAGCCTGCCGGCCTGGGCGGACGCCGGCTTCCTTGAGCCTCTCGACGAGTTCGTGTCCGGCACGGACGTGCCGGAACAGTGGCCCGACTCGCAGGCGGCGATGGAATGGAACGACACGACCTACGGTGTGCTGACCGTCGATTACGGCTACACGCTGTTCTACAACGAAGCGCTACTGGCCGAGGCGGGAGTCGAGGTGCCGACTACTGCTGAGGAACTCGTCGCGGCCGCGAAGGCGGTTACCGACCTTCCCGGCGATGCGTTCGGTTACGCCATCACAGATGACAACACCGTCAACTTCGTTCGCGATGCCCTCGTCTTCACTGCCGGGATGGATGCCGAATGGATCAAGGACGGCGAATGGAACTTCGCCTCTGCTGACGTCGCCGCGGCTCTTGACACCTGGCGCGAGTTGGGTACCGAGTACAGCCCGGTGGGAACGAACTTCGCTGCGAAACGCGAAGCGTTCCTCAACGGCAACAGCGCCATGATGATCGAGGGCCCGTTCTACTACTCGACGGTTCAGGCAACAGCTGATCCCGCGCTCGTGGACTCGCTGAAGATCGCCAAGGCCCCGTTTGAAACGAATCCGGGAGATGTCAGCCACGGATTCGCGCTGGCTTCGGACCTAGACGAGAGCACGAAGGCCGCGGCCGAGAAGTTCCTCGAGTTCGTGATCTCCGATGAATCGCTCACGCAGTACGCCGAGATCGTCGCGAGCCCGACGGCTCGCCCTGGCACCGCCGATGCCTTGCTCGATGACCCGCTGACCGCGCCGATCGTCGAGGCCTGGGAGAACAGCAGCCCGATCGTCGACCTCACTTCCGAGGGCGTGCGCAGCGACTACTCCAATTTCGCTGACATCGTAGGCGCCCAGCTGCACGTGTTGCTGCAGGGCGACAAGGACACCGCGGATGTTCTCGCCGGACTCGACAAGAAGCTGACCGACGCAGGACTCGTACCGTGACATCAACTCGTTCTCTCGAGCGCGCGGCACGCGCCGGGTCACCTTCACAGGTGGCCCGGCGCGGCCGTGGCCGTGAGTTCGGCAAGAAGGTCGTCGTTCTCGGATACCTCGCGCCGAGTCTCATCGCCGTCACCGGATCGCTCCTCTTCGCTCTGCTCCTGCTGGGCGGGATCAGCCTCCGCGACATCAAGCTCGGAAAACTCAGCGCCATCTTCCAAGCTCCGCTGAGCCTTGCGAACTACCAGGACGTACTGAGTGATCCGGAGACTTGGCGCAGCTTCGGTGTCGCCATTGTCTATGTGATCGGCTCGACGCTGCTGCCATTCATCGCCGGACTGTTCACAGCGTTGCTGCTCAACCAGCGGATGCCTGGTCGACGTATCATGCGTACTCTCGCACTGGTGCCCTGGGCGGTGCCCGGGATTACTGCGACGATCGCTTTCGTCTGGATGATGCAGCCGACGTACGGTGTCTTCAACTACATGCTTCGCTCGGTCGGCCTCATCGACAGCGATGTGAACTGGTTCGGCGATCCCGCCCTTGCGTTGTTCGCTGTGATCCTGCCGACGAGTTGGAAAGCCATTCCCTACTTCACTCTGATGATCCTCGCGGGGCTGCAGGCCATTCCGAAGGAGCGTTACGAGGCAGCTCAGGTCGATGGCGCCGGCTGGTGGGCACGGTTGCGCTGGATCACGCTTCCCGGTCTGGCCCCGTTCATCCTGGTCGCGACGATCTTCAGTGCGATGCACTCGTTCCGCGACTTCGACTTCATCTATGGCTCGACGCAGGGCGGTCCGGACGGCGCCACCGAGACCGTGGCCGTCCGCGTGTTCAACCTGGCATTTCAGGAGTTCGACATGGGCAATGCGGCCACCCTGGGTGTGGTCACCTTCGCACTTGTCGGCGTGCTCGTCGTCGTGCTACTCAGGCGCAACAGCAAGGGCGCTTTGGAGGGATTTCTATGAGCACCGCAACTCTCGACACCACCGTCATCGGTCGTCCGGTCAGCCGCCGTCGCAAGTCACGGGTGAACTGGTCATTTATCGCGATGATCGCGCTGATCGTCTTCATGTTCTTCCCGATCTACTGGATGTTCGTCACCGCGATTCTGCCGACATCCGAGGTTCTCTCGCGCAATCCGGCGCTGATTCCTATCGGCAAGCCGTTTACCTTCGACGCGTTCGTGCACCTGTTCACCGAATCGGCGATCCTCAAATGGATGCTGCAGTCTGGCGTTGTCACGATCGGTGCCGCACTTCTGAGTACAGCTGTTTCGGTGACTGCCGCCTATGCGATGTCGCGTTTCGTCGTTCCCGGTCAAAAGTTCATCGCTTACACATTCCTCATGGGGCGAGTGCTGCCGGGGACACTGCTCGCGCTGCCCTTCTTCGTCCTGTTCCAGACGTTCGGGCTGCTGGACACCTCCATCGCCGTGATTCTGACGAACGTCGCCGCGATCACACCGCTGACCGCGCTCACGCTCAAGGGATACTTCGATGGCATCCCGCGTGACATCGATGAGGCCGCGATGGTCGACGGGTGCACGCGCTGGGGAGTGCTGTGGCGCATGATCCTTCCTGTTTCCGTCCCGGGACTCGCCGCATGCTTCGGGTTGGCTGCTACCTCAGCGTGGACGGATCTTCTGTTCGCTCGAACGCTGCTGCTCTCGCGCGACAACTGGACGATTCCTCAAGGCATCGCGTCGATGATCGGCGACGTCGAGATCAACTGGAGTGAGCTGATGGCCGCAGGCCTCATCTCGATCCTTCCGGTCATGGTCGTTTATTGGTTCCTCCAGCCGTATCTCGTCAGCGGGATGACGGCGGGAGCTGCGAAGGGTTGATGAAATTGTCAGAGAAGATCACAGAATCCGCACGTCAGATCCCGGTCGTGGCGGAGGTCGACGTCCTCGTCATCGGCGGCGGGCCCGCTGGTGTTGCCGCTGCTGCGGGGGCCGCCAGGGCCGGTGCTCGTACGCTTGTGCTTGAACGGCACGGGTTCCTCGGTGGAATGTGGACGGCGGGCATGGTTCTCACACTGGCGGGCTTCAACTCGTGGCTACGACCGTACAAGCGCTGTGTCGCGGGTATCGGCGGGGAATGGGTGGAGCGCGCCGAGGAGCAGGACGGCGCTCGATTCGACAACGGGTTCGTGATCAACACCGAGCCCGAGGTCATGAAGCGTGTGGCCGACGAACTTCTGCGCGATGCGGGTGTGGAAACGCTGTTCCACACCTGGGGTGCGACGCCGATCATGGAGGGCGACCGCGTTGCGGGCGCGTTCATCGAGAACAAGGACGGCCGCGGCGCTATCCTCGCCGGCGTCACGATCGACTGCACCGGCGATGGCGATTTCATCGAACGCAGTGGGGCGAAGTGGACGAAGTCCGACAGTCTCCAGCCCATGACGATGTCGTTCCGCGTCTCCGGTGCCCAGCCCAATGCGGACGTTCGTCACGATGTCCCGACGCTGTTGCCGATCGGACCCGAGTCGGGCGTTCTGCGCGACCCGGTCCTGACCGACTACTCCAGTTCGCGACTGGACGTCGAACTCGACAGCGCGGCGATGGCGCAGGCTGCAGAACGTGGCGAGCTGCCGCGGTACGGAGGGCCCTGGTTCGGCGGACTCGACAAGGACCTCGTCTGGGTCAACTCCACGCGCATCGTGGGAGACGCTTCAGTGGCCGCCGAACTCAGCCGCGCAGAGATCGAGGGCCGGCAGGACACCCGCCGTGTCGTGGACTACTTCACCTCATCGGTTCCCGCCTTCGCGAACGCGAAACTGGTGCAGACGAGCACACAGATCGGTGTTCGTGAGACACGTCGCCTGATCGGAGAACTGGTGATGACCGGCGACGATGTCCGGGAAGCGCGGCGCTTCACCGACAGCATCGCGGTCGGATGCTGGCCGATCGATGTGCACCCGACCGAGAAGCAGGTCGGTACCCACTCGATGTTCGTACCAGAGCCGTTCGACATCTCCTACCGTGTCATGGTGCCGACGGAGATCGATGGCCTGCTGGCCGCTGGTCGCTGTGTGTCCGTCGATCGGGATGCGCTCGGCTCGATGCGCGTCGGTGCGACCTGCGCGGCGATCGGACACGGTGCGGGTGTCGCCGCCGCCATAGCTGTCGCCTCCGGTGTGCAGCCTCGCGCTGTCGACGTCTCTCGCGTGCAGGAGGTGCTGCGGGAGCAGGGTGCGATCGTGGACGTCGACGATGTCGAGTAGTCCGAGACGCCCCAACGTCATCGTCGTCCTGTTCGATGACATGGGGTATTCGGATCTCGGATGCTACGGGTCGTCGATCCGCACGCCGAACATCGACCGGTTGGCAGCTGAGGGGCTTCGGTACACCCGGTTCGACGTCACGCCGCTCTGCTCGCCGACGCGCGCCGCTTTGCTGACGGGGCGCAATCCGCATGCGGTGGGAATGGGAACGATCGTGCAGTTCGCCTCCGGTGATCCGGGGTACACCGGCACGGTGCCGCAGTCGGCGGCGATGCTCCCGATGATGCTCAAGGATGCAGGCTATGCATCGGGACTGTTCGGAAAGTGGCATCTGAGCCCGAACGCGGCGTCCGGGCCAGGCGGGCCCTACGATGAATGGCCGCTCGCACGCGGATTCGACCGGTTCTTCGGATTCCTCGCCGGACGGGTGCACCAGTTTCGGCCCGAGCTCGTGCAAGACAACTCATACGTCGATCTCGCGGCATACGGCGGGCGTCATGTCTCTGAGTTGATCGTCGATGAGGCCGCGCGGTGGATCACGGACCATCAGTATGCGCGACCGGATGACCCATATTTCGCGATGATCTCCTTCGGTGCTGTGCATTCGCCGCACCAGGCTCCCGCGGAGTATCTGCAGCGCTACCGCGGTGCGTTCCGACACGGCTGGGATGAAGAGCGGTTACGTCGTTTCCGCAGGCAACGTGAGCTCGGAGTCATCCCAGCAGACACCAAGCTGCCAGAATCCGATCCGACGATTCCGGAGTGGGAATCGATCGCCGACGACGAACGTGAAGTAGCGGAGCGGCTGATGGAAGCCTACGCGGGGCACCTGGAGCATGCGGATGCTGAGCTTGGCAGGTTGCTCGACTCGATCACCGCGAGCGAGTCCGATGGAGACACGATCGTCGTGGTGATGTCGGACAACGGAGCGACCAACGCCGGCGGGGTAACTGGCGCGCTCAGCGAAGAAGCCGTGCTGAACGACGCTCCGAGCGGCGCGGTTGACGTCGATCTTGAATCGATCGGCAGCGGCCGCTATTACAACCAGTACCCAGCGGGGTGGGGACAGGCGTCGAATACTCCGTTCCGTCGATACAAGCACACCGTGCACGTCGGCGGTACACGGTCTCCGCTGATTGTTTCGGGGGCACCGGTCCAGCGACGGGGTGAACTTGATGACACACGTTCCTTCGTGACGGACGTTGTCCCCACTGTGCTCGAACTCGTAGGGATCAACGCGCCACAGCAGGTGCGGGGTGTTGCGCAGATGCCTATGCACGGACGGTCGATAGCTTCGACGTTCACCGACTCTGCTGCATTGGAAGATCGCGGGCCGCAGTACTTCGAGGTCGCCGGGCACCGAGCGATGCTCGCCGACGGGTGGAAGGCGGTCACCTTCCACAAAACCGGCGATGAATTCGATCAGGATCGGTGGGAGCTCTACCGTCTCGATGACGATCCGGCTGAAACGATCGATCTCAGCGAACAACATCCGCAGAAGCTGGCACGGCTGATTGCGCTGTGGGATGAGCATGCCGAACGCAACAACGTGCTCCCGCTGGCCAATCGCGGCAAGTCGCAACTGTTCCGCGAGCATCCGGACCGGACCAGTTGGGTAATGGTTCCGGGCATGACCCCCGTTCCGCAGGCGGCTGCCCCGGAGATCTCGGGTCACGACTTTACGATTGATGTTGATCTCGCGCCGATCGGACAGGAAGATCGGGGCGTGCTCATGGCGATGGGCGACGTCTTCGGTGGCGTGACGATGTATGTAAAAGACGAGCAGTTGACGTTCGCGGTCAGCGCGTTGGAAACTGTGACCTCGGTCGCTCTTCCAGCAGGTGAGCACCTCGGCGCAGAGCGAGCACGAGCGAGCGTTGTGTTGGCTGACGATGGTTCAGCTGTCATCAGCATCGCATGCAGCGCGTCGTCCGTGAAGACTGCCGCGAACGTGCCCTGGGTGCCGAGGCTGCGATTCTTCATGGGCACCGCGCAGTGCGGCCGGGATCAGAATCAGCCAGTTGTCGATGCCTACGAAGGACCGTTCCCTTACACCGGGCGGATCACGCGGGCAGTCGTGCGGATTCATCCGCGAGGTCTATCGGGTGAGCGGGCAGAAGCGCTGCTGCGGGGCCTGATGGGGGAGTGACCTGACTGCACCCCGCAACCCGTCACGTCACCTCGCGTTCACCCGGCATTCGTAGCGTGGTCGGCATGCTCGACATCGCCACAGTTCTGCAGGACGAGATCGAAGATCTGCCCGCCGGCGCGCGGCTGCCGAGCGAGCACGAGTTGATGCGCCGCTTCGGCGCCACTCGCAGCACGGTACGCCGCGCACTCGAACATCTCGAGGCGCGCTTTCTGGTGCGCCGTGTGCACGGGGCAGGAACGTTCGTGAACCGGCGGATCGACTATCTGCTGGCGCCGCGCCTGGCCCCGTCCCTGCACGACACGGTCGAGAAGGCCGGGGCGGTGCCGCGCACTTTTCTGTTGGATGCTGGCACCCGCGACGCTCCGAAAGACATCGCCGACCGGCTCGGCATCCCTGCAGGCGAGCCGTGCACACGTCTGGTTCGGGTGGGGTACATCGACGACCAGCCCTCCATGTACGGGGAGGAGTGGATCCTTCCCGGCATCCTCGATCACGTCGACGTGAGCCTGCGCGCAATCGAATCGCTCACCGAAGTGCTGCGCGGCGCAGGCCGCAATCCGATGCGCGCGTGGTCGCGAGCATCGACAGAGTTCCCGCCTGATGCGGCAGCGCAGCGACTGGAGCTGCACGCACCCACCCCGGTCTGGCGCCTGGAGACGCTCACCACGGACGGCACCCCCGGTGCGCCCCTGATGTTCAGCAGATCCTGGATGCGACAGGACCGCATCAGCGTCGTCATCGAGTTTGAACCCAACTGACGAACAAGTCACCATTCGTTTACCCAACGGTTCACCTGCTGGTAAACCTGCCATCTCGCCCGGTCTATGTCTGCGCTAGAGCGTGGAGACATGAACAACACAGCACCGGTTCCCGAGGAGCGGCGCCGCACAGCGCGCGTGCTCGTCGGTTCCACTGAAGCCCAGCTCGCGGACCTCTGGCGCACCTGGACCGACCGACCTGCCATCGAGTATCTGCGCGGCCCCGAGTCGGGCCTCGTCATGGTTCAGGGGCGCACCGGCGGCACCGGCGACCGGTTCAACCTCGGCGAAGCCACCGTGACGCGCGCCACGGTTGCCGTCCGCGACGGCCGCAGCGAAACCGTGGGCACCGCCTACGTGCTCGGCAGCCACCCCGAACACGCGGCGCTCGCCGCGATCTTCGACGGGATGCTGGATTCCGCTGCCCGCGACCGCGTAATGACCGAGGTCATCGAACCCCTCGAACGCGAACAGGCGCTGCGCGATCACCAGGCGCAGAAGAATGCCCGTGCCACCGTCGTGGACTTCTTCACCGTCGCTCGGGAGAACGACGGCTTCGGTGCCGACGACGACGAGGACGACGAATGAACACCACAGCCATCTACGCCCCCGGATTCGCCGATCCGGTGAACGACGCACAGCAGGTGTTCCGCGCCACGCTCGAGGCGCTCGCCCGGCCCACCATCGCGCAGCATGTGCGGGCCGCGGTCCAGCCGCCGGCCCCACTCAGCGCCACGGCCGCAGCGCTGGTACTCGCCCTCTGCGACGAGCAGACTCCGCTCTGGCTCGATGACGCGCTGCGGCAGAACAGCGACGTCGAAGCGTGGATCCGATTCCACACCGGTGCACGCCTCGTGGACGATGCGAGCGAGGCACTGTTCTGCGTCGCATCCAGCCCGTCGACCGTGCCGCCGATCGATGATCTGGCGCAGGGCAGCGACGAAGAGCCGCACCTATCCGCGACCGTCATCATCGATGCCTCCGACGCGAAGCCGATCGGCTCGTTCCTCGTCGACGGGCCCGGGGTGAACGGGCAGATCTCCTGGGACGGCCGGGGCCTGCCAGCATCCGATTTCCTCGAAACCTGGACCGCCAACACACGCCGATACCCGCGCGGCGTCGATCTGATTCTCGCGGACGTCGACCAGGTGACCGGCCTTCCCCGCACCACTGCACTGACTTCCAACGTCCAGAAGGAGATGAGCTGATGTACGTAGCAGTCAAAGGCGGCGAGAAAGCGATCGCCAACGCCCACGCCCTGCTGGCACAGCGCGGCGCGGGAACGACCGAGCGCATCGACTACACCCAGGTGCAGGACCAGCTCGGAGTGCTCATCTCCCGCGTCATGGCTGAAGGGTCGCTCTACGACCCCGAGCTGGCAGCGAAGGCCCTGCTGCAGGCACAGGGCGATGTGCTCGAGGCGGTCACGCTGATCCGCTCTTACCGCACGACGCTCCCGCGCTTCGGCACCACGGTCGCCGTGGACACCGCATCGCTCCCGCCAGAGCGACGTGTCTCGGCGACGTTCAAAGACATCCCGGGCGGCCAGCAGCTGGGGGCGACGTTCGACTACACCCACCGCCTGCTCGCCGACGATCTTGAGGCGCCAGCCATCCCCGAGCCTGATGTCGACATCGACATCTCGATGCCGCGCGTCACCGATCTGCTCGGCAAGAGCGCGCTCATCGAACCCGATCGCCCAGCTATCGGGTGGACAGATCCGGAGCCGGCAGACCTCACCCGCGAACCCACGACCTTCCCGATGTCTCGCGCCGAGCGTCTTCAGGCGCTGAGCCGCGGCGACGAGGGCTTCCTGCTGTCGCTGGGCTATTCCACACAGCGCGGCTTCGGCAACACGCATCCCTTCGTCGGCGAGGTGCGCGTCGGCGAGGTCGAGGTGTCGTTCGATGCCCCCGAGATCGGCCACGACGTGCCGATCGGGCGCATCGAGGTGACCGAATGCCAGATGGTGAACCAGTTCGTGGGATCGGCCGAGCAGCCGCCGCAGTTCACCCGCGGTTACGGCCTCGTCTTCGGACGAGCCGAGCGCAAAGCCATGTCGATGTCGCTCGTGGACCGCGCCCTCCGTAAGGACGAATTCGGCGAACGAGAGGTCTCTCCGGCGCAGGATGAGGAATTCGTGATCGCGCACAGCGATAACGTGCAGGCCACCGGATTCGTCGAGCACCTGAAGCTGCCGCACTACGTCGATTTCCAGGCCGAGCTCGGACTCATCCGCCGCCTGAACGACGAGTTCGATCAACGCCGCAACGCCGCCGGAAAGGACGCATCATGAGCGCACCGCGCATCGTCTACAACGAGGGCTACCTCGACGAGCACACCAAGCGCGTCGTGCGTAGGGCGCTGCTGAAGGGTGTCGCCATCCCCGGGTTCCAGGTGCCATTCGCTTCGCGTGAGGTGCCGATGCCACGCGGCTGGGGAACCGGTGGCGTGCAGGTCACCGCCGCCGTGATCGGAAAACCCGACACGCTCAAGGTCATCGATCAGGGTGCGGATGACACGACCAATGCGGTGTCGATCCGGCAGTTCTTCGAGAAGGTCGCCGGAGCCCGGGCAACCACGCGCACCGATGAAGCCACGATCATCCAGACGCGTCACCGGATACCGGAGACGCCGCTCGTAGACGGACAGATCCTCGTTTACCAGGTGCCGATCCCTGAGCCGCTGCGCTTCCTCGAACCGCGCGAAACCGAGACGCGGCGCCTGCATGCGCTCGAGGAGTACGGCCTGATGTACGTCAAGCTCTACGAGGACATCGCCCGCTTCGGCCACATCGCCAAGACCTACGACTACCCGGTGATGGTGAACGGCCGCTACGTGATGGCGCCGTCCCCGACGCCGAGCTTCGACAACCCGAAGATGCACCAGAGCCCCGCCCTGCAGCTGTTCGGCGCGGGACGGGAGAAGCGCATATATGCGATCCCGCCGTACACCGACGTCGAATCGCTCGGCTTCGAGGACTTCCCCTTCGAGCCGCAGCGCTTCTCGGATCCCTGCGAGATCTGCGGTTCCGAGGGCGTCTACCTCGACGAGGTGATCATCGACGACGAGGGCGGCGCGATGTTCGTCTGCAGTGACACCGACTATTGCGAGCGCACCGCCGCCACGCTCGCGGATGCCCCAGCCGAACAGGCGACCCAGAAGGAAGAGATCTCGGTATGAACGCCGAACAGCCCCTGCTCAGCGTCACCGGCGCCGGTCACCGCTACGGTGACCGATTCGGATGCCGCGACATCGACTTCGACCTGTGGCCGGGGGAGGTGCTCGCCGTCGTCGGCGAATCCGGCTCCGGGAAATCGACACTGCTCGGGATGCTGTCACAGCGCCTCAGCATCGATGAAGGCTCCATCCGCTACCGCACAAGCACAGCCGCCAGCACAAGCACAGCCACCAGCACAGGCAACGACCTCGTCGAACTCTCCTCGCTGTCGGAGAGCGAGGTGCGCCGGCTCTGGCGCACCGAGTGGGGTTTCGTGCATCAGAACGCTGCGGACGGACTGCGCATGCATGTCTCAGCCGGCGGCAACGTGGGCGAGCCGTTGATGGCCGCTGGTGAACGCCACTACGGCACGATCCGCGCGCAGGCCGCCGAATGGCTGGAGCGCGTCGAGATCCCCAGCGAGCGCATGGATGAGACGCCGGCGACGTTCTCCGGTGGCATGCGCCAGCGGGTGCAGATCGCCCGAAACCTGGTGTTCGGACCGAAGCTCGTCTTCATGGATGAGCCCACCAGCGGGCTGGACGTATCGGTGCAGGCCCGGCTGCTTGATCTCATCCGCTCACTCGTTGCCGACCTGGGCCTTGCCGTGGTGATCGTCACGCACGACCTGGCCGTCGCACGCCTCATCTCCCACCGCACGCTCGTGATGAAGGACGGCGGCGTCATCGAATCAGGTCTCACCGACCGGGTTCTCGATGACCCCCAGGCCGCCTACACCCAGCTGCTCGTCTCGTCGATTTTGCAAGGATGACCATGACTGACACCTCTGCCGCCGGCACCGTCCTCCGCTTGGAGACGGTCGCCAAGACCTTCACCCTGCACCTGCAGGACTCCCAGGTTCCCGTGCTGCACAACGTCTCTTTCGAGGTCCCGATCGGGCAGTGCGTCGTGCTGGGCGGTGAATCCGGGGCAGGCAAGAGCACCATCATGAAGATGGTCTACGGCAGCTACGCCGCAGACAGCGGCCGAATTCTTGTCCGCCACCGTGATGGCCAGGTGGACCTGGCGGCCGCAGCGCCGCGCGAGGTCATCGCGGTACGCCGTGAATCGATGGGGTACGTGAGCCAGTTCCTTCGTGCAGTGCCGCGGGTGGCCGCCCTCGACGTCGTCGCCGAACCGCTCATGGAGAGTGGCCTATCGGGGGATGCCGCACGGGAGCGCGCCGGCGAGCTGCTGGAACGGCTCAGCATCCCGCGGCGGCTGTGGGAGCTGCCGCCGGCCACTTTCTCCGGCGGCGAGCAGCAGCGGGTGAACATCGCGCGCGGGTTCGCCACCACCCGGGGGCTCATGCTGCTCGATGAGCCCACGGCATCGCTCGATGCCCGCAACCGCGCTGTCGTGATCGAGATGATCCGCGAGCGGTTGGCCGCCGGAACCGGGATCCTCGCGATCTTCCACGATCATGATGTGCGCGATGCCGTCGCGAACGAGATCGTCGATGTCGCGGCTTTCACCCCCGTGCGCGAGCTGGTGGCCGCGTGACGCGGTACGCGGTGTACGGCGTCCCCGGGCTTGACCCGGGGGCGCCGACCGTTGCCGTGCAGCTGCGAGCAGCCGTCGAAGACTGGTATGCGCAGCATCCGGAAATCACCCCGGATGCCCGCCGCTACGGGTTCCACGCCACCCTCAAAGCACCGTTCGCGCTCGCGGACGGTGTCACGATCGCTGACCTTGAAGCCGCGGTGTCGGCGTTCGCTGCCGGCCGGCACCCCGTGGTGCTGCCGGCTGTGCAGCCGCTGACGATCGGGTCGTTCCGCGCGCTCGTGCCGACCGGCGACACCGCAGAGGTGGATGCTCTGGCCCAGGACATCGTGCGGACATTCGAACCGTACCGGGCACCGCTCACGGCGGATGACATCGCCCGGCGCCGACCGGAGCGGCTGACTCCGCGGCAGCGCGAAATCCTCGACGAGGTCGGCTATCCGTTCGCCCTCGACGAGTTCCGTGTTCATCTGACCCTGACCGATGCGCTGGATGCGGCCGGCGCGGCCGGCATCGATCACGCGATCGCCGGACACTTCGCCGCGTTCGCCGGCGCTGACATCCCGCTCACGGCGCTCGCCGTGTTCATCGAACCTGACCGTGGAGCGCCATTCGGCATCCACTCGATCCACCCCTTCCAGGAGATCGCATGACCAACGACACCATTCTCCGCAACGCGAGAATCGTCCTCGAAGACGACGTCATCCACGGATCCGTACGAATGATCGACGGCATAATCGTCGACATCGTGCCCGTCGACAGCTCGCTGGATGGAGCCCTCACAGGCACCGACGGACCCGGCGAGGATATGGACGGCGACTACCTGATGCCCGGGCTGGTCGAGCTGCACACCGACCAGGTGGAGGGGCACTTCCAGCCGCGACCGAAGCGGTTCTGGGACCCGATCCCGGCGGTGATCGCGCACGACGCTCAGATGGCGGCATCCGGAATGACGACGGTGCTCGATGCGCTGCGCATCGGCGCGGGGCCGGATGAATCCGGTCTGGCGGCCCAGGCAGACACCCTGGTCGCCGCCATCGTGCACGCGGCCGATGCCGGGCTCCTGCGCGCGGATCACCTGGTGCACCTGCGATGCGAGGTCTCGACGCCAGATGTCGTCGACGTCTTCGAGCGGATCGGCAACGACGACCGGGTGCGGCTCGTGTCGCTCATGGATCACACGCCGGGCCAGCGTCAGTACGCCGATGTCGAATCGTTCCGCACCTACATGGTCGGCAAGCACAGCTTCTCGGACGAGCAGTTCACCGCGCACGTCGCGACTCTGCATGAGCGCAGCGCCGCCTACGCGGACACGCACCGGGGCGAGATGGCGCGTCGGGCGAGGGCGCGCGGCATCACGATGGCAGCGCACGATGATGCGACGCTGGCGCATGTCGCCGAGTCATCCGATCTCGGCGTGCGGATCTCCGAGTTTCCGACGACGGTCGAAGCCGCCCGGGCGGCGCGAGAAGCGGGCCAGCTCGTCGTGATGGGGGCACCGAACATCGTGCGCGGCGGTTCGCACTCCGGCAACGTCGCAGCCGCCGATCTGCTGCGTCACGGACTGCTCGACATCCTCTCCAGCGACTATGTGCCGTCGAGCCCGCTGCAGGCGGTGTTCGCGCTGGTCGCGAGCGGAGAGGTGACTGTGCCGCAGGGGTCCGCGCTGGTGAGTGCGAACCCGGCGCGCGCGATCGGCTTGAACGACCGCGGCGTCATCGAGGTGGGTCGGCGTGCGGATCTCGTCCGGGTTCGCGTGCACGAAATGGCGCAGACCCCGCACCACCCGTCCGGGGCGCCGGTACCGGTGGTGCGCGGGGTCTGGCGTGAAGGGATGCGAGTGGCATGACCGGCGTGTTCGTCGCCGTGGTCGGACCCAGCGGCGCCGGCAAGGATGCGGTGATCGACTGCGCCCGTGACCACTTCGCCGGCGAGGGCGCCGTGATCTTTCCGCAGCGGGTCATCACGCGGCCCGCCGGTGAGGGCGAGGATCACGCGCCGGTCTCCGCGGATGAGTTCGCAGCGCTGGAGCGTGCGGGTGCTTTCGTGCTGCGGTGGGAGGCGCATGGGCTGCGCTACGGCATCCCGGCATCCGTTTCGCAGGCGGTGCACGCAGGCGCCACCGCCGTCGTCAACATTTCGCGAACGGCGCTGGCCGAACTCACGGCGAAGTTTCCGCACGTTCGCGCCGTGCGCGTGACGGTTCCGGATGAGGTGCGCCGCGCGCGGATTCTCGCGCGGGGCCGGGAGAACTCGGCCGAAGCGCTTGCTCGGCTCAACCGTGCCGATCCGGCGCCCGGTGAGCGGGTCGATCTCGAGATCGTCAACGACGGGCCGCTGATGGATGCCGGTGCCGCTCTCATCGCCTTTCTGGACGAGGTTCTTACGCCGTCGGCTCCAAGGGAACGGCTGGTGCTCGGCGAATACCGATGAATGACAGCACCCCGCCGGCAGTCATCAGCGCGGCCGTCACCCAGGCCGCGTTGTGGAATCCGCCCAGATCCAGCGCTCCGCCGACGATCGTGGAGAGCATCGCGACCACGATGAGCCCGGCGACGCGGGAGATGGCGTTGTTGACGGCGGATGCTATTCCGGAGTGGTGCTCATCGATCGCTCCGAGCACCGCAGAGGTCAGCGGAGCGACGGTCAACGAGAGCCCGAGACCCATGACGATCATGGCGGGAAGCACCTGCCACCAGTAGCTGAAGTCCCCAGTGACGGTGAGCAGAAGCAGTGCTCCAGCAGCCATCAGCAGCGGGCCGATCGTCATGAACAGCCGGGGTCCGAGCTTTCCCGCCCAGGCTCCGGCCTGCGAGCTGAGCAGGATCATCAGGATCGTGATCGGCAGGCTGGCCAGACCCGCGGCTGTCGCGCTGAGCCCAGCGCCCTCCTGCAGGTAGACGCCGACCACGAAGCCGTTGAGCGAGAGCGCGGCATAGATGAACAGGGTGGCGAGGTTACCCCAGGCGAAGTTGCGGGCCCGGAACAGCGTCAGCGGCATCAGCGGAGCCGCGGAGCGGCGTTGACGCAGGAGGAACACGGCGAACAGGACGACTCCGACGGCTCCGGGAATCCAGATCGCCGGTGACGTCCACCCGAGGTTGGGTTGCTCGATGAGCGCGAATACCACCGCGCCGAGGCCGACCGCGCACAGCATCCCGCTCCACCAGTCCACGCGGATATCGCGCGGATGATCGGGCAGCTGCAGGCGGGCGAGCAGGACCAGCGTGATGCCGATCGGGATGACGTTGATGAGGAAGACGAAGCGCCAGGAGAGCAGATCGACGAACAGGCCGCCCAGCAGGGGGCCGGCGAGCTGGGCGCCGGTGGTGAACGCGGTCCACACTCCGATCGCGCGCGATTGCAGTTCGCCGCGCATCGTCGCCATGATCAGGGCGAGTGAGCTGGGCACGAGCAGCGCGCCGGCGGCCCCCTGCAGGGCGCGGGCGATGATGAGCGTGAGAGGTTCGGGTGCTGCGGCAACGGCGATGGAGGCGATGCCGAACGCGATGAGACCGATGCGCATGATGCGCACGCGACCGTAGGCGTCGGACAATGAACCTGCCAGCAGGATCAGTGCGCTGAGGGTGATGAGGTAAGCATCCACGACCCACTGCTGCGTCGTGATTCCGCCGCCGAGCTCATCGCTGATCGCGGGGAGTGCGACGGTGACGACCGTGCCGTCGAGGAACGTCACGAAGGATGCCAGCACGGCGATCGTGATGACGAGACGCTGAAGTGCGGAGAATGTCGGCACGCTGTGAGCCTACGCCTGCAACGGCATCCGCGAGATTATCTGCTCATGAGCGGCAAGTGCCTCGGCCAGCGCCGCCAGCACCGCGGACACTGCGGCATTGTCGCGTGAAGAGGACCGGGTCGCTGCGAAGATCTCGCGCACGGGGGATCCGGGAAGATCCAGCAGCCGCACCGATGCGCGATCGCCCGTCCACACCAGATCCGGCAGCATTGCGGCGGCATGGCCGGCGGCAACCAGCCGCGCATGGGCGATGAGATCCGTCGCTTCGAAGCGGACGTCGGGTTCGAACCCGGCCGTGCGGCACTGCTGCACGGCCCACTGGCGTACTGCCGCACCGTGCGGTTCCATGGCCCAGGCATGCTCGCTCAGCTCTGACAGCGAGGTAGCCGAGGAGCCTGGCGGCACCGCCAGCCGCACCGGGTCCGTGCCGAGCAGTGTGCGATCGACTCCGTCCCGCAGCTCACGCGTGTACCCGGAGTACTGTTCGGCGACGACCAGGTCGAAGGTGCGCGCCTGCAGCTCGAACAGTCCTTCCTCCGGCGCCATCTCCACCATCGACACCTGCAGTTCTGGCATCCGTTCGGCGAGCAATGTCAGCGCCGGTGGCACGAGAGCCTCGGCAGCGGTGGGCATCACGGCGATCCGCACCCGCTGCGGGAAGTTCTCCGACGATGACAGTTCCGCGCGAGCGGATTCGTCCATCTCGAGCGCGCGGGCAGCGTGTGCTGCGAGCAGACGCCCTTGCGCCGTGAGCCGCAGACGCCTACCGTCGGGTTCGAGCAGTGATACTCCCGCCTCGCGCTCGAGTTGGGCAAGCTGCTGCGACACCGTCGATGGGCTGTAGGCCAGCGCCGTGGCCACGTCGGAGATGGTGCCGCGCAGGGCAAGCTCGTGCAACAGACGCAGTCGTCGCAGCTCAAACACAGAGGGCCTCGCAATCATTCGATAAAAGCGAACAATCACTATCGTAAACGTGCGCTTTTCTCGAGAGGTGGTGTGGCCGCACACTGAAACGAGGAAACTGCGGCGCTGCCGCTCTCGAGTGAGGAAATCTGATGCCCCAGTCGTCTCCGGCACTGGCCGAAACCAACGATCTCGCCGCTCTCGCCGACGACGCCGTCGCGCTCGTGCAGCAGTGGCTCATCGAGAGCCGGGAAGTCCCCAGCGACACGGCCGCCCAGCGGCTCGCCGGTGTGCTCAGCGACCCGAACGGCCTCGACTTCACCGTCGGATTCGTCGACGGTGTCGTGCGCCCCGAGGACCTCACTGTCGCCGCCCACAATCTGCGCGAGATCGTGCCGCTCACGCCCCGCTTCCTCCCGCTGCCGCTGCGCGGTCTCATCCGCCTGGGTGGGGCGCTGGCTCCGGCATTCCCCGGCATCGTCGTGCCGATCAGTCGTCGGGTGCTGCGCGGCATGGTCCGCCACCTCATCGTCGATGCCACCGACGCCAAACTCGGCAAGGCGATCAGTCGCATCCGCGCCGACGAGGGCGTGCACCTGAACATCAACCTGCTCGGGGAGGCGATCCTCGGCGAAGAGGAGGCCGACCGCCGTCTCGCCGGAACCGAGCGCCTGCTGCGGCGCGATGACGTCGACTACGTGTCGATCAAGGTGTCCTCCACCGTCGCCCCGCACACGCCGTGGGCGTTCGATGAGGCCGTGGCGCACGCCGCCGACGCGCTTGTGCCGCTGTTCCGCCTCGCCAACGGTGCGACCGGTGCCGGCTCGACGCGTTCGAAGAAGTTCATCAACCTCGACATGGAGGAGTACAAGGACCTCGATCTCACGATCGCCGTGTTCACCGCGATCCTCGATCGGGAAGAATTCCGCTCGCTCGAGGCCGGCATCGTCCTGCAGGCCTACCTGCCCGATGCCCTGGGCGCGATGATCCGCCTGCAGGAATGGTCGGCTGCTCGCGTGGCCGCCGGCGGTGCTCCCATCAAGGTGCGCGTCGTGAAGGGCGCGAACCTGCCGATGGAGCAGGTGGATGCTGAAACCCACGGCTGGCCGCTGGCGACCTGGCACAGCAAAGAGGCATCGGATGCCTCGTACAAGGCCGTGCTCGATTACGCACTGCGTCCGGAGCACGTAAAGAACGTGCGCATCGGCATCGCCGGACACAACCTGTTCGACATCGCCCTGGCCTGGCTGCTGGCGAATCAGCGCAAGGCTACCGATGGCATCGAGTTCGAGATGCTGCTGGGCATGGCGACCGCGCAGGCGACGGTCGTTCGCCGCACCGTCGGATCGCTGCTGCTGTACACGCCGGTCGTGCACCCGACCGAGTTCGACGTGGCGATCGCCTATCTGATCCGGCGTCTGGAGGAGGGGGCATCCACCGAGAACTTCATGTCGGCCGTGTTTGAGCTCGACGACGAGCCGGCGCTGTTCGCCCGAGAGCGCGACCGATTCCTCGCCTCGATCGCCTCGATGCCCGAAGAGGTGCCAGCACCGAACCGCACGCAGAACCGGGGTGCCGACGCCGAACCTTCAGCGGTCGAAGGGTTCACGAACGCCCCGGACACCGACCCGAGCCTGGCTGCGAACCGCGCCTGGGGCGACAGCATCCGCTCGCGCATGGAGGCGTCCGAACTCGGTAACGAGACGGTGCGCACGCACACACTGTCGGATTCCGCATCGCTCGATCAGGTGATCGCCACCGCGACCGCAGCAGGCGAAGCCTGGCGCGCGCTCGGTGCCGCCGGCCGTGCCGAGATTCTGCACCGCGCGGGTGACATCCTCGAAGCTCGTCGTGGCGACCTGCTCGAAGTTATGGGATCCGAGTGTGGCAAGGTGCTCGAACAGGGAGATCCCGAGGTCTCCGAGGCCATCGACTTCGCCCACTACTACGCCGAGAGCGCCAAGCGCGCTGAGAGCATTGCGGGCGCGACGCACAAGCCCGTCGGCCTCACGGTGGTCACACCGCCGTGGAACTTCCCGGTCGCGATTCCCGCCGGCTCGACCATGGCAGCGCTCGCCGCCGGGTCCCCGGTGATCATCAAGCCGGCCCGTCAGGCTCGCCGTTCCGGTGCGGTCATGATTGAGGCGCTGTGGGAGGCGGGTGTTCCGCGCGATGTGCTGCAGTACGTGCAGTTGGGCGGTCGGGAGCTCGGCCAGCAGCTGATCAGCGACCCCGCCGTGGAGCGCGTGATCCTGACCGGTGGTTACGAGACGGCCGAGCTGTTCCGCAGCTTCCGCCCCGACCTGCCGCTGCTCGCCGAGACGAGCGGGAAGAACGCGATCATCGTGACTCCGCACGCGGATCTCGACCTCGCGGCCAAGGATGTCGCATACTCCGCATTCGGTCACGCCGGGCAGAAGTGCTCGGCTGCATCGCTGGTGATCCTGGTCGGATCGGTCGCGCGCAGTGAGCGGTTCCGCCGCCAGCTGATCGACGCGGTCGGCTCGTACCAGGTCGGTCAGCCGTGGGAGGGGCCCAGCCGCATCGGACCGCTCATCGGCCCGGCAGAAGGAAAGCTGCTGCACGCGCTCACCACGCTCGAGCCGGGTGAGAAGTGGGTCATCGAGCCCGAGAAGCTTGATCAGGATGGCAAGATGTGGCGTCCGGGCATCCGTGAGGGTGTCGCCGCGGGCTCGCCCTTCCACCTGACCGAGTACTTCGGCCCGGTGCTGGGCATCATGACAGCCAAGACCCTTGATGAGGCCACGGCGATGGTCAACGCGATCGACTACGGGCTCACCTCGGGGCTGCACTCGCTCGACGAGGATGAGGTCGCACAGTGGCTTGCATCCGTGCAGGCAGGAAACCTGTACGTGAACCGGGGGATCACAGGTGCGATCGTGCAGCGTCAGCCGTTCGGTGGGTGGAAGAAGGCCGCTGTCGGCGCGGGAACCAAGGCCGGTGGTCCGAGCTACCTGATCGGGCTGTCTAATTGGGAGGATGCCCCGGTGGCGGCGGACGCTCCGACGGATGCTCTCTCGCGTGCTGCGCTCGCGGCGCTGAAGGCTGCGGATGCTGATGCTGATGCCGCCTGGCTGCAGGGGGCGCTATCGACCGATGTTGCCGCCTGGCGCGACGAGTTCGGCGCCGTGCGCGACGCGACCGGCCTGGTCACCGAGCACAACGCGCTGCGCTACGACGTCGTGCCGGTCACGATCCGTCTCGAGCAGGCCAGTGCCGCCGAAGCGATTCGTGTGATCGCCGCCGGTATCCGCACAGGGTCGCGCCTGAGCGTCAGCACGGCGGTGGCGCTTCCGGCAACTGTCGCTTCGTGGCTGTCGAAGTCCAGCGTCGGCGTTGCTGTTGAGGACGAGGCATCCTGGGGTGCGCGTGCCGCACGTCTGGCTGCGGACGGCGGGCGCATCAGGCTCGTGGGAGCGGCTGCGGCATCCGTTACAGCTCACACCGGCGGCTCGCCCGCGGTTGCGGTGTACACCGGGCCGGTTCTGTCTGCTGGGCGGATCGAACTGCTGCCGTTCCTGCGGGAACAGGCCGTGTCGATCTCGGCGCACCGTTTCGGCACGCCGCACCGCTACGAGATCGCGCCGCTCGTTCGCTGAGTGCTCAGGGCAGTGACAGCACCCGGAACGAAGAGTAAACTCGCCGGGTGCTGTTCACAGTGAGCGCCCCGCGGGCGCGGAAGGTGGTCGCAGGCGCGTTGCGCGCCGGCGGCAGGGGCTGACCATCAGCCGGAGACGGAACTCCCGTCGCCGGTGATTCGTCATACGCGGCATCCATCGAACGGATGCCGGCCGAAACCCACCTCAGAAAGCACCTCCACTCATGCGTCCCATCGACGAGCGCGAGATCCGCGCATCCTTCATCAACGCCTCTCGCAAAGAGGTCTCATCCCTCACGCTGCCGCCATCTTTCGAGCAGATCGACTTCGACCGACTCGACTTCCTCGGCTGGTCCGATGCGAAGTTCGTTCGACGCGCCTATGTCGTCACCGAGGTCGACGGCGTGCTCACCGGTGCCCTGCTGCAGCGGGCCGAGCAGCGTGTGATCGCTCGTACTCAGTGCTCGTGGTGCGAGGACGTGATGCTCCGCAACGACGTGCAGCTGTACTCCGCTCGCAAGGCGGGCGCAGCCGGCCGTAAGGGCGATGCCGTCGGCACGCTGGTCTGCGCCGAGTTCGGGTGCTCGCACAATGTGCGCCTGTTGCCGTCGCTCGCGTACGAGGGCTTCGACCGCGAGGGGGCGCGAGACGCCCGGATCGTGAAGCTCGGCGAAAACGTGCGGGCGTTCCTGCGCGCTGTAGTCGGCTGACGCGGGGCGGCCGGATTCAGCCGAGCGCCACGGTTCGAAAGCCCGCGTTCCCCATCGATGAGTCCGGGGTGTTCTGCGAGCGGGCGGAGTTGCGGTAGCGGTTGCAGTACGAGATGTGGCACAGGTAGCTGCCGCCGCGCAGGAGACGCTGCTGCCCCGCCGCGGGACCGGTGGGAGACGACGCCGGTGACGCGGCGTAGAAGCCCGGGTCGTACCAGTCCGAACACCACTCCCACACGTTGCCCACGGTCTGCCAGACGCCGTAGCCATTCGGCTCGAAGGTACGCACCGGAGCCGTGGTGAGGAATCCGTCCTCGAGGGTGTTCTCTCGGGGGAACGAGCCCTGGAAGATGTTCGCGCGCCAGCCGCCGGCATCCACCTCATCGTCGCCCCAGGGATACTTCTTCGCAGCCAGCCCGCCGCGCGAGGCATATTCCCACTCGGCTTCGGTGGGCAGACGTCGTTCTGCCCACTCGCAGTAAGCGACCGCGTCGTTCCAGCTCACGTGCACGACCGGGTGATCGCCGAGTCCGTCGATGTTCGAGTCAGCCCCACCCGGATGCGCCCAGTCGGCGCCGCGCACGCCCAGCCACCACGGCGTTCCGGGGGGCTGTCCGAGGACATCGTCCGGCTGCGCCGCCAGAGCCAGGTGGAACACCGCTGAGAAACCGAAAGTCTCAGCCTCGGTCAGGTAGCCGGTCGATTCGACGAACGCCGCGAAGGCGTCATTGGTGACCGTGGTCGCATCGATCGAGAAAGCCGGGAGCGTCACCTCATGCAGCGGCGTCTCCCCATCACCCGGGTTACGGTCGCCGGAGGAATCGCCCATCAGGAACGTGCCGGCGGGGATGGCGACTTGCTCGATCGGATGCTGTCCGCCCGAGTGCGTGGCCGCGGATGCCGACACCGTCGCCCCAAGCGTCAAAAACTGGTCACGGGCAGGGGCGCCGCAGGTGCAGCCGGGGCCGCAGCTGCCGGAGGCGTCGTCGGTAGTCATCGCTCCCAGCTTAGATCGCGGGCGTCGTCACCCGGTCACAGCAGCTGGTCGCGCACCGCCAGCACGCCGGTCACCGTTTCGACGTGCGAGGTGCTCAGCGGTGACAGTCCGAGCCGGATGCCATCGGGGAACCGGAAGTCGGGGATGACCCCGTCGGCCCACAGCGCCTGGGTCACCTCGGCCGACCGCTCATGCCCGATCGTCACATGTCCACCGCGCAGTGCGGCATCCCGCGGGCTCAGCAGCCGCACGCCGAGGGGAGCGAGCTCCTCATCGACAGCGCGAACGGCGAGGTCAGTGAGTGAGACGGACTTCATGCGGACAGCATCCATCCCCGCCTCCTCGATCAGATCGAGCATTCCCTGCATGGCCAGCATCCCGAGCACGGGAGGCGTGCCGCTGATGAACTGACGGATGCCGGCAGCCGGCGCATACGCGGATCCCATCGCGAAGACGTCACCCGCGCCCATCCACCCCTGGATGGGCTGGCGCAGCGTGCCGTGATGGCGTGCGTTGACATAGGCGAAGGCGGGAGAGCCCGGACCGCCGTTCAGATACTTGTAGGTGCAACCGACCGCCAGGTCGACATCGCAGGCATCGAGATCGACCTCGACGGCTCCGACCGAGTGGCACAGATCCCACAGCATCAGCGCGCCCGCTGCGTGCACGGCATCCGTGATCGCCGCCATGTCGGCCAGCGCACCGGAGCGGTAATCGACATGGCTGAGCACGACCAGCGCGGTCTGATCGGTGACCGCTGCGGCGACATCCGCGACCTGCACCCCGTGCACGGGGTCGACTGCCAGCCAGCGCAGCGTAAGCCCGCGCTCCGCGGCAACCCCCTCGGCGATGAAACGGTCGGTGGGAAAGTTGCCCTCTTCGATCAGGATCTCACCGCGATCGGGGCGTGCTGCGACCCCTGCCCGCATGAGCTTGTACAGCAGCACCGTGGTCGAATCGGCGACGACGGTCTGGTCGGCCGCGGCGCCGAGGCAGATCCGGCCGATTCGGTCGCCGAGTTCGGTGGGAAGGTCCATCCACTGCTCGTCCCAGGACCGGATGAGCCGCGTGCCCCAGTCGTCACGGATGAACCGCGCGATGCGCTCGGGCGTCTCGCGCAACGGCCGGCCGAGCGAATTGCCATCCAAATATGCCGTGACACCGGGTGCTTCGATGAATGCGTCGAGATGACGCGTGAGCGGATCGCGGGCGTCAAGATCCCGGGCTTCGGCGAGGAGATCGGTCATATCAAGCCTCCAGGTCGGCTGAGGTGAGCGGGCGGGCGAGACGCGGATCGGCGTTCGCCGGCAGAAGCAGGAGAGGGGCGTCAGCGAATGGGTCGAGCGGTGCGAGCGCTGTCAGCAGGGCAAGTCCGTCGACACCCGCTTCGTGCAGAGCCTCGATCTCGGCATCCCGCAGATCGACGGGAGTGGGGCCGTTGCCCATATCGCTGCCGTAGATGATCTCGCCACCAGCCGCGGCGAATCGACGGACGTTGTCGACGACGTCGGCGTATGCCGAGTCGGAGTGGATCGCCATCGTCGAGATCCACGAGACGGATGCCGCCTGCGTGGCGATCTCTGCATCGGTGAGCCGCTCGGAGAACGGCGCGTGCGCGAGGCGGGATGCGCCCAGGCGTGCGACGCGCTGCGCCTGACCGGCGCCCTCGGCATGCGCCACAACAGGAAGGTTGTGCGCGGCGGCTTCGTGAACCACTGCGCGGAACAGCTCATCATCCAGCACCGGACCCGCGTCGCTGTTGCCGACGACCTTGATCCAGCTCGCGCCCGCTGTGGCCAGTGCGCCGATCACGGCGGCGGCATCCGTGGCATCCTGCACCTGGTGAACCGCACCCTCCGGAGCCCAGTCCCGATCGGCCGGATAGCCGCCGACCGCGGTGAGGAAAGGCCCGGCGTATGCGCACTGCACGCCGTGGAGGTCGGGTCCGCTGGACAGCTCGCGCACGACGTCGATGTTCGCGCCCAGGTCGATGACTCGGCCTAGCCTGCTCGAAGCGAGTGGGCGCGGATCGATGAGCTGCAGATGCACGTGATGATCGGTGAACCGGCCCGTGATGATGCCGTCGAGTCGCGGTGTGCCGGGCAGTGCGGCGGCGGGGTGCAGAGTGATGTTCCCGGCATCCATCGTCAGCGTTCCTTCGCGCAGAGCCTGCCCGTCGAAGTACCTGACCGCCTTCATCACGCGCCGATCGTGGTGCGCACCGTGTACAGCTCGGGGAAGAAGGTCAGCTCCAGCGCGCGCTGCAGGAATCCGACCCCGCTCGACCCGCCCGTGCCGGGCTTCATCCCGATAGTGCGGGTGACCGTCTTCAGATGGCGGAAACGCCAGAACTGGAAGTTGTCCTCCAGATCGACGAGATCTTCGCACGCTTCGTAGAGGTCCCAGTGCGTCTGCGGGTTCTCATAGATCTCCCGGATGGCGGGCACGAGCGACTCGTGCGGACGGTACGGATCGCGCACATCGCGCTCGAGGATCTCGACGGGGATCGGGATGCCTCGGCGGGAGGCGTAACGCAGAAACTCGTCGTACAGCGTCGGCCGTTCGAACTCGGTCGTCAGCAGGGCCAGGTTTGCCGGATGGTCGCGGAAGACCTGCAGCATCCGTTCGTTCTTGTTGCCGAGGGCGAACTCGACCGCGCGGTACTGCACCGACTGGAAGCCGGACGAGTTTCCCAGCGCGCCGCGGAACTGCGCGTACTCGGTGGGAGTGAGGGTGGCCAGCACCGACCACTGCTGGGTCATGACGTCCTGGATGCGCTTGACGCGCGCGACCCGCTTGAGCGCCTCGCGCAGATCGTCGCTCGCCAGCAGATCGCGCGCGGAGGACAGCTCGTGCAGCAGCTGCTTCAGCCACAGCTCGGTCGTCTGATGCTGAATGATGAACAGCATCTCGTCGTGGTGCTCAGGTCTGCTGACCGGATGCTGCGCGGCGAGCAGCGTGTCCAACCCCAGATACGACCCGTAGGTCATCCGTCCGCTCAGGTCTGTGACGATGCTGTCTTCCAGCGCCCGTTCGTTTTCATTGCCCATGATGCTTTGAACGTTACGCCAATTCCCCCCATCCTCCCATCTTCCGAGTGTTCAGTTGTGGCTCTGAATTTCGCAAAAGTCGAGCCACAATTGGCCACTCGCAAGCGGGATTAGGGGGTTAGGGGGTGGTGTGGGCAGCCAGGAAGGCGAGGGTTTTTTGGAGGGCGGTCTGGGCGTCGGGCATGTCCAGGTGGAACTGGTACTCGTGCGGAAGAGCGGGCTCGTGGGGTGCTGGCCAGAACAGGGTCGTCACGTTGACCCCGAGCTCATCCAGGCGCTGCGCCATCGGAATCGACTGCAGCCAGGTGAGCGCATCGCCGTTACCGCCGGAGATGTAGGTGGTCGGGAAGTCCTCGGTGACCCAGTTCACGGTCGACATCGTCGCCCCGGTGGATCCCTCTGCCCAGGTCTTCTTGCCCGCGTACGCCCACATCGAGGACTTCAGGCCCCAGCCGACGACGCCGTCGAGGGCGGCGAGGGCGGCGAGGTCGTAGACCCCGCAGTTCAGCACGGTCGCGACGACCTGATTGGCCTCCAGCGTGGGGGTGATGCCCATGATCTCGGCATAGTCCTCGCTCGTGACGAGCGTCGCCATCTGGCTGGCCAGTTGGCTGCCCGCGGAGTCGCCGGCGAGGACGATCTGGGATGCATCGACGTTCAGCTCATCGGCGTGGTCGTTGATATATCCGAGAGCCTCGTTCACCTGGTGCACGGCCTTCGGATAGACACCCTCGGGCCCGAGCGTGTAGTTCACGGCGATGGTCGTGTAGCCCTCGGCGGCGAGGATGCGCATGTACGGGGCGACGTTCTCCTTGGACCCGGAGATCCAGGCGCCGCCGTGGATCCAGACGATGGTCGGCAGGGGGCCGGTGGCAGATGCCGGTGTGAAGACATCCATCGTCGTATCGACGCCGTCCGTGCCGTAGGAGACGTCGAGAGTCTCCGTGAGCTCTGTGTCCGGGACGTATTTTTCCATCTCGGCAGCGGTGGCGTCGCCGCCCTGCGTGAAGACGGCACGGATGACCATGGCGGACGGCCAGGGAGTGATCGCCCCGACGATCGCCACCACCACTGCGATGGCGACGATGATTCCGAGAGTGATCCTCGTCTTCCACCACCGTCGATGCGGCTTCTTCGAATTGGCGGCGTCGTCTGCCTCGGCGTGCGTGAGCGTGATCATGGAACCCCTTCCACGGATCAGTGTGGCAGGAAACGGGCTCGGCAGTCGACGACGGCTGGTTTCCGCGCGTTGCGATCGTCGGAGGTTGTTTCAGATGCAGGAGGAATTCGGCTGAAACCTCCGTCAGGTGTAACAACCTCCGACAGGCGTGACGGTCAGGATGCCCCGGACGGGCGCCGTAGGCCCGCGATGATGCTGCGCAGGCCATAGTCGAATGCCTGATTTACGTCGCCACCCAGGCGGAACGCCCCGGACAGCTCCATCTGGAGAAATCCGGTGGCCCAGGCCGTGAACAGACGGGCGGCATCGAGGGCTTCAGCCTCGCCGACGAGCGCGGATGCGGCGCGGATGACGGGGGCGGCAGCCCGATCGAGTGAGGCCAGCGGAGCGAAGGCCGTGAACATCAGGCGGAACCCCTCCGGATGCGCGAAGGCGTGCGCGCGATAGACCAGCGCGAGGGATGCGAGGTCATCGCCCGCATTCTCTAGGCGTACGGTGAGCTCGTCCACCACGGCCTCGGCGACGGCGGCGATCAGCGCATCCCGATCCTTCACCCGTTTGTAGAGCGACGGTGCGCGCACCCCGACGCGCGTGGCGACGGCCTGCATCGTCAGGCCGGCCAGGCCGCTCTCTTCGAGGATCTCTCGACCCGCTGCGATGATCGCTGGATAGGACGTGCGTTCCGGTGTCGGCATCCGAACCTCCATGGGTATTGACATTAGCCATCATAGCTACGTACTGTAGCCATGACAAGCGCCACGCGGATGGCGGAGAAAGGACGCGACCATGAAGCTCGCACCGCACCTGCACCGGCTGGGCAATGACATCGTCGCGTCGTACCTGGTCGATATGCCGGAGGGGATCACGCTCATCGACGCCGGTCTGCCCGGGCATTGGCACGATCTGCAGAAGGAACTCCAGGCGATCGGCCGGCCGCTCTCCGACATCCGCGGGCTCATCCTCACTCATGGCGACAGCGATCACATCGACTTCGCCGAGC
Source organism: Microbacterium wangyouchuni (assembly GCF_054072595.1). Classification (NCBI taxonomy): domain Bacteria; kingdom Bacillati; phylum Actinomycetota; class Actinomycetes; order Micrococcales; family Microbacteriaceae; genus Microbacterium; species Microbacterium wangyouchuni. Next base: position 33,571 of record NZ_JBSVRM010000010.1, read on the forward strand.
GACTGCGGCAGGAGGTAGGCGTGCCGGTGTACGTGCACGCGGCGGATGCCGTCCGCACGCGCACGGGCGAGAAGCCGAAGACCCCGATGGGGCCCGCGCGCCTGGGGCCGATGCTGGGTTTCCTGGCCTACGGGATGCGCAAGAACGCGATGCGAACGCGGTACGTGCAGGAGGTGACGGAGATCGCCGACGGTGCGGTGCTCGACCTGCCAGGCTCCCCGGTCGTGGTCGGGATGCCGGGGCATTCGCCCGGGAGCATCGCCGTCCACATTCCGGCGGTGGATGCCGTCTTCGTGGGCGACGCCCTCACTACCCGGCACGTGCTCACTGGCCAGCAGGGCCCGCAGCCGGCGCCGTTCACGGATGATCCGGCACAGGCGCTGGCCTCTCTCGACGCTCTGGCGCAGGTTCCGGCATCCTGGATCCTGCCCGGCCATGGCGCGCCCTTCCGCGGCGCACCTGCGGAGCTTGCCGCCGCCGTGCGCAGCGCCTGACACGTTCGTCGGAGGGTGTTACACATGTCGGAGGAAAATCAGCAGAACCTCCGACAGGCGTAACAGGCTCCGACATCCGTAACGGGACGGGGGCAACAGCGCCTCAGCTGCCGGAGCGAATCATCTCCGCGCACTTCTCGCCCATCATCATCACCGTGATATTGGGGTTGACCGTGGTGATCTCCGGCATCGCCGAGGCGTCCACCACGCGTAGTCCGGTCACACCCTTGACGCGCAGTTGCGGGTCAAGGGGCGACATCTCATCCTCGACCGGCCCCATCCGAACGGTGCCCACCGGGTGGTAGACGGTGTTGTGCGTGGCGCGGATGTATGCGGCCAGGTCCTCGTCCGTGACAGCATCCGCACCAGGCGCCAGCTCTCGCCCTGCCCATTCGGCCATCGCAGGCTGCGCGACGATCTGGCGCGCCTTGCGGATGCCGTCGATCATCACCCGCATGTCGTGGCCCTCGGGGTCGGTGAAGTAGCGCGGATCCACCTTCGGCTTGTCGCGGTAGTCGATCGATCGCAGCCGCACCGTGCCGCGCGAGCGAGCGTGCGTCACGTTCGGTGTCAGACAGATCATCTCTTCGGCCGTGGGATAGCCGGCGCGATAGGTGTGCATGTCGAAGGGGACTGAGCCGTAGTGCATCATCAGATCGGGGCGGTCAAGGCCCTCCTCGGTGGGCGTGAAGATCCCGATCTCCCACCACTGCGTCGACTCACGAGGCATTTGCTTCTTCGATTCCCACTGCACGACGCCCTCGGGGTGATCGGCGAGATTCGAACCGACGCCGGGGGAGTCCACGCGCACCTCGATCCCGACCTCGCGCAGGTGGTCTGCCGGGCCGATTCCGGAGAGCATGAGCAGTTGTGGGGTGTTGATCGCACCGGCCGAGACGATCACTTCGCGGGTGGCCGCGATGTGCGATGGGCGTGCGAAGGGATTGTCAACGCTGATCACGCCGGTGCAGGCGCCAGCGTGATCGAAGGTGAGCTCCTTGACATGCTGTCCGGTGAGGATCGTCAGGTTCTCGCGGTCGAGGATCGGATGCAGGTACGACACCGAAGAAGATGCGCGAGTGCCGTCGGCTTGACGGTTCACCTGGAAGAAGTTCGCGCCGTTGATGACCGTCTCGCCGGTGTTGAACTGCACACGCGGGATGCCGGCCTGCTCGCAGGCATCCAGCAGCGCGATGCCGCACGGGTCGACCGCGGGCACATTCATCAGATGCACCGGGCCGTCGTGGCCGTGAAGCTCGCCCTGCAGCTCGTTTGTCTCGAGCTTCTTGTAGAGCGGGAAGGTCTTCTCCGACTCCCAACCAGTCGCGCCGTGCACCGACGCCCACTCATCGAGGTCTTCGCGCGGCGCCCAGAAGGCGATGCACGAGTTGTGTGAGGAGCATCCGCCCAGCACCTTGGCGCGCGCATGGCGCATGAAGGAGTTGCCGTTCTCCTGCGGCTCGATCGGGTAGTCCCAGTCGAAGCCCGATTCGAGCAACTCCATCCAACGGTTCAGCTGCAGCACGACCTGCTCGTCGGTATCCGAGGGACCCGCCTCCAGCAGACCCACCGTCACGGACGGGTCCTCACTCAGTCGGGCGGCGACTGCAGCGCCGGCGGACCCGCCGCCGACGACCACGTAGTCGAAAGTGTGCGTCGTCTTCATCGTGACCAACTCCTGATCAGTGCTCGGGGAACCAGCCGGTCACCGCGGGGGTGAGGTTCTGGTAGATGTGCTTTGCTTCCTGGTACTCGGCAAGCCCGGTCGGGCCGAGCTCCCGTCCGAAGCCGGACTGCTTGAACCCGCCCCACTCGGCCTGCGGCAGGTAGGGGTGGAAGTCGTTGATCCAGATGGTGCCGTGGCGGAGGCGTCGGGCGATGCGCTGGGCGCGTCCGGCATCCTGCGTCCACACGGCGCCGGCGAGACCATAGATCGTGTCGTTCGCGATCTCGACAGCCTCATCTTCGGTAGTGAATGTCTCGACGGTGACGACAGGGCCGAAGGCCTCGTCGCGCACCACAGACATGCCGCGCTTGACCTGATCGAGGACGGTCGGAAGGTAGTAGAACCCGTCCGCCAGATCGCCGTCCGGCGCCCGCCCGCCGGTACGCAGTCGCGCACCTTCGGCGACGCCGGCCTGCACGTAGGCATCGACCTTTTCACGGTGCTCAGCAGAGATCAGCGGACCAGTCTCAGCCTCGTCGTCGAACGGTCCGCCGAGGCGGATGGCCTCTGCCCTTCGCACCAGCTCATCGACGAAGCGCTCGGCGATCGACTCTTCCACGACCAGACGTGCCCCTGCTGAGCAGACCTGCCCGGAGTGTACGAACGCCGCGTTCAGCGCGTTGTCGACCGCAGCATCGAAATCGGCATCCGCGAAGATCACATTGGGGTTCTTGCCGCCGAGCTCCAAGGCCACCTTCTTCACGGTCGCCGCGGCATTCGCCGCCAGCAGCCGGCCGGTGACCAGCCCGCCCGTGAACGAGACCATGTCGACGTCTTCGTGCGTGGACAATGGCCCGCCAGCGGTGGCACCGGCACCGAGCACGAGGTTGGCGACGCCGGCAGGTAGGCCGAGCTCGTCGAGCACGTCCATCATCAGGATCGCCGTGTGCGGGCTCAGCTCAGCGGGCTTCAGGACGAATGTGTTTCCGGCAGCCAGCGCCGGGGCGATCTTCCACGCGGCCTGCAATAGCGGGTAGTTCCACGGGGTGATCAGCGCGCACACTCCGACGGGTTCATGCTCGATGCGGCTGAGGACATCTGCGTCGCCGGCATCCACAATCCGCCCGGCATCCTGGGCTGCGAGCTTTCCGAAGTAGTCGAAGCAGGCCGCGATGTCGTCCATGTCGATGCGCGATTCGACCAGGCGCTTGCCGGTGTCACGAGATTCGGCCAGCGCGAACTCTTCTTTGCGCTCCCGCAAGCGCTCGGCCACCTGCAGCAGGAAATCGCCGCGTGTCGGCGCAGGAGTCGAACTCCACTCGCCGCCGTCGAACGCGCGACGTGCGGCGCGGATCGCCGCGATCGTGTCAGCCGCTGAAGCCTCGTCGACGACGCCGACGAGTGACCCGTCTGCCGGGCAGTGGATCTCTCTGGTGCCGCCATCGATCGCCGAGGTCCAGGTGCCATCGATGAACAGTGTCGCGGTCATGGGGTCTCCTTGGTTGTGTTCTCTGCGGAGGTGTTCGCTGAGTCGTCGGCACCGTTCGTGTCGGATGCCGGATCCTGGAAGTCGTCCTGCCAGTCGGTGACTACCGGGAGTGCCTCTGTGAAGACGGGCTCCGCAACGTCGACCGTGATGCGCAGATACTCCAGGTGGGACTCGTAGCCGCTCAACACATCGGTGATCAGCTGGTCGGTCGTGTAGCCGTACACGTCGTAGCCGCGCGAGCCGGTGGCGGAGAACACTTCGAGCCGGAAGTACTGGCCGGACTCACTGACACTTCTGTAGGCGAAAGTCGGGAGCTCGTGACTGACCGGATACACCTGGTAGGTGAAGTCCTCGCTGCCGTCGTAATGCACGGTGAGCACCATCGAGGGCGCATCCAGCGACTCGATGTCGATACGTTCCAGGGTCGCCGGCACTCCGGCTGCCTGCAGTTCGTCGCTGACCTCCTTGAGTGCGGGCGCAACAGTCTTTTCCAGATATGTGATCACCTGCGCGCGCTGAGGATAGGTCGTGGAGCGCTTTAGCCGCTGACGCCAGTTGGTCTGGGTTGGACCGAAGCGCCCAGGGATCGTCGCGAGATATCCCGCACGACGTTGCTTTTCAGCTCCCAGTGAGCGGTACAGCGAGATCATCACCAGATACAGCAGCAGCGACACCGGCAGGCCGATGATCAGCGTCGCTGCCTGCAAGGTCGGCACGCCGCCGACCAACAGCATCCCGAGGGTCAGCAGGCCGGTCGCCAGCGCCCAGAAGACGCGCAGGAGCTTGCCCGCATCCTGCTTGGGGTCTTCCATCTTCGAGGTCAGGTTCGCCAGTACCAGGGCGCCGGAGTCGGCGGAGGTCACATAGAACAGCAGGCCGGTCAACAGCGCGACTCCGAGCACGACCGGGGCCGCCGGATACTGCTGCAATAGGTCGAAGAACGCCCGTTCCGGGGTGTTTACGGCCGACTCGGCGAAGGCGGCGTCGCCTCCGAGGATGAGCTCGAGCGCGGAGTTGCCGAAGATCGATACGAAGATTGCAATGAACGCGAACGGGATCACCAGCACGCCGACGATGAACTGGCGCAGCGTCCGGCCACGGGAGATGCGCGCCAGGAACAAACCGACGAACGGCGCCCACGCGATCCACCATGCCCAGAAGAACAGCGTCCATCCCTGCATCCAGTCATCGGGACGGCTCCACGCGAATGTCTCCATCAGGAGACTGGGGAACGTGGCGACGAAATCGCCGATGTTCATCACGAGGCCGTCCATGATGCGACGTGTCTGGCCAGTGATCGTGATCCAGACGAGCAGCACGATGGCGAGGATGACGTTCGCTTCGGAGAGTCGGCGGATGCCCTTCTCCACACCGCTCACGGTGGACACGGTCGCCATCGCGACAGCGAGCACGATCAGTGCGATCTGCATCGACACCCCATCCGGAGTGCCGAACAGCACGTGCATTCCGTAACTGAGCTGCACGACGCCGATGCCGAGCGTGGTGGCGATGCCGAAGACGGTGCCGAGCACGGTGAAGATGTCGACGCTGTGCCCCACCCAGCCGTTGGTGAACCTGCCGAAGATCGGCGAGAGCACCGACCGGATTGTCAGCGGCTTGTTGAGACGGTAAGCAAAGTAGGCGAAGGCTGCGCCCATCAGTGCGTACATCGCCCAGCCGACCGGGCCGTAGTGGAAGAACGTCCACACGATCGCCTGTCGTGCGGCGGCAATGGTCTCGCCTTCGCCCGTCGGCGGGTTCATGTACTGCGCAGCGGGTTCGGAGACGGCGAAGAACATCAGGTCGATGCCGATGCCTGCAGCGAACAGCATCGAGGCCCACGTGAACATACTGAACTGCGGCTTGGAGTGATCGGGGCCGAGTTTGGTGCGCCCCACCGAGGAGAACGCCAGAATCAGCACAAATACCACGACGATCGCTGCGGTGAGGACGAAATACCAGCCGAAGTTGGTCGCGATCCACCCGACCATGACGCCGATCACTTCGCCGGCCTGGACCGGGGCGAAGATCGCCCACAGCGCGATAGCCAGAATCGCCGCCGCTGAGCCGATCAGCACCGGCCAGCGGGGCGGCGGAACGGCGGTTCGTGTGCTGGCGGGCGTGGGCGGCGAGGTATCTTCAGTCATCACATCAGTTTCGTCGGGTGTCGCTCAGTAAAAGTGTCTGTCAGTTACGTGTTGCATTGACGATGGCAAAGCGCTGGACGCTCGTTTAGGTGATATTCGCGAGCACCTCTGCAGCGCTGCTGATCGTGATCTGCGGCGGGTACAGCCCCATCACGTGGACCGCCGCGGCATGGTTCTCGGCCGTCGACCCCGCACAGGCATCGGTGGCGAGGGTGATGTGCGCGCCGGCATCCGCTGCCGCCAGGGCGGTGGAGATCACGCAGCAGTCCGTCGAGACTCCGGCGAGGACGACGTGCGCGCCGCCGCCGACGATCGCCTTGATCTCCGGCCCCCACTTGCCGAAACTGGGCAGGTCAAGGGGCGGATGCGGGGACAAATCGCGGGCCGCGGGAACGAGGTCGAACAGCTCATCCGTCGGTGGCTGATCGGCGAACGGCCACGCCGCGAAGTACGCACCCCATGACGTGGAACGGTCGGCCGTCGGCATCCATCTCGTCACGAGCACGCGCTCGCCGAAAGCATCCGCCAGCGCGCGAATGCGCGGCATCGCCTCAGCGAAGAACGGCGAGCCCCACTCCGAATCGGTCGCGGCGAAGATGTTCTGCGGATCGATGACGACGAGCCACGTCTGCCCACTCGCTGCCGCTTCGACGGGCTCAGTGACCGAAGCGGGCTCAGCGACCGAAGCGGGCTCTGCAGCCGAAACGCTCATCTCTCCTCCTGCCGCCGGATCTTGCCGGCGCGAGCGAAGTACGTCACAAGGAACGAGACGACGAGTGCGAAGAAGACGCCGAGGTTCGCGTAGCCCCAGTCATCCCGCAACCCGAACAGATCGAGGAAGTATCCCTGCCAGTCATTCCACGCGGCATCCGAGAACTGATTGATGACCAGGCCCCAGCCGATGACGCTGGTGACGACCATGGTGATGATCGAGGTCCAGTCCCAGGCGCCATAGCGGCCGTTGGCGTCGAAGAGCGCCTCGTCGTCGTAAGCCTTCTTGCGGCGCAGAATGTCGGCGATCAGGATGCCGGCCCACGAGGCGAGCGGCACACCGAGGGTGATGAGGAACGACTGGAAGGGGCCGAGGAAGTCCGTGGCGAAGAACACCACGATGATCGTGCCGATGGTGAGGATGACGCCGTCGATCGCCGCGGCGGAGGGGCGTGGAATGCGGATGCCGAGACTGATCAATGTCAGCCCCGAAGAGTAGATTCCGAGCACAGCGCCGGAGACGAGAGCGAGAACAGCGGTCAGCAGGAAGGGGATGAGTACCCAGATCGGAAGGATCGCCGCCAGCGCACCGATCGGATCCGCCTGCACAGCGTTGAAGAGGTCTTCGTCAGAGCCGGCGAGCAGCAGGCCGAAGATCACCAGGATCACCGGCGCGATCGAGCCGCCGATCGTGTTCCATGCGACGATCGCGCCATCGGATGCGGTGCGCTTCTGATAGCGCGACCAGTCAGCGGCGATGTTGATCCAGCCGAGTCCGAAACCAGTCATCACCATCACCAGTGCGCCGATTGTTTGTGCGAGGCTGCCGCTGGGCAGTGCCATCACGGCGGCGAAATCGATGTGCGAGAACGCGAGGATCACATAGAGGATCGTGACGGCACCGGTGACCCAGGTGAGCACCGATTGCAGCTTCATGATCGTGTGATACCCGAGAACGGATGCCGCGACGATGAGCGCGGCGACGATCACGGTGGCGATGATCTTCAGGGCGACGCTGTCGCCGTCGCCGCCGAGCTGCGTGATCACGGTTGCGGTGGCGAGCACGGCCATGATCGCCAGGAACGTCTCCCAGCCGATCGAGGTCAGCCACGAGACGATGCCGGGAACCTTCTGCCCGTGCACGCCGAACGCAGCGCGGGAGAGCACCATCGTCGGCGCGGAGCCGCGCTTGCCGGCGATCGCGATGAGGCCGCAGAGCAGGAACGACACCACGATGCCGATGACGGAGACGATCGTCGCTTGCCAGAACGAGATGCCGAAGCCCAGGACGAACGAGCCGTAGGACATCCCGAACACGGACACGTTGGCTGAGAACCACGGCCAGAACAGGTCGCGCGGCTTAGCGGTGCGGTCGGACTCGGGGATGACCTCGATCCCGACGCGCTCAATCAGTCCTGGTGCCGTGGCAATCTTCTCTGACATGCCATCATCTTGGCACCACTGCCGTGCCGATGGAATCAGGTGCCGAGTGCTGATGAATCACGCGCGGGTGTCGATGGCGCCGGTCCCCGGTCGCCGGTCGGGGCGTGCGCCGGTCCCCGGTCGGGGCGTGCGCCGGTCCCAGGTCGGGGAGGGGTCGCGTTTTGCCGCATGCGCGCACGTCGAGCGGCCCTTCGCGACACCTGCTGAATCGGGCGCCAGCGGGAGGGGTCGCAAAGGGCCGCTACGCGGTGGTCGTGGCGGCCATTCGCGACACCTGCGACTCCTGACGGGCCTGCCCGGGACCGTCAGGCGGCGAAGAAGGCCTCGGCGACGCGAGTCAAGGCGTCGAGGTCGGCGACGCCAGCCAGCTCGCGAGCGGAGTGCATTGAAAGGATCGGGATGCCGACGTCGACTGTGCGGATGCCGAGACGAGTGGCCGTGATCGGGCCAATCGTCGACCCGCACGGCACAGCGTTGTTCGAGACGAACTCCTGCGACTGCGCTCCGGCGGCCTCGCACCACTTCGCCCAGGCGGCAGCGCCCAGAGCATCGGTCGCATAGCGCTGGTTGGCGTTGATCTTCAGAATCGGGCCCGAGCCAAGTAGCGGCTGCACGACCGGGTCGTGCTTGTGCGCATAGTTCGGATGCACCGAGTGTCCGACGTCGCTTGAGAGGTGCCAGGATGCCGCGAACGCGCGGCGCTGCTCGGTGGCATCGGCGCCGAGGCCGGCGTAGAGCCGGGCCAGGATGTCTTCGAGGAAGGGGCCGGCGGCGCCGGAGCGCGATGCGGATCCGAGCTCTTCGTGGTCGAAGGCGGCGAGGATCGCGATGCCCGGTCCGTCGAAGGTGTCTGCGGCGAGCGAGGTGAGAGCGACGACTCCGGCATGCACCGAGGCGAGGTCGTCCAGGCGGCCCGAGGCGAAGAAGGCGTTGTCCTTGCCGAACACGGCTCCGCGAGCGGAATCGGCAACGACGGCGTCGAAGCCGCGGATGTCAGCGGCGTTCACTCCGGCGGAGGCGGCGAGTTCGCCCAGCAGATCTTCGGCGGTCGGGTCGCCCAGGCCCCACACCGGCTGGGTCTGGAACTGCTTGTCCAGCGCCAGGCCGCTGTTCGCTTCGCGGTCCAGGTGAACGGCGAGCTGCGGCAGGCGCAGCAGTGCTCCGGTGTCGGCGAGCACGACGCGGCCATCGGCCAGAGCGAGGCGCCCGGCCAGGCGCAGTTCGCGGTCGAGCCACGAGTTCAGCAGCGGACCGCCGTAGACCTCGACTCCGGCCTGCAGCCACCCGCGGGATCCGGTGGTCGGCTTCGGCTTGAGTTTGAAACCGGGGGAGTCGGTGTGCGCTCCGAAGATCTGCGAGGGCGTGGTGGGCGAAGCATCCGCCGGCACCGCCCACGCGATTGCGGCGCCATCGCGGACGACGACGAACCGGCCACCGGCCTGCGTTGGCCACGCATCTTCCTCTTCGAGCCGAACGAATCCGACTTCCTCGAGGCGGCGGGCCACCTCTTCGGCGGCGTGATAGCTGGAGGGGGACGCGGCGACGAAGTCGGCGAGGTCCTCGGCGTGCGCGAGGGCAGAAGGCGTGACGGACATGCCTTCGATCGTAGCCGCGCCGGTTATGAGGTCAGCCGAAGTCCACGAGGCCGGCGCGCGCTGCCGTGACGATGATCTGCACGCGGTCGCGCACATGCCATTTCGACATGATGCTGCCGAGATGCGCTTTCACGGTGCCCTCGGAGACGATCAGCACGCGGGCGATCTCGGCGTTCGACATCCCCTGGGTGAGCCGGTGCAGCACATCGGTCTCGCGCTCGGTGAGAGGTTCGAGTTCGGGTGTGCTGGATGCTGTGGGCTTGGTGTCACGTACGTGATCGATGAGCAGCGACGCGATGATCGGCGACAGCGAGCTCGCGCCGCTGTAGACCTCTCGAACAGCGGCGAGGATGCTCTCCGCACTGGAATCCTTGAGCATGTATCCCGCGGCGCCGGCGCTCAGCATGGGAAGGACGGTGTCCCGGCCGGCAAGTGTCGTCACCGCAAGGATGCGCACCTCAGGCCAGCGTTCGGCGATGATCGCGGTCGCCTCAATGCCGTTCATCTCCGGCATCTGCACGTCCATCATGATGACGTCCGGGCGGTCCGCCTCGACGAAGGTGATCGCTTCAGCACCAGTGGTGGCTTCACCGATGACCTGGATCTCCGGATCGCGGGACACGAAGTGTGACAGTGCTGTGCGAACCAGAGGGTCGTCATCGACGACGAGAACACGGATTTCTGGCATGGGGGAAGCCTAACGGCGAAGCGGTACGTCACCGCGGGCCTAGACCTTTGGCTAGCAAGGTCTGACCGGTGGTCTGATGTGCAGGGTGTTGGTTGTCGAGAAGATGGGGGCAGTTATCCGACAAACGACTAGCTCGGGGTGGTGAACACTATGTCTTTTTGGCAGATGCTTGCAAAGGCTTTCGGTCTCTGACGCTAGCGCACCTGGCGAATAGGGGATACTGCAACTATGGCTTTCGGTCGGTCGCTGCGGAATGAACCTGGCGCCATCCGATTGACGCAGGGCGGACGGCTGAGCCCTCTCGAACGCGTCGCCACTCTGGTGGTCGTCGGCGGGCTCATTGTCGTTGACATCGTCGGCATCGTCATATTCGGTGCCAATCCCCTGACAGCGGTGGTCAGCATCGCGACCACAGCCGCTTTCGCGCTCTACCTCTGGAAGCCGTGGGTGGCAACCTGTGCGCTCGGCGTGGTGTTCGCGCTCTCGTTCATCACCGGCACCGGATCAGAAGTGATTCTCGCCGCCGCGATCGCGGCAGGCCTGGTCATGCGGCTGGGGCGAACCGTGCTGATCCTGTCTTACGCCGGCGGCTTTCTCGTCGCAGTCGCCATGATCGCATTCACGGGCACGGCTATTCCCGTCACCGTCGGGATCTACCTGATCATTGCGACGGTGGCAGGCGCGACCGGTTTCGCTCTCCGGGTGGCTTTTGATCGAGGGCATCGCCTCGAGCAAGAACTGGCCGAGCGTGCCGAGCGTGAGAAAGAAGCGGTGCTCGCTGAGCGGCGGTGGATCGCCGGCGAATTACACGACAGCATCGCGCACCACCTGACCGTCGTCGCACTGCATGTGCAGATGCTGGATGCCTCAGACAAGCGCAAAGAGTCTCAGGACGCGATCCGTGGCGCGGCGAAGAAGGCCATGGCTGACCTCCGTTTCGTCATCGAACTTGCGGATGATGGGCCGCGTTCGTCCGCAGCTCACTCGGGTGATCTGGCCGCGGCTATCGACGAGGCCCGGGGTGAAATCGAGTCCGCGGGCTATCCGGTGTGCAGCGAGGGAAACCCGCAGGATGAGCGACTGCCTCGTGTCGCGGAGATCATCCTGAGCCGGATTGTGCGCGAGTCAGCTACGAACATTCTGAAGCATGCGGGACCCGGAAACGTGAGCGTCCGGCTGATCGTCGACGATGACTCAGCGGCGTTGGAGATCTGCAGCCCGCTTCCGGCGACGCCCCGGCGCGATCTGCCCTCCAGCAGCACTGGTCTGAACCGCATGGCTGAGCGCGTGGTCGGAGGCAGCGGTGAGTTCAGCGCGGGCGTGGTCGATGGGCGGTGGGCGGTTGCGGCTCGGCTGCCGATCCGGTGACAGGGGCCACGGCATCCTCTGAGAGATCATTGGACGAAAGTCCAATGCGCTTGCGACCTTCGGCACTTCTCGTGGCTTTCATCGGTCAGTAGCGTGAGTGGCACCCCAGAAATAGACGTCCCCAGCGTCTGATCGCGGGCGCGGACTTGGTACTAGAGTCCATGCGCTCGCGATCGTCTGTTTTTACGGTGATTCGGGGCGATCCGCGTGGGGAACTGCCGGTCCGGGTGGCACGTGAGTTTGCCTGCTGTTTACCCGAACGAAGGACTGGTGAACGCCAGCCGAACGTTCACTCGAACGGCGTATTCACCGGGCACTGCGGTGTCACAGTAGGTGCTGAACACCCCTCAGCATCGAAAGGCCGTCATGACCGTATCCACTGCCGATTTGGTGGTCGTCGGATCCGGGATCGTCGGTCTCGGCGCTGCCTACGCCGCCGTTCGTCGCGGCCTGCGAGTGATCGTCGTGGACCGGACGGCTGAGCCCGTCGGGGCGACGATCCGCAACTTCGGGCACGTGTGCATCGGTGCCCAGACGGGGATCGCACGCGAGTTCGCCGATACCTCGCGCGAGATCTGGCTGCGTTTGGCGACTGACGCCGGCTTCTGGGTGCGCGAGTCCGGCACGCTGATCGCCGCCCGCGACAGTGACGAGCTCGCCGTGCTCGAGCACGCGGCAGGTGCAGACCTGCGGATGCTGGATGCTGCTGAACTGCTCGAGCGCGCCCCGCTTCGCCCCGACTCGATCATCGGCGGAGCACTCATCACACCCGATCTGCAGACGAATCCTCGCGAAGCCGCGGGCGCTATCGTCACCCACCTCTCCCGCCTTGGCGTCGAGTTTCGGTTCCGCACCGCGGTGACGGCGGTATCGGCATCCGTTGTGCACACAACGCGCGGACAGATCGACGCGGGCCGGGTCGTCGTCGCGGTGAATCACGACATCGACCAGTTGCTGCCGGAGATCGCCGAACGTGCCGGCGTCGTCCGCTGCGCACTCGACATGATGCGTGTCGCCGCCAACCTGCCACGCACTCTTGATGCGCCGCTGCTGACCGGATGGTCGCTGCTGCGCTACGGGCGCTTCGCCTCCGCCGTGGCGGATCGGCTGCGCGAGCGACTGCACGCCGAGCATCCACAGCTCGCGGCCCTCGATCTCAACCAGATGTATACGCAGCTGCCGGATGGCACGCTCATCTTCGGTGACTCGCACGTGCGTGGCATGCAGCCGGGTCCCTTCCAGCCCGAGGCGGCGTTTGACGCATTCCTTGCCGAGGCGCGAACGCTGTTCGCCGCCGAGAGGTTCCGCGTCATCGAACGTTGGCAGGGCGTCTACGCCTCCGGGCCGGGCGAGTTTCTCATCGAGGAGCCGGAGCCGGGCCTGCACGTGATCGCGGCGACGACCGGCATCGGCATGACGACGGGTCTGGGGCTCGCCGAACACACACTTCAGACCGCATTTGACCGGGCATCGCAGCCCGCACAGGGAGGAACCCCATGACCGCCATCGAACTCGTCGTCTTCGACATGGCCGGAACGACCGTCCGAGACGACGGCGTCGTCGAGCAGGCCTTCGCGCGCGCTGCCGAGCGAACCGGAGTCGCCGATCGGATGCCGTGGGACGACGCCCTGCAATACGTCCGCGACACGATGGGCATGTCGAAGATCGACGTGTTCACCCACCTTTCCGGTGGCGACACGGACGCGGCTGTTGCCGCCACCGCTCAGTTCGAAACGGCGTACTCCGAGATCGTCGCCGAGCAGGGTGTGACGGAGATTCCCGGCGCTGCGGCCACGATCGCAGCGCTGCGCGACGCCGGACTCACGGTCGCACTCACCACGGGCTTCGCCCCCGTCACTCGCGACGCACTGATCGATGCCCTCGGCTGGCATGATCTGATCGATCTCGCACTGTCGCCGGTGGATGCTGGTCGCGGACGCCCTGCGCCGGACCTCATCCTCACCGCGCTGCTGCGCACCGGGGCCTCGTCTGTGCAGGCGGTCGCCGTTGCTGGAGACACCAGCAGCGACGTGCGCTCCGGTCGTCGCGCGGGTGCAGGCTTCGTCGCCGGCGTCCTCAGCGGCGCCCACAGCCATGATGTGCTGGCAGAAGCCGGTGCCGATGCGGTGCTCGACGACATCACCGCTGTGCCCGCGGCGCTGCGCGAACGCGGACTCCTCGGTGCTGGTCGCGACGCGGCCGTCGGCACCACCCTCGCTCAGGCGCTGTGACATGCGCGTACTGCTGCCGCAGGATGAGCGGCACGACGTCGCGCTGAGACCCGCGGCGACGGCGATGGTCTGGGTCGGCCCCAGCCAAGCGCATGAGACGATCGCTGTGCCCGGGGTCGCCCTGGGCCTGAAGGATGTGCTGGTCGCGATCGAGCTGTCGACCATCTGCGGCTCGGACGTGCACACAGTGCAGGGTCACCGATCGGCTCCCATTCCGCTTGTGCTCGGACACGAGAGTGTCGGGCGGGTGATCGCCATCGGTGAGGCGGGTGTGCTGGCCGCCGATGGCAGCGAGTTGCGCATCGGCGACCGCGTGGTGTGGTCGGTGACGGTGTCCTGCGGAACCTGTGAACGATGCCAAGCCGGGCACACGCAGAAGTGCGCGGTGCTCGCCAAATATGGGCACGAGCGCATTGAACCCCGCTGGGAGCTGACCGGAGGATTCGCCACGCATGCGCATCTGCGCGTGGGAACGGCGATCGTGCGGGTGCCGGAGGCGCTGCCGGCCGCGGTGTTCGCGCCGGCCTCGTGCGCGACGGCCACGGCCTGGGCGGCGGTCGCACGCGCAGCGGCCGGTCGGAGCCTGGAAGGGCTGCGTGTTCTCGTCTACGGCGCGGGTCTGGTCGGGCTGTCGGCCGCGGCAATTGCAGCGGATGCCGGAGCTCAGGTCAGCATCGTCGACCCCTCACCTGCGCGCCGCAGTTTCGCGGAGCGATTCGGGGGAGTGGGGCTCGCTGCCGCCGTCGAGCCCGCAGACATCGTGATCGAGGCATCCGGCCACGCTGTCGCCGACGCGCTGGCTGCAGCCGACGTCGGAGGAAGCGTAGCTCTGGTCGGCAGCGTCTTTCCGGCACCGCCCGTGCCGCTGGATGCCGAAAGCATCGTGCGGCGTCTGGTGAGCGTGGTGGGCGTGCACAACTACACGGCCGACGACCTCGTCGGGGCAGTGGGTTTCCTGGCCGGTCGCGGACGTGCGTATCCGTTCAGCGAGGTGATCGGCGCGGTGCATCCGCTGCGCGATGTGGATGCTGCACTCAGCGCAGCATCCGCGCCCGGAGCGCCGCTGCGAGTCGCTATCGATCCGCGCTGACATCGGGCAGGCTGGTGTGATGCGCACACCAGCCTCGCAGAGCACCGCCGTGGGCGTAGCTCTGGTCGTCGGATCGTGCCTCTCGTTGCCTTTCGGCGCAGCCATCGCCACCCAGCTGTTCCCAGCCCTCGGCGCGTGGGGAGTGACATCACTGCGCATCGGGATCGCCGCACTTCTGCTGCTGGTGATCGTCCGCCCGCGCGTGCGCGGCTGGAGCAAGCAGCAATGGATCACCGCCGTGCTGTTCGGTGTCTCCCTCACGGGGATGAACGGCTTCTTCTACGCCGGAATCGAGCGCGTTCCGCTGGGCCCCGCCGTGGCGATCGAGTTTCTCGGACCGCTCGTGCTCGCCGCCGTTCTCACCAGACGCCTCCTCGACGGCATCTGGGTCACCGTCGCCCTGATCGGCATGGCGCTGCTCGGCGTGGACGGCATCCTCGGCGCAGACCCGCTCGACCCCCTCGGCGTCTTCTTCACCCTGATCGCAGCGGGGTTCTGGGCGTTCTACATCCGCATGAGCGCCAGCGTCGGCAAGGCGATCCCCGGCAGTGGGGGTCTCGTGGTCGGGCTGCTCGTGGCATCCGTTCTTCTCCTCCCGATCGGTGTGCCCACGACGATAGCCGCGGCATCCGACATCAGCCTGCTGCTGCTCGCACTCGCCACGGCGGTGCTCTCCTCGGTGATTCCTTACAGCTTCGAACTGGCGGCGCTGCGCCGACTTCCGCAGCGCGTCTTCGGCGTGCTGCTGAGCCTCGAACCAGCTTTTGCCACACTCGCCGGATGGCTCGTGCTCGCCCAGAGTGCGACACCGTTGAGGCTCGCGGCCGTCGCGCTGGTGGTCGTCGCGAGCGTGGGAATCACCGTGGGCGCGCGCCGTGCGCAGCGGGGGGCAGGCGGCACAGGCGACACGGACGGCGCGGGCGGCACCGGCGGGACGATCGACGCGACAGGCGCCGATCGCGCAGGCGCCGCGGATGCGACGAAGGGCCCGGAAGAACCGCCGGCGGTGTTCACCGGGACGATCCCGATCATCCCGAACTGACCCAGCACCCCGCTTACACGCTCGTCGGCAGCGGATAGCGACGCCGCAGGATCACCCGCTGCACGAGCGTCCACACGACAGTCACCGTCAGATAGAGCCCTGCTGCCAGCGGCACGAACACCGCGAAGACGGCGGTCAGATAGTGCAGGGCGTTCATCATCCCGAGCATCCCGGGCGATGACATCGGGGAGTCGTCCACGGCGACCGGGCGGAAAACGCGCCGTGTGATCTCGGCGACGACGATCATGATCGCGATGAGGACGCCGGAGACGACGAGCGTCGGAAGCGCGAACGGACCGGTGAACAGCATCGAGACCAGACTCGTGCCCAGCGACGCCCCGAACAGATCATGCGTGAGCAGTTCGTTCGCATGGCCGGCGATGTCGGTGCGCAGAAACAGCGTGTAGAGGATGCCGATCACCGGCGCCTGCGCGAGCACAGGCAGACATCCCGCGAACGGCGACGTGTTCTCGTCCTTGTAGAGCTGCATCGTCTCGCGCTGCAGCTTCTCGGGGTTCTTCTTGTGCCGCTTCTGCAGTTCGCGCAATCGCGGCGCGAGCCGGGCGCGGGTCTGCTCGGCTTTGGCCTGTGAGATCCCGACCGGGATGAGCAGCGCACGCACGAGCAGCGTCACCAGAATGACAGCGGCCGCGGATGCTGCGGTTCCGGCCAGAGGTTCCAGCAGTGCAGACAGTGCGGTGAGAGCGCCGTAGGCGGCGTCGAGGATCGCCGCGATGGGCCCGAAGGCGTAGATGTCCAAGAGATAGTCCGTTCAGAGTGAGGGGAGTGTCGGCGTGATGCCGTGCTCCCGTCGCTGGCGGACGATCACACGGCGCGCACGACTCCCGGTGCTCGCGGACGCGGGTGGCCCGCGGCATCCGGATCACTCTGCGAAAGCAGCACGGATCGATCGATGGCGCGCAGCGGATGCGGCGAAGAGCCCTGGCCGGTCTCGGCGATGCCGAGCGTGATCGCGACGACGAGAGTCGCGACGGCCACAAGGGCGAGTGTCAGGCTAAGCGCTGCGAGATCGAGCGCCGCCAGATCGGGCATCGCGAGCAGCCCGAGCGCAGACAGCATCAACTGCACCACCTGCTCGAACCAGTCCGCCATGTCACCGAGATTACCAGTGGGCGCCTGAGGCGTAGCCTCGGAGTATGGGCGATCTGCGTGAGGTTCTCGGCATCCAGCATCCAATTCTGCTCGGCGCATTCGGCGGGCTGTCCTCCGTCGCGCTGACCGCGGCCGTGAGCGAGGCCGGCGGCCTCGGCGCTTATGGGCTGTACGGCTACGACGGTGACCGCATCCGGTCCACCGCTACCGAGCTGCGCGCCGCAACCGGCAAACCGTTTGCGCTGAACATCTGGCTTCCGACCGGAGATGAGGTGGCGCCCGGTCCGCAGCACATGGTCTTCGCGCAGGCGCTGGAGCCGTTCTACGAGGCCGTCGGCGTGGAGGTTCCCGCGCGTCCCGAGCGCTACCTGCCGCCGCTGGACAAGCAGCTCGATGCGATTTGGGATGCCGCTCCCGCCGTGCTCAGCGTCGTCTACGGGGTGCCGTCGGGCGACGTCGTCGAGGAGGCGCATCGGCGTGGCATCCGAGTTGTTGGCACGGCGACGACGGTGGCCGAGGCCGTCGTGCTTGCCGGTGCAGGTGTGGATGCTGTCATCGCCAGCGGCGCCGAAGCGGCAGGTCACCGGGTGTCTTTCCTGCGCACGCCGGAGCAATCTCTGGTGGGCACGTTCGTGCTCGTGCCGCAGGTGGTGGATGCCGTGTCGATTCCGGTCATCGCAGCCGGAGGCGTTGCCGACCGGCGCGGTGTCGCGGCGGCCCTGGCGCTCGGGGCATCCGGTGTTCAGGTCGGCACGGCGTTCCTGGCGACGCGCGAATCCGCAGCTAACGATGCGCACCGCGCAGCCATTCGTCGCACCGCCGCCGACGAGAGCGTCCTGACGAAGGCGATGAGCGGACGCCTGGCCCGCGGCGTCCGCAACCGCACCGTGCGGGCGATCGAGGCCAGCGGCACGATCGCACCGTTCCCGATGCAGAACTGGTTGACCGGGCGCTTCCGCGCTGAGGCCGGCAAGCAGAGTCTGGGGGAGCTGCAGTCGCTGTGGCTCGGCCAAGGGGCCCCGCTGGCGCGGTGGGATGCGGCGGACGAGGTGTTCGCTGAGCTGGTGGCGGGGCTACCCGACCACTGAACCAGATTCCCGACCTGGCTAGAAGTTTGGCTATAATGGCTAGATGGCTCAGCATAATGTTCTCGACGCGCGGAACAACCTCTCGCGATTGATCGCGGAGTCGCAGTCCGGCGAGGATGTGGTGATCACGAAAAGGGGCGCCCCAGTGGCGCGTCTGGTCCCGATCGGTCCGGTCGATCTGATCAGGAGTGGCACCGCACTGATCGAATGGATCGAGTCCAATCCGGTGCCAACGAGACTCTCTCGGACGAGCGCAGAACTGGATGCCCAGATCGCTGCAGCGCGGGATTCCTGGGAATGATCTACCTGGATTCGTGCATCCTCATCTATGCGCTGGAAGACCGGAGTGCGCGCGGGGATGCCGTGCGAGCCGCTCTGAGTCAGACCAGGTCGCTGGTGGGCGCAAGCGATCTCGCTTTGCACGAATGTTTGGTGGTCCCGTTGCGGGAGAAGAACGTTGAGCTCCGGGACCGCTACCTGGCGATCTTTGACCGACTGGAGCGGATATCCCTCGACGCCGCGGCATTCATTCGCGCTGCAGAGCTGCGCGCGGATTTCGGGCTCAAGACTCCGGATGCTCTGCACCTGGCTGCGGCGCAGCTGAGCGGATGCGACGAATTCTGGACTAACGATAAGAGGCTTGCCGCGGCATCCCATGGCCTCGCGGTCGATGTCGTGAATTGACCTCCGACCGACCGACAGGCAGACCCACCCTGCCGCGGCGTCCCCGCGCGCCTACCCCCTGCTCCCGTCGCAATTGGTGCTGTTAAAAGTGGGGCAATGTCAAATGGTGGGAGCAACGCCGGGGGTTTAAGCGGCGAGTAGCAGCTCGTTCAGCCGGTTGGCT
>NZ_JBSVRM010000011.1:0-47235 GCF_054072595.1 Microbacterium wangyouchuni
TCTCCTGAGACAGAAACCGTCACCAATGTTCTGAGACAAGAACCGTCACCGAAGACCTGAGACATCACACACGAGACAGGGCGTGGCAGCACGTTTCTCATGCAGCAGGGTGTTTCTCGCGGTCTGACGGGTGGATGCTGGTGGCCGCCGCTATGGTTCGGAGCAAAGGAAATCGCGTGATATTGTTGTGAAGTTGAGTTCTTCGGAGCAAGACGCTCGCGCGAGTGGCGGAATGGTAGACGCGCTGGCTTCAGGTGCCAGTGTCCTTATGGACGTGGGGGTTCAAGTCCCCCCTCGCGCACGCGAATGAAATACGACTGGCCCGGTTCCTTTTAGGAGCCGGGCCTTTTCGTTTCTGGATGCCGGGGCCGCGTGCCTGGTTCGTTGAGATACGTCGAACAGCTAGGACAGTATCCGGCTGAAGAGGTCACCCTTGGAGATCACGTTCATCGACAGCGCGATGATGAGCGCATTGAAGAAGAACGCGAGCGTGGTGTGCCAAATGACGGTCCAGCGCATCCGAGAGCTCATGACCTGCACATCTGACGTGCCGAAGGTTGTCGCGTTCGTGAATGAGAAGTAGACGAAGTCGCTGAGGCGCGGCTCAGCCGTGCCGGGAAACATCAGGGGCGGCTCGGGTGCACGGTGGTAGCGCGAGTAGTAGATGCGCGCGAAGCCCCAGTTGAAGATTGCCCAGGAGAGCAGCATCGTCCAGATCGCACTGATCTCAACGATCGGATCGACCACTTCCTGACCGATGTTGACGATCAGCGCGGTTGCTTCGCGCAAACCGAGCGCGCTCGCGCCGAAGGTGAGAAGTGTAGAAAGCAGCCGGGTCAATGGGTGCATGATGAGCTTGCGTGTTGCGGGCGGCTCTGCGCGATCTGACCGTACGAGTACGTTCAGCCCGATGATGGTGACCACCAGGTATAGCGTCGCCAGGGCGCACCACAACAACACGACGAAGACGTCGAGGTCCCCATCCGTCGACAAGGACAGGTCGATACCGATGTACACGAGAGTCAGTTGCACGAGGAGACCGAAGATCTCTCCGGCGATACTGAGGCTCGACAAGAACCGAGCGCGGCGCGTTGTCAACGGTGAGGGAAGTTTCGAGACAGCGCGCATGTCGCTCATCCTATGGCGACGACTCTCAGATCCAGCCGCGCTCCTCGGCCGCCAGCACTGCCTGTCGAGCTCGCGCT
This sequence comes from Microbacterium wangyouchuni, assembly GCF_054072595.1. NCBI lineage: Bacteria > Bacillati > Actinomycetota > Actinomycetes > Micrococcales > Microbacteriaceae > Microbacterium > Microbacterium wangyouchuni. Next base: position 1,206 of record NZ_JBSVRM010000011.1, read on the forward strand.
CGGTGAGGAGGCTTCGTTCGTCAATGAGCGCATCGGCGGCGCCCGTTGATCAGCGAAACACCCGGCTGATGGCGCCGCCGGTCTGAAACAGCTGCAGCCACACGAAGAAGCGCTGCAGCGGGCTCAGCAGGAATCCGACGATGCGGCGCCAGCCGCCGCGACGCTGCCAGGATGACGTGAGAGTCACCTGCGTGCCGCCTGCTGCGGGCGAGAGTTCAATCCACACTGTGCGGAGATTGGGGTGCGCGGCGTCGGGAAACACGAACGACCAGACCACTGAGGTCGGCTCCAGCGCCTCGGCCCGCGTGACTCGCCGCCGCCGAAACGGCTCCTTTACCTTGGCGGGCTTGCCATCGGGGTACTCGGTGCGTGAGTGGACGATCCAGGAGTCGGCGGTCTCGACCTCGACGGTTCCGGCCTGCGGTTCCCACTCCGGCATCCGCTCAGCATCCGACACGAGTTCCCAGACATCAGCGATAGCGGCAGGGACGAAAACCTCGAATCTTCCTTGTACGGTGCTCTTCGAGGAAGTCGGATGCTGCGGAATCCGTTCGGCATCATCGAGCCGTTCAGTCACGGCGGCGGGTGTCGTCCCGACTCGTTCGAGGATTCCGGTGATCAGCCCGCTCGGCTCGGTCAGCAGCTCGCGCAGAATCGCCGCAGCATCTCCGGCGCGCCGACCGTCACCCGCGCGGGTCATGACCCCCAGCGCTCGCTCGCTCCATTCGTAGCCCTCGGTCTCGTGGAACGTGATGCGACCCGGTTCGTTCTGCTCGATCGAGACGCCGAGTGACTGCAGCTGAGCGGCGTGCTGCTGTCGGGCGGCGTCTCGCGCGGCATCCAGTGTGATTCCCAGCCCGCGCAGCACCTGACCGGCCTTCTGCTCACTGAGCAGCAGTGCGAACAGAAGGTGTTCGAGATCTGCTTCGCGGCGACCCTCACGGGACGCCTCTTCCATGGCGGTCGCACTCAGTGTCTGCATGGTCGCGGCGGCGGTCAGAAAGCGGCTCATGAGGTTCTCCTCGGGACGGGGATGGTCGGGTCGATGCGCTTGGCGTGCTTCTTGTGCACCGCTTGCCTGCTCACCCCGAGGGCGTCGGCGACCTCCTGCCAGCTCAGGCCCGACCGCAGCGCGGCCTCCACCTGCTTGAGCTCGAGAACATCGGCGAGAACGCGCAATGATGACACCGCGCGAAGGCCTGCCCGGGGATCGCTGAGGTCGGCGGCGATGTCCGCGATTGTCGTGGATTCCATAGTGTCAACCTATGTTGCTTAGATGGGCCCTGTCAACTCAGGTTGCTACATCTCGGGCGACTAGATTTGCAGTACCCCTCCCCTGATCTCACGGAGTCCCTCATTTCGCGTTCCGCACTTTCCCAGACCGCTGGACGCGGGGTCGTGGCATCACTTCTGGCATCCGTTCTTTTCGGTGTGATCAGCGTGCTGGGCGGCCATCTCGACGGTTTCGCGCCCGAGGAGACGACGGCCTGGCGTGTGCTGTTCGTCCTCATTTCACTCCTCGCGGTGAATGCATCAGCCCGGGCGCGCGGCCTGCTCAAAGCAGTCATGAAGCGCATCACGCGCAGCCCGAAGCTGCTGCTGATCGTTCTCGTCAACAGCGCCATCATGTGGGTGCAGTTGTGGGTATTCATGTGGGGGCCCGCCAACGGGCATGCGCAGGACATCGCCTTCGGATACTTCCTGCTGCCCCTGGTGATGGTCGTCGTCGGGCGGGTGTTCTTCCACGACCGGTTGAACAGGATGCAGTGGTGCGCGGTGGCGGCCGCCGGGGTGGGCGTGCTCGTGCAGCTGCTGATCGCCGGCGGCGTGAACTGGCCGGCCATGATCATCGCCGGCCTCTATCCGATCTACTTCGCCCTCCGCCGCTGGACAGGGCTCGATTCGATGCAGGTCTTCCTGATCGAGATCATCGTGCTCAGCGTGCCCGCAGTTGTCGTGATCGTCGTCTCCTACGCATCCGACCTCTCGCGCAGCATCCCGGATACCTGGCCGTCGCTGCTGCTGATGGCAGCGCTGAGCGGAGTCGCGATGACCTGCTACATCCTCGCCTCACGCCTGCTGCCGCTGTCCCTGTTCGGCCTGCTGTCCTACCTCGAACCGGTGCTGCTACTCGGCGCGGCGCTTCTGCTGGGTGAGACATTCACGACGAACGATGCGTTCGTGTACATCCCCATCGTCATCGCCCTCGTGCTGCTCGGCATCAGCGGACGCCATCGCCGCGGCCGCTCGCGCCGACACATCGAAGAGCCGCCGCTGTGAGCTCAGCATCAGCCACCCAATGCGGCGGTGAGCGCGGCGTCGACGTGTAGCGAGGTCGTGGGATAGACCGGCACTGCCGCATCGTCGGGGCCGATGAGCAGCTCGATCTCTGTACAGCCCAAAATGATCCCCTCGGCACCGCGGTCGACGAGATCTTCCATGACGCGCTGGTAGCGCTGCCGGGATTCCTCCCGGACGACGCCGTGCACGAGTTCGTCGTAGATCACGTCGTGCACTACCCGTCGCCCTGCTGCGTCCGGGACGATCGTGCGGATGCCGTGAGCACCGAGTCGATCCGCGTAGAACGGCCGCTCCATGGTGAAAGCCGTGCCCAGCAACCCGACGGTTCGCACACCGGAGGGGCGGATCGCCTCGGCCGTGACGTCGACGATGTGCAGGAACGGGATGCTGACGGCATCCTGTATCTGTTCTGCCACGAGATGCATGGTGTTGGTGCACAGCACCAGCAACTCGGCTCCCGCGTCTTCGAGGGCCCGGGCGCGCCCGGCGAGCAGTTGTGCGGCGGCATCCCAGTCGCCTCGCGCCTGCATCGCCTCGATCTCCGCGAAGTCCAGCGAATCCAGCAGAATTCGGGCGGAATGGTGCCCGCCCAGTCGATCCCTGACGCGCTCGTTCGCGAGGCGATACCACTCCAGCGACGATTCCCAGCTCATCCCGCCGAGCACACCGATCATCTTCATGGCATTACCTTTCGAGTCAGATCCAGCCGCGCTCTTCGGCCATCAGCACTGCCTGCTGGCGAGTGGCGACATGCAGCTTCGCGAGCATGGTCGAGATGTGATTGCGTACGGTGCCGGGCGCAAGCATCAGCGTGCGGGCGATCTGACTCGTCGTCTCGCCGCGTCGCCCCGCTCTGAGCACGTCGAGCTCACGATCGGTCAGGGGGCTGCGTTCATCGCTCAGCGCGTCGGCTGCCACCTCGGGATCGACATAGCGGGCGCCGGCGGCGACCCGGCGAATGACCTCGGCGACCTCGTCGGCTCCGCGAGACTTCGGTAAAAAGCCGGCGACTCCGGATGCCAGCGCTCGCCGAAGCACGCCGGGTCGGGCATGACGCGTCACCACCACACAGCGCGTTGCCGGCAGTGTGCGGCGCAGCCGTTCGGCTACCTCGACACCGTCCAGTCCTGGCATATCCAGATCGAGCAGGCAGATATCGGGCTGCAGCTTCTCAGCCATGACGACCGCCTGCTCACCATCAGCGCACTCGGCGACTACGTCGATATCGTCTTCCAAGCGCAGCAGTGCCGCCAGTGCCGAGCGGATCATCGCCTCGTCATCCGCGATCAGAACCTGGATCATCGCTTCTCCCCCGCTGTCGTCTCGCTGGGAACCAGCACCACGATCGAGAACTCGTGCTTGCCGCGATGCACCTGTGCTGAACCACCGACTTCGGCGACACGACGACTGATACCTTCCAGCCCCGATCCGTCGCTGCTGGGGGTCGTATCGGATGCGGAATCGTTCGCGATCTCGTAGCGCCACCGAGACCCGTCGCGCGTCAACGACAGATGCGCCCACTTGCCGCCGCCGTGCCGGAGAGCATTGGTCGTGGTCTCGCGGATGATCGGTCCGAGAACGGATGCCGGTGCGTGATCGGAGTCCGGATCCACCTCGGCGTCGGCAGTCGTGCCCGCAGCCCGCAACAGATCCACGGCATTGGCGATCTCATCGCGCAGCGGAACACCGCGAAAGCGCATGGCCAGATCGCGTGTGCCCTGTCGTGCTTCAGCGACGCTGGCACGGGCGAGCCGGATCTGATCGAGCGCAGCATCCGGGTCCTTCTCCAAAAGGCGCTCGGAAAGCTCGAGCTGCAAAGCGATCACCTGCAGATGATGCCCCTGCAAGTCATGCACGTCTGTCGCCACCCGCAGACGCTCCTGAGTGGCCCCGAGCCTCGACTCCGCGGCTCGAGCCCGGTCGAGCGTGGCGAGCACGTCCCACCACCACAGCGACGTCACCGTCATGGCGGGCAGCAGAATCGAGAAGAAACCGAGCATCCACCAGTTCCGCGCCGTTGCCTCGTCTGCGGTGTCAGTCATGCGCAGGTCGACGAACATCGCACCCGTCATCAGTGCCATCGCAACGATCACGAGCCGCAGGCGTACACCGCGTGGCCAATTCAGCAGCATCAGTGCCTGCACCAGGGGGAGCGCTCCGATGATCCACAGTCCGCTGGCGAGCCCTGCTCCGACGCCGACCGCAGCTGACACGGCGAGAGGCACGATGATTCCTCGCCACCCGGCAACGGCACCAGCGGTATCGTCACGGTGCCGATACTGCAGCAGTAGTGCGACACAGCTCGCACACCAGAGCAGGCCACCGACGCCGACTATCGCCAGGGCGGCAGGCGTGGCGTCGGTGCTGGACTGGACGCCGAACCAGATCAGCACGACCATGAACTGGAATACCATCAGGGCAGAAACCGTGTACCACCAGGTGGCGGAGATGCTCCGGGCGATGCGATGCGGCCCGGCCGTGGCCGTGGCCGAAAGACCCTCCGATTCGGCGGGTGACATACTGCTCATGCTCCCAGCCTATGGCCGTGACAATTGTCACCCGTCCACGTGCAAACCACCCGGACAGAGGTGACAGACAGACACTTATCGCCAGAGGCGAAACGCGATGAGATTGTCTTACACCGACATCCGGTGCATAACGACAGGAGCCGCCATGAACCTCATCGAGACTTTCCAGAACCTGGTCGCCCAAGTGCCCGAGCTGGTGCAGCCGCTCATCGTCGCGCTCGCCGGAGCAATCCCCTTCATCGAGGGCGAAGGCGCAGTCTCGATCGGCATCCTCGGTGGGATCAACCCGGTTGTCGCCGCGATCGCCGCCATCGCCGGAAACTTCGCCTGCGTCGCGATCCTGGTTCTCGTCAGCTCCAGCGCACGGACCGCAGTCGTCAACCGAAAGCGCGCTCGGGTGCTCGCCAGTGGGAACGCCGCTGACGCCGGTGTGGAAGAGATCGTGGATGCTGCGGTCGAAGACGAGAGCGCACGCAAGGCAGCGCGCCGCCAGAAGTTCCAGGGTGCACTCGAGCGCTACGGCGTTCCCGGCGTGAGCCTGCTCGGCCCGCTGCTGCTGCCCACACAGTTCACCGCGACCATGCTTGCCGCCATCGGTATCGGCAAGGTCCGCATCCTCATCTGGCAGGCCGTCGCCATCATCGGCTGGACGACCATCCTCGCCGTGCTCATCAGCGGCGTTGTCTCCGCGGTCGCCTAAGCGTTCCACTCCCCCGGCACCCCTGTCCCGGGCATCCCTGTCATCGTCTCGCCGGCCTCCGTCTCGCCGGGCAGCGCCACCGCGCAGCCCAGCGAACGCAGGCCGGCGATTCCGTTCTCGGCGTAGGCGGTGCGCTGGCGCTGCGCTCCGTTCCCGGAGCGCACAACGCGGTCAAGATGTTCCTGCACGAACGCGAGATCACCGCTTTCTTCCAATGCCGGTGTGATCGTGCGCAGCAACAGTGCGGCGAGGTCGCGAGCGGATGCCAGGGCGTCGGTCTCCGGATCGATGAGTGTGGCATCCAGACCATCACGCGAGGCGGCCCACAGCGAGGCCTGGATCGAATCGGTGCCCTGCGCGCGCGGATCACTGCCGATTGCGACCGCAGCGTGGCGGTGAGCGAAGGCGTGCAGGCCCTCCCGGAACGCGCGCAATTCTCGCCCGGCGTCCGCGAGCGTTGACACGGGGGATGTGGCGACCTCGATCTGTGAGGTGAGAACTCCTTCATCACCTCGCCGGAGCCGCTGGGCAAAGCCGTGCGTGCGGCGCTGCCCAGCGGAACGGGAACGAGGGTGTCCTCGTCGAGGAGCATGAACTCCTCCTCGATACCGAAACGCGTCATGCGATGGTTCCGGATTCAGTCGGTGCCGACGCCGTCAGTTCTTGAAGGCGTCCTTGACATCGTCGCCAGCCTTCTTCAGGTCGGCCTTGGCCTGATCGGCCTTACCCTCGGCTTCGAGCTTCTCGTTGTCGGTGAGCTTGCCGGCGGCTTCCTTCATGTGGCCGGCCATGTCTTCTGCGGCGTGCTTGGCCTTGTCTCCAATACCCATTGATCCGTTCCTTTCGTCGGGGATCTGTACAACCGACTCTCACACCGACGCGAAATTGTGGCGACGGGGTTGACGGGATGGATGCGGGCGACTAAAAGCCATGGGGCCTCAGTGTGACGGGCAGAGAAACACGGTCACTCAGTCCACGGGTTGTTTCGGATGATCTCGACGAAGTCAGTGCGTTCGTAGTCGGGCATGAAATGTGCCAGCACATCAGCGTTCACGTTGCCGAAAGTGCTGTCGGGGCGGTGAAGGTTTCCCTGTGTGAACGCCGCAAGAATCTGATTCTTGAAGTCCGGACGGGGATGGGCCTGAGTTACTTCAACACGGTGTGCTTCGCTGACGGAGTGGTACCAAATGCCCAGCACGTCGGTTTCGACTCCTGCGGTGAGAAGCGAGATCTCCGGTGCCATGAATTCGGGAACGCCGGGCGTGGTGTGGAGGGCAACGGCTGTCCACACGGATGCGGCACTTTCTTCGTCCACACCGCGATCGGTGAGGAAATCGCGGGCCGCATTTGCCCCGTCAACCTCGAACCGCAGTTGCGATGACGAGTACGCATCGGTGAGGCCGAGGTCATGGAACATCGCTCCGGCGTAGAGGAGTTCGAGATCGACGTCAAGACCGCGCTGCTCCCCCATGAGCGCGCCGAAAAGGAACACGCGGCGGGAATGGTGAAACAGCAGGTCGTTCTCGTGCTCGCGCACATAGTCGGTGATGTCACGCACTAGCGCCGTGTCGGGAATCTGGATGCCGGCGATGGTTTCGGTCATGGTGTGGCTCCTGGTGGTCAGTCTTGCCGAGTCTGACCAGTCTCGAACATATGCCCCGAGAGTGTGAGTGTCTGAATTGACAACTACCCCTCGAATATGGACATAGTGGGATATGTCCACTCGCGAGGTTGTATTTCTCATCTTCGACGGGGTGAAGCACCTCGATATCGCTGGCCCCGCAGAGGTGTTCACGGAGGCATCACGATTCGGAGCCGACTACCGACTTCGTTATGTCTCGGCCACAGGTGCGTCTGCACGAACGTCGATCGGGTCAACGTTTGCGGCAGACAGCGCCGCATCAGAGGTGAGCCGAGCCGACATCGTCGTGATCCCTGGTGGTGACGCGGTTCCGACGGAACCCATTCCGCCTGGTGTGCTGTCTGCCACCAGGCATATTGTCCGCGTCAGCGCTCGGGTTGCCTCGGTGTGCACGGGCACTTTTCTGCTCGCCGCGACGGGAGCGCTGGCCGGGAAGCGGGCGACGACGCATTGGGCGCATGCCGATCTTCTCGCTCGCATCTACCCGACGATCGAAGTCGATCCTGATGCGATATTCGTGCGTGATGGTGCCCTCTTCACCTCTGCGGGTGTCACGTCAGGAATCGACCTCGCTCTCGCTCTGATCGAGTCCGATCATGGCGTAGACCTGGCCCGCGATGTGGCTCGTCATCTGGTCGTGTACATGCAGCGTCCCGGCGGCCAGTCGCAGTACTCGGCGATGCTTGCTCACTCTCGCAGCAGTCAGGAGAACGTGCGGCGAGTCGTCGATAACGTCACGGCACATCCGGACGCAGCGCGTGGACTCGATGAACTCGCGCGCATCGCGGGGGTGAGTGCGCGACATCTGGCACGCCTATTCCGTACAGAACTGGATATGACGCCGACAGAGTTCGTGGAACAGACGCGCCTGGAACACGCAAAGGGGCTTCTGCTGAGCGGAGAGTCTGTGGATACCACTGCTCGGCGGACGGGATTTCACAACCCGGAAACGATGCGGCGACTGTTCGTCGCGCACACGGGGGTTCCGCCCAGCCAGTATCAGCAGCGCTTCGCCACCACCGGCCGCAGTTAGTCGACCTCAGCGCCCCGCGCTCGCTCCGGGGAAGCGGGCAGTCTCCACGTTTGAGCGATGTTCGACGGCGCCGACTTCACGCTGCTCGCCGGGGAGGGGCGAGGCGCCGGATCTAGATCCGTGCTGTGCGTCCCACCCCTTCCCGAACCTGCGATCCCTGCGGGATCAGTTCCCCACCTTCGCTGGACTCGCATTGCCGAGAACCTCGTCGACGAGTCGCACATCCTCCCCTACTGTGAAGGTGCATGCGCACGGGGTCTGATCGTCACCGTCATCCCCAGTTGACGGTTTGGTTCGTCCCCACACCCGAACGATCAACGCATGCGATGAGGTTCTCTCGAGCAGTTCAGTCCCCAATGGGCTGCTCGAGAGAACCGTTCTGGGAAAATCTTCCCACGTTTTTGGCGATTTGTCCCCCAAATGGGGGACAAGAGTGAGTTTTTCCCGCTAGGGTGTTTCTGACGCACCCCTCCGGTCGTCTTTGGCCCTCATCGCTCCCCCCGCGATGAGGGCCGTTTATTTTCGGTTCCGGAGCCTGTGCGCAAGTCCGCTCATGCAACATTTGGATTACCATCCGGGCCGAGCTATTCCCCTCGGGTCCTGCGCAGATAATGTGGGCAACGTCGGGGCACCCTGCGTCGACGACATTCCAGAAGAACGGCAGTACATGAGTACCCAAGGCACGGTTAAGTGGTTCAACTCGGAGAAGGGCTTCGGCTTTATCTCCCCCGATGACGGCGGCGCTGACGTCTTCGCGCACTACTCCGCCATTGAAGCAAGCGGCTACCGCTCACTCGACGAGAACCAGCGCGTCGAGTTCGAGGTGGCGCAGGGCCCCAAGGGCCTGCAGGCCGAGAACATCCGCCCCATCTGAGGGCCGAGCACAACACTCCCCGATCGAGCGCGCCACCAGCGTGGCTCGACGGGGAGTGTTGTGCTTTCTCGGGTGTTAGAGGCTCTCGTGCAGAAGCAGTGGCTGCAAAGCGGCCGGGTCGGCGGCGCGGAATGCTGCGGGATCACCTTCGGCTGAGTCGCCGAAGCCCCACTCGGAGAAGATGACGGGGATGCCGAACTCGGCTGCGCCCTCGACATCGTGGTGCCGGTCGCCGATGAGTACCGGCTTCGAGGTGTCGGCGCCAGCTTCCTGCAGTCGCTCCAGAGCCCAGCGGATGACGTCGGCCTTGCCGTCGTTGCGGCCCACAGTGCCGCTTCGCGCACCGGAGATCGCGGTGAACAGGTCGCTCAGGTTGTAATGGTCAAGGATCGCCCGCACCTGGTTCTCGGGCTTCGTGCTCGCCGTGGCCTGCGGGATGCCGGCGGCCGCGACCGCGCGAATCACGTCGGGGATGCCCGGGTAGATATCGACGGATGCCGCATACCCGTCGCGTGCGGCCAGCTCGCGGTAGCGGACGAGCGCGTCATCGGCCTGGTCCGGGGTGAGCCCGGCGAGGTTCTGGAACGATTCGTACAGCGGCGGACCGACCCAGCGGGGCATCGCGGCCGAATCGGGTGCTGCGACGCCGAAGGAGGCGAGCACTTCGAGCAGCCGCGGGAAGATGCCGGGAGTCGCGTCGGCGATCGTGCCGTCGACGTCCCAGAGCACGCAGGTGTAGGGAGAGAGAAGCATGCATCCAGCCTATGGCCGGGCCGTCGGCCGCCCGCCCGCCCGGTGCTGGGTGCCCACTCGCTCGGTGCACAACTCCTGAAGAATAGGCCGGATCGGGGCAGAACACCCCCTGATGCCCGCTACCCGGGGTGTTTTTCAGGAGTTATGAACGGCGACGAGGTCAGAAAAGGCGCGGAACGCCCGAGTCGATGCCCTTCATCTCGTCATAATCGAGGACGAGGCAGCGGATGCCACGGTCTTCAGCGAGCACCCGAGCCTGCGGCTTGATCTCCTGGGCTGCGAACACGCCGGTGATAGGAGCCAGGTGCGGATCGCGCCCGAGGAGCTCGAGATAACGTGTGAGCTGCTCGACGCCGTCGATGTCCCCGCGGCGCTTGATCTCGACCGCGATGGCAGCGCCGTCGGCATCCCGGACCATCAGATCCACCGGACCGATCGCCGTCGGATACTCGCGCCGCACCAGTGTTGCGCCCTCGCTGACAAGTTCGACCTGCTCGGCGAGCAGACGCTGCAGGTCGGCCTCCACGCCGTCCTTCTGCAGACCGGGATCGATACCGAGCTCATGCGCCGAGTCGTGCAGCACCTCGTAGATCTGCACGCGCAGCGCATCGCCGGTCTTCTTGTGGGTGACGCGCCACACCTCGAGCACGCCAGCGCTGCCCTCAGCCTCGGTCGGATCTTCGGTGGCGAGGGTGCACGGCGGGCTCATCCAGTTCAGCGGTTTGTAGCTGCCGCCGTCGGAGTGCACCAGCAGACTCCCGTCCCCCTTGTGCACGAGCAGTCGTGTGGCGAGGGGGAGGTGGGCGTTGAGCCGCCCGGTGTAATCCACGGAGCAGCGAGCAATGACGAGACGCACTCGACGAGCCTAACTGCCGTTGGAGGTATTGCGCGCTGCGGCGCCCGCCTTCGCGTTCAGCGCGAGCGGTTTCGCGGCCCCGGAGAACAGTCCGGATGCCACGACCAGCGCGACCAGGATGAACAGCGTGTTCAGCAGGCCGATGTGCTCGCTGATCAGGCCCAGAATCGGGGGACCGCCGAGGAACGCCACGTAGCCGATCGTCGCAGCTGCGCTCACTCGCGCAGCAGCCTTCGTCGGGTCATCGGCAGCAGCTGACATGCCCAGGGGGAACCCGAGCGAGGCGCCGACACCCCACAGCGCGGCTCCCACGAAGACGAGGGGGAGGGATGGTGCCAGGATGAACAGCAGGATGCCGGCGGCTGCGGCGACAGCGAGAACTCGCAGCACGAGCACGCGTCCGAATCTGTCCACCAGAGGACCGCCGAAGATCCGCACTGCCGTCATGCACACCGAGAAGACGGTCAGTGCCGCGGCCCCGATCGCCGTGCCCCCGCCGTGGTCTTCGGCAGCGCCGAGCGCGAGCCAGTCGTTCGCCCCGCCCTCAGCGAAGGACATACCGAGCATGACGACGCCGAGGGCGTAGGTGCGAGGTTCGCGCCACGCCGCCAGGGCCAGGTGCATGCGTTCACGCCAGTGCGGCTTGTCGCCGGGTTCGGCCGGATCGAGCCCGGCGTCGCGGTTGGGCACATTGGCGAAACACGCGAACGCGCCAATGAAGATGATTACGGCGACCACGAGTGCGTGCGTTGCGACGTCGAGGTGCCAGGTGGTGGCCACCCAGCCGAGACCGGCGCCGATGACGGTGCCGAAACTGAAGAATGCGTGGAACAGCGGCAGGATCGTCTTGCCCGCCTCCTGCTCGATGGCGGTGGCTTCGACGTTCATCATGATGTCGAGGCATCCGTTGCCGAACCCGAACAGGGCGAGACCGATGGTGACGAGCGGGAATGACGCGAACACGGTCGTGCCGACGCCGATCAAGACGAGACCGAGCGCGAGCATGATCATCATCGCCAGCATCCCGCGCCGCGCGCCGATGCGTGCCATCACGGCGGGCCCGGTCGAGATGCCGAGGATCGAGGCCACGCCCATGCCGAGCAGGAGCAGGCCGATCTGCGCGTTGTCGACGCCGAGCGCGGACTTGATGTCCGGCACACGCGAGGCCCAGGTCGCGATCGACGTGCCGCTGGCGAGGAAGATCGCGAAGATCGCGTTGCGCCAGCGAACGTACTGCGAACGGGTGAGAGCAAAGTCCATGAAAAGAGCGTATCGAATCGATTCGATCGATGGGAGCATTTCGAGATATCCTCGATGCATGACCGCCGATGCCGCCGCACGACGCGCAACGCTTGCCGATGTCGCTCGCCGCGCTGAAGTCTCCACGTCGACCGCGTCGGTCGTGTTCAGCGGCAAGACCAAGGTTTCGGATGCCACCCGCGAGCGTGTGCTCGCCGCAGCGGCGGCTCTCGGTTATGCCGGCCCCGACCCGCGAGCGGCGTCGCTGCGCATGGGGCGCAGCGGAATCGTCGCCGTCGTTCTCGAGGGCCAGTTGCGGGCGGCGTTCCTTGATCCGGTCACGATTCCGATGATGGATGGCCTCACCGATGCGCTCGCGTCGCTGGGCGCGGGTCTGCTTCTGCTGCGCGACGAGGTTGATGGCGCCCACGCGCCCGCGCTGACGACCGCGCCGGTGGATGCTGTCGTGCTGATCGGATGCTCGGGGCGAACACGGGAATCGCTGGAGGTCGTTCGAAGCCGCGGGCTTCCGGTTGTCGTCATCGAGGGCGACGCCGGGGAGGGAGTGCCGCAAATCACTCTGGACAACCGCGAGGCCGCAGCCGAAATAGCCCGCCATGTGCACGGTCTCGGGCACAAGCGCGTCGTCGCCGTCACCCTGCCGCTGAACAGCACAGCCGCCCGCGGACCGATCAGTGACGACCAGTGGAATGACGCCACTGTCGAGGTCAGCATCGACCGCTTCGACGGCATCCGTGATGTCTATCCCGACGTGCCGGCGTTCGCGGCTGCCGGCAGCTCGATCGACGAGGGTGTGATCGCCGGGCGTGCGCTGCTGGCTGATCCGGCGTCGCGTCCCACGGCGGTGCTGGCGCAAAGCGATCTGCTGGCTGCCGGCGTCATCCGTGCTGCCGAAGAGCTCGGCCTGCGCGTTCCGGAAGATGTGAGCGTGGCCGGTTTTGACGGTATCCGCGTCGACGGCATCGGCGAGCATGTGCTCACGACCATGGTGCAGCCCGCGTTTGAGAAGGGGCGCGCAGCGGGAGAGCAGATCGCCCGGATGCTGCGCGACGAGCCGTCGGCATCGTTGCACTTCACGTGCCGCTTTCGCGCGGGCACGACGACGGCGGCTCCCGCTCGAGTTTCGTAACGTTTCGTTTTCGGGTCTCCCGGGCGCTCTATTCGCAGATTCGAAACTAAACGCAACGTGAAAATACAACTTCATAAGTAAACGCAAGATGACGTCTCAGCCAATCTCGCTCAAACGAAGCGTCTTTCGGCCGGATCGACAGGTATCTCTAGAGAGGTACAGGTCAGCAATCTGGGTGGAGGACGCCGCGTGGGATCGATCGAGTTTCGAAGGATTACGAAGAGTTTCGGTGACAACACGGTCATCGATGACCTGAATCTGAAAATCGAAGATGGCTCGTTCACGGTTCTCGTAGGTCCGTCCGGGTGCGGCAAGACCACGCTTCTGCGGATGATCGCAGGACTCGAGACTCAAACCTCGGGACAGCTTCTGATCGACGGGCGGGACGCGACGCACACTCGCCCAGGTGAGCGGGACATCGCGATGGTCTTCCAGAACTACGCGATCTATCCGACCATGACCGTTCGCGGCAACATTGAATTCGGCTTGAAGAACAACAAAGTCGGACGCGCTGAACGCCGCGAGCTTGTTGAAAGCATCAGCGAGACCGTCGGTCTCGCGGACTACCTCGAACGCCGCCCGAGCACACTTTCCGGCGGTCAGCGGCAGCGGGTAGCGCTCGCCCGCGCGATGGTCAAAAAGCCTGGTGTCTTCCTCATGGATGAGCCGCTGTCGAACCTGGATGCCAAGCTCCGATTCCAGATGCGCGTGGAGCTCATCGAGCTGCACAAACTTCTCGGCACCACGTTTGTCTACGTCACGCACGATCAGGGTGAGGCCATGTCTATGGCAGACACGATCGTGTTGATGGACGCGGGGGCGGTGCAACAGCAGGCCGCACCTGAGGAGATGTACCGGCATCCGGCGAATGTCTTCACCGCGCAGTTCATGGGGATCCCGCCGATGAACGTCGCCGACGCCGATTCCGACGGCATCCGCATCGGCTTCCGGCCCGAGGATGCCCTGCTTTCCTACGGCCCCGTGACTGGGGAATTCTCGACGCGGGGCACCATCGTGACACGCGAGATGCTCGGTTCGGAGACGGTCTACCAGGTGCGCACGCAGAACCAAGTCTTCATGGTCAAGTCGACTGATTCGAGTCTTGACGTCGACCGAGAGGTGAACCTCGCAGTGGCCGCCGCGAACCTGGTGCGGTTCGGCACGGACGGCATCCGGATCGAATCCAATGCGGCGAGGATCCATGCCTGAGAACGTGGTGAGGGAAAAAACCGCGCACCGGGAGCAGACGAACCGGAGAGTGCCGAAGCGAATCAGGAGTTCGAGGACAGTGGGCTCACGCCTGCGGCCATATCTCATGGTCGCGCCGGTGCTCGTCGGAGTCGGTTTGTTCGTCTTGTACCCCATCATCTACCTGGGCCTTCTCAGCGTGCAGGACTACAACCTGCTCAACCCGGCGATGAATGAGTTCATCGGGTTCGACAATTACCTGGAGATATTCTCTCGCGGCGATTTCTACGTCGCGTTGGGTAACACCCTGATTTACACCCTGGGCACAGTCACGCTGACTCTGGCCTTCGCGATCATCTGTGCGCTGTTCCTGAAGAAGCACGGGGCGTTCAACTCCTTCGTGCAGGCGGGTATCTTTACTCCCCACATCATCTCGATCGTGTCGATCTCTCTGGTCTGGCTGCTGATGATGGAGCCGAGCTTCGGGCTGATCAACACCGTGCTCAAGTCGCTCGGGTTGCCGCCCTCGATGTGGCTTCAGAGCTCGGAAACCTCGATGCTCTCGATCATCATCGTCTCTGTCTGGCACAGCACCGGGTACTTCACGCTCATCGTGCTCGCCGCGTTGCACTCCATCCCCGCCACGATCTACGAAGCGGCCGCACTCGACAACGCCGGTGTGTTCCGAGTCTTCTTCCGCATCACGCTGCCGATGCTGTCTCCGCAGCTGTTCTTCATGCTGATCATTTCAACCATTGGCGCGTTAAAGGTCTTCGACACCGTGAACATCATGACCGGAGGCGGTCCGAACAACTCCACGACGACGCTCGCCTACTACATCTTCCAAAACCGCTCGAGCAACATCGGCTATGCCTCGGCGTCCGGCATTGTTCTCATGCTCCTCGTGGCGGTGTTCACCGTGGTCTACTTCCGCGTTCTCTCGAAGAAGGTGCATTACCAATGAGCATCGACATCAAAGAACCTGTTCTCGTCGCGCAGCCGGCGGAGCCCGAACGCGACGTCATCCTTCCCCCGCGCAAGCCGGTCCTGGCGGCTGTCGGGCGTGTGCTCGCCGTAATCCTCAAGATCCTTCTTCTGTTGAGTTTCATCGGACCTTTCCTCTGGATGCTGTCGACTTCGCTGCAGACAACAGATGAGACCATGCGGTTCCCCTTGACGCTGATTCCCGAGGTGCCGCAGTTCAGCAACTATGTCGATGCGATGACCGCTGGCCCCTTCTTGACGTACTTCCGCAACTCGGTTGTGGTCACCGGCAGCATCATCGTGTTGCAGTTGGCGCTCATGATCCCGGCGGCATATTCTTTCGCCCTGTACGAATTCCGGTTCAAGAAGATCCTGTTCGGCGTGGTCCTGTTGGCGTTCATGATCCCGGGCCAGGTGACCTTCATCCCGGTATATCTGATGATGGCTGACTGGGGCCTGATCCAGACCCTGATACCGCAGATCGTGCCGGCGATGACCAACGCATTCGGCGTCTTCCTGCTTCGTCAGTACTTCATGCAGGTGCCCAAGGAGATCATCGAGGCTGCGCGTCTGGACAACGCCAGCGAATGGCGGATCATGTTCCGCATCATGGTCCCGATGTCGATCCCCGCGTTGGCAACCGTCGTGCTGTTCAGTTTCGTCTCCCATTGGAACGACTACTTCTGGCCTCTGGTGATGACCGACTCGGCGGATGTGCGGCCGTTGCCGATCGGTATCGCGATGCTGCGCCAGACCGAGGGCATCAGCCAGTGGAACGTAATTATGGCCGGAAACGTCATCCTCGTCGTGCCGATTCTGATCATCTACTTCTTCGCGGCGAAGCACATCATCCGTGCCTTCGCATACTCCGGGATCAAATGATCGTCCCCCTGAACCATTCCTTTCCCTGAAACATCCCTGTTCCGCGCGCTTGCGCACATCACGAAAGTTAGGAAATCCATGAAGATCTCGAAGGCGGTACGCACAGGCCTTGGCCTCGTGGCTGTGGCCTCGTTGGTTTCGCTCGTCGGTTGCTCGAGCAGCGGCGGCAATGACGGTGAGTCGTCCTCGGACGGCCCTGTCACGATCCAATTTTGGCACTCGATGGGCGGCGCGAACGGTGAGAGCCTTGATCGCGTCGTCGAAACGTACAACGAGTCGCAGGATGATGTCGATGTCGTCGCCACATTCCAGGGCGGCTACGGAGAGGCACTCACCAAGCTGCAGCAGGCGATTCCCGCAGGAACCGCGCCGGACATCTCAATGCTCGAGCGTGCGTTCGTGCCGCTCCTCGCGGAGTCCAAGGTGCTCGCCGATATCAATCCGTACCTCGAATCGTCCGGCATGTCGGAAGACGATTTCGTCGAGGGACTGATGGGCAACGTCACCTTCGACGGCGAGTTGAATGCCATCCCGTTCAACCGCTCGAGCCCGATGCTGCATGTCAACAAGACGGCGCTGGACGAGGCCGGGCTTGAGATCCCGACGACATGGGAGGAGCTCGAGACGGTCGCCAACGCGCTCGTGGTGAAGGAGGGCGAAGAGGTCTCCCGATACGGCGTCACGATGAACTATGAAAGCTGGTGGCCGATCTCGCTCATCGTTCAGCAGGGTGGTGGCTTCTTCAACGAGGACGCTACTGACCTCGGCTTCGATGAAGAGGGTGTGGAGGCATTCGACTTCATCAAGGGCATGCAGGAGACCGACGCACTGTACTACCCGCCGACGACCGATTCCGGAACGGTGGTGTCGCAGATGTTCCTGAGCGACCGAGTCGCGATGGTGATCAACTCCAGTGGCAGCATCGGCGGCTATATCGAGGGTGCCGATTTTGACTACCAGACAGCATTCCTCCCCGAGGGTGAGCGTGCAGCGGCACCCACCGGAGGCGCGAATCTCATCATGCTCGAGGCGTCTGATAAGAAGGATGCCGCATGGACGTTCCTCGAATGGCTGGTGACGGACCCAGAGGGTGGCGCTCAGTTCATCATGGACACCGGCTATGTTCCCTTCACGCCTGCGATGGCGGAGTCCGATGCGTTCCAGGAGCTGTTCGAGGCTGAGCCGCAGCGTGAGGTGGCGTACGAGCAGCTCGACAACTCGATCGACACCAACAACAGTGCGCACTTCGCTGAGGTCGACGCAGAGTTCCTCAGCACGATCCAGGCGATCATGTACGACGACGCCGATATCGAGGGGTCGCTGGCCGAGTTCCGTCAGCGCGCACAGGCGATCCTGGCCGACTGAGCAGTCTACGAAGACGGCCCGGGTGGGCGTGAGCCCGCCCACCCGGGCCCGGATGAACGGAAGAGCAATGAAGATCAGAGGCATCGCCCACCGCGGATATTCGGGCAAGCACCCCGAGAACACACTCACCGCGCTGAGGGCAGCGGTGGACTTGAACTACAGCCACGTCGAGTTCGACGTGCAGCTGACACGCGATGGCATCCCCGTCTTGATGCACGACTACACGGTCGACAGGATCGCCGGTCGCCCGGGGGCAGGTGCCGTAGCTGATCTGACGCTGGCCGAGCTGCAGTCATTTGAGCTTCCCGGGGGTGAGCGTGTGGCGACGCTGGAGGACGCGCTCAACCTCGTCCACGGCAGGATCACCGCGATGGTGGAGATCAAGCAGGCAGGCCACCTGTATCCCAGGCTTGAGCAGAAGACCCTCGAGTTGCTGCACTCGACAGGGGTAGCCGATGACTGCATCGTCATCAGCTTCGATCACTTCGCCATTCAGCGACTGCGACGCCTCGACGATGACATCCCGCTAGGGCTGACCAGCAGCTGCGCTATGCCATATGTCTTTGACTTCATGGACGAGACGCGGTGCGAGTTGCTGGGCGTGCCCGTGCGAATGCTGACACCGGAGTACGCCCGTATGATCTCTGATCGCGGACACATCGTGGGCCCGTGGGTGGTCAACTCGATCTCGGACATGGAGCTCATTGCTGCTTCCTATCCCGACACGCTGATCACGACCGATGAGCTGGAGCGTTGGTCTGAGTTCTATCTGTCTCATCCGGAGCTGCACCGCGAGGGAACCGCATGACTGCCGTTGGTGCCAACCAGCCGATGATGACTGCAGCTGTGCTGCACGGTCCGAACGACCTGCGCGTCGAGCAGATTCCGCGACCAGCTCCCGGCCCCGGCGAGGTACTGGTCCGCGTCATGGTCAGCGGAATCTGCGGATCCGACCTGCCACGCGTGCTCGCAGGCGGCGCGCACTTCTATCCACTCGTGCTCGGCCACGAGTTCTCGGGAATCGTGGCCGAGCGCGGCGCCGGCGTATCGACAGCTGTCGGCACTCGCGTGGCGGGTGCGCCGCTGCTGCCGTGTCGGGACTGCGAGCACTGCGAACGCGGTCACTTCAGCCAGTGCGGGCAGTACTCCTTTCTCGGATCACGCATCAATGGTGCGTGGGCGCAATACGTCGTCGTGCCGGAGACCAACGTGCTGCCAATCGCGGACAGCATTTCGTTCGAGTCGGCTGCAATGATCGAGCCGTCCTCCGTCGCGCGCCACGCCTTCTCGCTGGCCGAATATGCCGGTGGCGGTCGTGTCGCGGTCGTCGGGGCGGGCAACATCGGGGTCATGGCGATTCAGTGGGCGCGCATTCTCGGTGCCGAGCAGATCACCGCGTTCGATGTTGACGACTTACGGTTGCAGACGGCAACACAACTGGGCGCGCATCTGGTCGTGCGGCCCGATCAAGAGAGCGATCTCTGGTTGGATGCCACGGAGGGTCAGGGCTTCGATCTTGTGATCGAATCGTCCGGCGTTGCGGAGACATTCGCCCAGACTCTGCAACTGGTCGCGAAGAAGGGGCAGATCGCCTTCGTCGGCACGCCGACCCGAGCGGTCTCCTTCGAACCAAGCGTGTTCGAGCTCCTCAACCGCAAAGAGGCGAAGATCGTCGGCTCGTGGATGTCGTACAGCGACCCGTTCCCGGGACTGGAATGGACCGAGACCATAAGCGAGCTCGAAAGTGGACGGTTGGTGTGCGAAGACTTCGTCGCGGCACGTATACCGCTGAACGACGCAGATCAGGCCTTCGATCTTTTTCGCGCTGATGAACCCGTTCGTGGGAAAGTGCTGTTGTGCGATGCAGGGTACTTGGCGACCGGGAGAGGGTGATCGGATGATGGTCAAAGAGGAACGTCGTCGCTATCTAGCGATCGAACGGCGGGAGCTGATCCTGGATCTGCTCCGCGAGCACCGAAGCGTTGAGGTGTCGGCTCTCTCAGAGGAGCTCGGTGTCTCTGAGGTCACAGTTCGCAAGGACCTCGAGAAGCTTGAGATTGAGCGGCTCATCGTGCGCAGCCATGGCGGGGCCGTTCTCAGCGCCGGACTTCTCATCGAACCCTCGTTCGTGGAGAAGGATGATCAGCTGGCCGAAGAGAAGGCAGCGATCGCCGCCGAGGCCGCATCCTTGGTCGGTGACGATTCCATCGTCGCGCTCGCGACCGGCACGACCGTCGGTCGGCTGCCAGCGATGCTGGCGGGCCGTGGAGGTCTGCGAGTGGTCACTAACGCCGTCAACGTCGCAACAGCCTTCCTTCCTCATGGTGTGGATGTCTTCCTCACCGGAGGAACGATCCGCCCTCGCACCTTTGGTCTTATCGGCGAGGTGGCGGAGCGCTCGTTGGATGGTGTGATGTGCGATTTCGCGTTCATCGGCACGAACGGCATCAGCTTGGAGAGCGGGCTCACGACCCCGAACATGGACGAGGCTCGTGTTGTACGCGCCATGATGAACAGCGCGCGCCGCGTGGTTCTGCTCGCAGACCACAGCAAGTTCCCGCACACCGCGTTCTACCGCATCACGCCGGCAGAGCGTGTGCACATGATCATCACAGACGCCGGAGCACCCGTTGACGAGGTCGAGCGGTTGCGCGCGGCTGGGATCGAGGTACGCGTCGTCTGAACAGGAGAACGACACCTCGCCTGTTCGTGATGACGGTCGACGGACGCTGGTCCCGGTCGAAAGTTCGAAGCCCATTTGGGGATGGCGTGACTGCGCGCCGGGTAAACTGTGAAAAACCCCTGCCCGCCAGTGCCGCAAGGCCGACGAGCCCTTTGAGGAGCCGCGAATGCTAGTGCTCCTCGCTGTGTTCCTTCTCGGGGCTCTCATTCTTCCCGCGTTGGTGCGCTGGCTCGGAGCACGGGCTTTTGCCATTGCCGCTCTCATTCCCGCTGCGGCATTTGTCCAGGCACTGGTCATGACACCGCAGGTTCTGGCCGCAGATCCAACCCCGTTCGAGTCGGTCGAGTGGATCCCGCAGCTCGGGCTCAACCTCTCGATGCACATGGATGTGCTCGGCTGGGTGCTCACGCTGATCGTCACCGGCGTCGGGGCACTCGTGCTGCTGTACTGCCGCTGGTACTTCTTCGACGACACCGTCGATGTCGGTCAGTTCGCGGGAGTCCTGCTCGGCTTCGCGGGGGCGATGTACGGCCTGGTTCTTACTGATGACCTGGTGATCCTCGTGATGTTCTGGGAAGTCACCAGCATCCTCTCCTATCTGCTCATCGGTCACTATCGCCGCCGTGCAGCCAGCCGTCGTGCGGCCCTGCAGGCGCTGCTGGTGACGACCCTCGGCGGCCTGGTGATGTTCGTCGGCGTCGTGCTGCTGGTCGTTGACACCGGCACGTCGAGCATCATCGAGATCCTCGAGCTCGCGCCAACCGGACCGATCGTCAATGCCGCGATCGTGATGCTGCTGGTCGGTGCGCTGAGCAAGTCGGCGATCTTCCCGTTCCACTTCTGGCTTCCCGGCGCCATGGCTGCCCCGACCCCGGTCAGCGCCTATCTGCACGCCGCGGCGATGGTGAAAGCCGGCATCTACCTGATCGCCCGGTTCGCGCCGATCTTCGCGCTGTCTGACGCGTGGCGACCGATCGTCATATCGCTCGGCGTCTTCACGATGCTCATCGGCGGGGTACAGGCCCTGCGTGAAACCGACCTCAAGCGCATTCTTGCCTTCGGCACGGTGAGCCAGCTCGGCTTCTTCACCGTCGTCGTCGGTTATGGCACGCAAGCGGCGGCACTGGCTGGGCTGGCACTGGTCATCGGCCACGCCCTGTTCAAGTCGGCGTTGTTCCTCATCGTCGGTGTCATCGACCGTCAGCTGTCCACTCGAGACATCACCGAGCTCTCCGGCGTCGGCAGGCAGGCTCCGGTGATGACGACGGCCGCGTTCATCTCGGTCGCGTCGATGGCCGGCATCGCGCCGACGATCGGGTTCGTCGCCAAGGAATCGGCGCTGACCGCGTTGCTCGACGACGCGGTGGGCGGATCACCGTGGGGACTCGTCGCACTGATCGGCGTGATTCTGGGATCTATGCTCACTGCGGCATATGGCGCGCGCTTCCTGTGGGGCGCGTTCTGGAAGAAGCGCGATGACCGTGGCGAGCGGATGCCGGACACCGTCTGGCCCGACCCGCCGGTGGGCTTCCTCTCGGCCCCCATCATCCTCGCCGGCCTCACGGTCGCCGCAGGCATCGGCGCTCCGGCCGTGGACGTCGCGCTGCACGGTTATGCGGTCACGGCGAGCCCGGGTCTGGATGCTGCCGGCCAGGCCGTCGAAGGCCCGGGGCATCTCGCCCTCTGGCACGGCTTCGAGCCGGCACTCGGTATCTCTGTTGCGTCGATACTGCTCGGTGTCGGGATCTTCCTGCTCACCCGCCGAACCGGCTGGGACCGCCGGCCGCGCGTGCTGAAGTTCACCGCCGCGGACGTGTATGCACTTGTCATGCGCGGCATCGACCGACTCTCGGTCATCACCACCAGTCTCACCCAGCGTGGCTCGCTGCCCGTGTACGTCGGCACGATCTTCGTGGTCTTCGTCGCGGCGGAAACCACTGCGCTGCTCGCCACCGACCTCGATCGGGTGAACCTCTCTGCGTGGCACACGCCGACGCAGCTTGCCGTCGCCCCGATCATGGCGATCGCCGCAGTGGTCGCTGTGCAGGCACGCAAGCGTTACACCGGAGTGGTGCTGGTCTCGGTGACCGGCCTCGGCATGGTCGCGCTGTTCGCGACCAGCGGGGCGCCCGACCTCGCCCTCACTCAGATTCTCGTCGAGACCGTCACCCTGGTCACGTTCGCCCTGGTGCTGCGTCGTCTGCCGTCGCGCATGGGGGAGCACAACGCCTCGGTCTCTCGCATCCCGCGCGCTGTGCTGGCGATCGGCGTCGGCGTCACGATGGCGTTCGTCGCTGTCGTGGCCACTCAAGCGCGCATCGCCCCGCCGATCTCGCTCAGCTTCCCCGAACTCGCATACGAGTTCGGACACGGTATGAACGTCGTCAATGTCGCGCTCGTCGACCTCCGCGGCTGGGACACCATGGGCGAACTGTCGGTTCTCGTGCTGGCTGCGACGGGCGTGGCATCCCTCGTGTTCGTCACCCATCGCGCCGACATGCTCTCGCAGCGTCCGTCCCTGCCCCGCCGCGTTAAGCGGAAGGTGCGCATCGCGCCACTGGTGGAAACGACCGACGGCATCCGCTTCCAGACCGCCGAGAATCGCAGTAACCCGCGTGCCTGGCTCGTCGGGGGTCAGCAGATGAAGCCCGAGGATCGTTCGATTCTGCTCGAGGTGATCGTCCGCATTCTGTTCCACACCATCATCGTCGTCTCGATCTACCTGCTGTTCGCCGGCCACAACGGCCCGGGCGGCGGTTTCGCCGGTGGTCTGGTCGCCGGCATGGCCCTGGTGATGCGCTACATCGCCGGCGGACGGTGGGAGCTGGGCGCGGCTGCACCCGCGGATGCCGGACGCCTGCTGGGTGCTGGATTGATCCTGGCCGTCGGCACCGCCATCATGCCGCTGTTCTTCGGACTCTCGCCGTTGACCAGCACGTTCTGGGAGTGGGAGATTCCGCTGATCGGACACATGGAGTTCGTCACCTCGACGATCTTCGACGTCGGCGTATACCTGGTCGTAATCGGTCTCGTGCTCGATGTGCTGCGTAGCCTCGGCGCTGAAGTCGATAAGCAGGCGCAGGAGATGCGCGTACGGGGGGTGAGCCGCTGATGGATGTCTCGCTCACTCTGATCCTCGTGATGGCCGTGCTGTTCGCCGCCGGCGTGTACGCCATGCTCGAGCGCAGCCTGACCCGCGTGTTGATCGGCTTCCTGCTGCTGGGCAACGCCACCAACTTGCTGCTGCTGATCGTGATGGGCGTCCCCGGAAACGCACCGTTCTACGGCGAGACCGATGTCACCGACCCGTTACCGCAGGCGCTGACGCTGACGGCCATCGTGATCACCTTTGCCGTCTCGGCATTCCTGCTGGCGCTCATCTACCGCTCCTGGCAGCTGGGTCAGGCCGACACCGTTGAAGACGACGAGGCCGATATCGCCCTGCGCCAGCGCACGGATGAAGACGAAGACGTCATGGATGACGAAGACGACACCAGCGACGATGACGCCACCACCGACTTCGTGGACGTGCGCACCGCCCCCATCACCGTGCTGAACATGCGTGATCATCCCTCGATTCAGGATGACGCGCCGATAGACAGGCTCTACTCAGAGCCTTCGCGGCCGGACGCTTCGACAGACGCAACGACCGAGGGGGAGGAAGACCGCACATGACCGCGCTCGTTCCCCTTCTCGTCGCCCTGCCGCTGCTGGGCGCGGCGATCACCCTCGTCTTCGGTCGTAGCCCGCGACTGCAGGTGTTCGTCACTGTCGCCAGCCTCGTGGCGGTCGCGATCATCGCCGCCATGCTGCTGATTGCCGTCGACGGCGGAACACCGCTCGCGGTTTCGGTCGGCGGTTGGCCGGTGCCCTTCGGCATCGTGCTCTACGTGGACCGGCTGGCCGCGCTGCTCGTGCTGATCTCGAGCGTCGTCCTGCTCGCAGTGCTCTTCTTCTCGATCGGCCAGGGTGCCGCAGACGGGTCGGATGAGACGCCGATCTCGATCTTCAACCCCTCGTACCTCATCCTCGCCGCGGGTATCTTCAACGCCTTCATCGCCGGTGACCTGTTCAACCTCTACGTCGGGTTCGAAATCCTGCTGGTGGCGTCGTATGTGCTGATCACGCTCGGCGGCACCGAGTCGCGCATCCGCACGGGCGCGGTCTACATCGTCGTCTCATTGGTGTCATCGATCCTGTTCCTCGCCGCGATCGCTGCGATCTACGGGGCACTGGGCACGGTCAACATGGCGCAGATCGCCGAGCGCATGGGCGAGTTGCCGCAGGAGACGCAGCTGGTGCTGCACCTGATGCTGCTGGTCGCCTTCGGCATCAAGGCGGCGATCTTCCCGGTGTCGTTCTGGCTGCCAGACTCCTATCCGACCGCGCCTGCACCGGTCACGGCCGTCTTCGCCGGGCTGCTCACCAAGGTCGGTGTCTACGCGCTGATTCGCACCGAGACGCAACTGTTCGCCGAAAACAGCATCAATACGCTCCTGCTGATCGTCGCGATGGCGACAATGGTGATCGGCGTGCTCGGTGCGGTGGCGCAGGCGGAACTCAAACGAATTCTCTCGTTCACGCTGGTCAGTCACGTGGGCTACATGATCTTCGGCCTGGCAATCGCCACCCCCGCCGCGATCGGCGCGACGGTGTACTACATCGTGCACCATATCGTCGTGCAGACGACCCTGTTCCTGGCGGTCGGGCTCATTGAACGAAGAGCGGGCAGCACATCGATTCTGCGTGTGAACGGACTGCTGAAGATTGCGCCGCTGCTGGCGGTGCTGTACTTCATCCCCGCAATCAACCTGGGCGGGTTGCCGCCGTTCTCCGGTTTCATCGGAAAGTTCGCGCTGTTCGATGCCGCGGCATCCGTGGGCACACCACTGATGATGGTGCTGATCTTCAGCGGCATCATCACCTCGCTGCTCACCCTCTACGCTCTGATGCGCGCGTGGAATCTCGCCTTCTGGCGCGAAGAAGCGGACTCGACCGAGACCGATGCTGACCGCCGCATCTCCTACCTCGACAACGCACCCGCAGCCGACGAGCAGCAGGAACGCCGCCACATCCCGCGGATCATGACCGTTGCCACCGCGGGAATGGTCGGCGTCACCCTGATGCTGACGATCTTCGCCGGGCCCCTCTATGCGCTGTGCGATCGCATCGGCGCCTCGCTGCTGCAGCCGGTGAACCTCATTCAGCTCGAACAGGAGGTCGAGTCGTGAGCCCGCAGACACCGCGCAGCCTCGCGCGCGACCTGTGGGCGCAGCTGCCGTTCCTGGCGTGGCTCATCCTGTTGTGGATGCTGTTGTGGAGCCAGTTCACGGTACTGTCCTTCCTCACCGGATTCATCGTCGCGGTCTTCGTCACCCGCGTCTTTCGCCTCCCGACCATCGAACTGTCCGGACGCATCAACCTCTGGTACGCGTTCCTGTTCGTCGTG
Organism: Microbacterium wangyouchuni; assembly: GCF_054072595.1. Lineage (NCBI taxonomy): Bacteria > Bacillati > Actinomycetota > Actinomycetes > Micrococcales > Microbacteriaceae > Microbacterium > Microbacterium wangyouchuni. Next base: position 26,833 of record NZ_JBSVRM010000011.1, read on the forward strand.
CAGTTCCTGTGGGCCGTGGTTGCCGGCGCCGTCTCGGTCACGGTTCAGGTGTTCGATTTCCGACGCCAACCGGGTGTGGCGATCATCGCGGTGCCGCTGAAGTATGCGGATGACCTGATCATGACGCACGTCTCGGTCACCTCGTCGCTCATCCCTGGATCTCTCGTGGTCGAAACCGATCGGCATCGCCGCATCCTCTATCTGCACATCATCGGGGTGCGCAACCTGGCTGAAGCGCACGCCACGCGCGACGGCATCCTGCAGTGGGAGAAGCGGATCGTGCGTGCGCTGGGCAGTCCGGCGCAGTATCGTGCGCTGAAAGAGGACGAACGCACCGGAGGTGGACGATGAGCATCCTGATGATATTGATCCTCGTCGTGTTCGGCCTTGCCGCAATCCTGACGGTGGTTCGGATCATCCGTGGCCCGTCGATTCTTGACCGTGCCGTGGCATCCGATGTGCTGCTGACCGAGGTGATGTGCGTATTGGGCGCCGAGATGGCGATCAATGGGCACACCCGCAGCATCCCGGTGATGCTGATCATCGCCGCGGTCGGCGTTTTCGGATCGATCTCCGTTGCCCGCTATGTCGCGCGAAGGGACAACACGACGACATGAACGTGCTCGGTTTTGTGATTCCGGATGCCGTCATTGATGTGGCGGTGCTCGTGCTCATCCTGCTCGGAGCGCTGCTGTGCCTGTCCGCCGCGGTCGGGCTGCTGCACTTCCGCGACGTGCCCTCTCGGCTGCATGCGGCCACCAAGCCCCAGGTGCTCGGGGTCATCTTGATCTGCCTGGCCGTCGCCGTGTCGCAGCGCTCGATCGGCGGCATTCTGCTGGGAATCGCTCTTGTCGCGCCGATCGTGCTGATGCAGTTCGCCACGGCGCCGCTTTCGGCGCACATTGTCGGACGCCAGGCGTATCGCAACGGCACCGCCGAGGAACGCCGCCTGGTCGTGGACGAACTGGCCGAATCGAAGCAGACGCCGCCCGCCGCGGGGTAGTTGGCGGGCTGGTGTCGGTGTGCCGCTTTGCCGGTGCGTCGCTGCGCCCCTTTTCCCGCGCACAACTCCTGAGAAACATGGCCTCAGTGGCCTGAAACGCACGGTTTCGCGCGCACAGCGGTGATTCTTCAGGAGTTATGCGCGCGGCGACTCCTTCTGCACAATCGGCCGATGGCCGAAGTGGCAACGAAAGCCTGTGGATAACCCGCCCGCGCCGCACGCCGCACGCCATCGTGTCGTTATGAAGACGGTGAGGCAGAAGTACTTCGAGGCATATCGGCCGGTCATCTCCACGCGCGCGGAACTTCACGCGGCGGGGATGACCGGCAATGACATCACAGCAGCAGTTCGTTACAAGCACCTGCTGCGCCTGCGGCGCAACCACTACGCCCGGCCAGATCTCTCTGCCGACGTGGCCGAGGCCGTGCGCATCGGCGGTCGGATCTCGTGCCTCTCGCTGCTGCAGATGATCGGCATCTTCGTGCTGGAAGTGTCCGGACTGCACGTCCATGTGCCGCCGCTGATGTCGCGCATCCGCACGAAGAAGAGTAAATCGACGCGATTGCACTGGGGGCGCTGGTCTGAGGACGCCTGTCAGAAACACGTGGTTCCGTTCCACGACGCTGTGCGCCAGGCGATCCGCTGCCAGACGCCCCGCGCGGCACTGGCAACGCTCGACAGCATCGTTCATCACGGGCTGATGACGTACGAGCAGCTCGTCGAGCTCTTCGCCGACTTACCCGATCGGTTCAGGGCGCTTCTTCCGCTCGTGGATGCCTCCGCGGCCTCCGGCCCCGAAACCTTCATGCGGCTCATACTGCGCTCCCTGGGAGTGACTTACGAAACTCAGGTTCTGTTACCGGGTGTGGGCTACGTCGACTTCATCGTGGACGGCTGGCTCATCATCGAGTGCGACAGCAAGGAGTTCCACGAGGGCTGGGAGAAGCAGGTCGAGGATCGAGACAGAGACATCGCCGCTGCCCAGCTCGGCTATGTCACCGTTCGGCCCCTCGCCGGCGACGTTCTCTGGCACTCCACGAACGTGCGCCGACAGCTGGCGGACATCATCGCTGCGCTCGGGCCGAAGTTCATCAATCCGCGTCGCGCATAACTCCTGAGAAGTACCGGCAGCTGGCCCGAAAAACAGCCGCCACGCCCGAGCATCCACCGTTTCTCAGGAGTTGTGCACGGGATCGGCGGCCATGCGAGGATGGCATGTGCATTCAGCAGGAAGCCCCCTCATCCGCCTCGGCGCATGGGTGCGTACGAGCCTGGAAGATCCCGTGCTCCGCGCCCTCGTCACAGCAACCGCGGTCTCGCGGATCGGGCGCGGGGTGTTCTTCGCCATCACCGTGTTGTTCTTCACGCAGATCATAGGACTCAGCGGCACAGAGGCCGCGATCGTGCTCGCGGTTGCAAGCGCCTGCGGTGTTCTCGCCTCGCTGCTCGGCGGGTGGTTGGCCGACCGGTGGAGCGCCCGGCGACTGACGTTCGCGTTTGAACTTCTCGGCGCGATCTTCTTGATCGGCTACGCCTTCGTCGGCGATTTCGTCAGTGCGCTCGTCATCGCGTGTGTCGGCAACTTCTTCGACACGCTCGGCCACTCTTCGCGTTCGGCGATCATTGCTCGCGGCTTCTCACCGGACAAGCGCGTGAACGCCAGGGCGGTGCTGCGCACGATCACCAACCTTTCCATCGCCCTCGGTGCCGGCATAGCGGCCATCGCTCTCGCAATCGGCACGGCCGTGGCGTATCGGAGCGTCATCGTCGCTGCCGGCGTTCTCGGAGTGCTCGGGGCAATGGCGCTGCTTCGCCTGCCTGCGCGCGTGGACGCACCTGCGCGCGGCGCCGTCGAGCCGGTGCACACCGAGACCGGATCAATCGACACGGCAGCGTCGGAGCGGAGCGCACGTGAATCGCGTCGCGACTGGAACCGGCGTTCGCCCTGGCGCGACCGGCGCTATCTCCTGCTCACCTTGCTCTCAGCGATGTTCGGGATGCAGTTCGGGGTGGCGGAAGTGGGGATGCCGCTGTGGATCACGACGGCAACCAATGCCCCCGAGGTGACCGTGGCCATCCTCCTGATCGTGAACACCACGCTGGTGGTGATCTTCCAGGTGCCGATGTCTCGCGGCACGCACGACATCCGTACCGCGGGGCGTGTCACCATGATCGCCGGGTGGCTGATGGCGGCTGCGTGTATCGTCTACGCACTGTCGGCCGGTCTTCCCGCCTGGTTCGCGATCGTGGTGCTCATCATCGCCGCGGTCACGCACACGTTCGCCGAAGTGCTGTCCCAGGCCGGTGCTTGGGGGCTCAGCTTCGAGCTGGCAGATTCGAAGCGAGCGGGCGCTTACCAGGGCGTCTTCGGTATGGGGTTCTCCCTCTCGGCCCTGGCCTCGCCGATCCTGGTCAATGCAACGGCAATCGAGCTCGGAATCGTCGGCTGGATCATTCTCGCGGTGATCTTCCTGGGCGCGGCGCTCGGAATTGCCGCGATCGCGCGCCGCGCAGCGGCACCCCGCGTGCATAACTCCTGAGAAACAGGCCAGGTCGGGGTCGCTGGGGCCCCTGCACCACTAATCTCGGAAATTCTTCAGGAGTTGTGCGCGGACACACATCCGCAGTCGCAGCCCCAGCCGCAGCCGCAGCCCCGCCACCCCACCTCAGAGCGAGCGGGCAAACTCCGTGATGATCTCGGCGGCGAGTTCGGCGTCGCTGATGAGCGTGCCGTGGCCGTGGTCGGGGATCTCCCGCAGCTCCGCCCGTCCGGGCACGAGCCGGGTGATCTCGGTGCACCACGACACCGGAGCCAGCGGGTCATGCGCGCCGCGCACCACCAGCACCGGGCACTTCACTTTCGCGTACGCCTTCTCCGGCTCGTGCACCACTGTCGCGCGGATCTTCCTGACCAGGTGCGGCCCGCCGCGCAGGTACTCGCGTGCTCCGCGCCACAGCACGATGGGTCGCTCGCCGATAAGGTCTCGCAGCAGGTACGTCGCCTGCTCCCATACGCTGCGTGCCGCGCTGTTGACCGTGGGCCCGGCCAGTACCAGCCCGTCGAGGAGGTCGGGATGCCGCGCTGCCAGTTCGGCCCCGATCTGACTGCCCATCGAATGGCCGATGACGACGGCATCCGAAACTCCGGCACTGCGCAGATAAGCCGCGATCAGATCGGCATGGCGCGCCATAGTCAGCGTCCGTGACGGCTCCGGGGCCTCGCCGAAGCCCGGCAGGTCGAGCGCGATGATGCGTCCGGGCAGGCGCTCGATGAAGTCGAGGTAGACGCTGCGCCCCATGCCGATGCCGTGGATGAGCACATACGGTCGCGCACCGGTGCCGAAGTCTTCGGCGATGAGCGTTGCTCCGCCATGGTCGAACTCGACGACTGATGCAGGGATACCTTCAGGGGCGAGGAGACGTTCTGGCACGTCTTGACCCTAACGCCTCAGAGCACCGCGGATAGGAAGTCCCTGGTGCGCTGCTCCTGCGGGTCGCTGAACATCTGCTCGGGCGCGCCCTCTTCGACGATTCGTCCACTGTCGAACATCAGCACCCTGTTGGACACATCGCGCGCGAACTGCATCTCGTGCGTCACGATCAGCATGGTCACATCGGTGTCGCGGGCGACATCACGCAGGATGTTCAGCACCTCCCCGACCACTTCGGGGTCGAGGGCACTGGTGACCTCGTCGAGCAGCAGAATCTCCGGTTCCATCGCCAGCGCCCGCGCAATGGCGACGCGCTGCTGCTGCCCGCCGGACAGCTGCGTGGGATGCGCGTTCTCCTTGTCGGGCAGCCCGACCTTCTCCAGCAGCGCGCGTCCGCGTTTGATGGCCTCCCGCTTGGAGAGTCCAAGCACGTGCACGGGTGCCTCGATGATGTTCTCGATCACGGTCATGTTCGGGAACAGGTTGAACTGCTGGAAGACCATGCCGATGCGCTTGCGCATCTCGTTCTTGTGCTTTTCCTTCAGTTCGACGCGCTTACCGTCCTTCTCATAGTGCGTGAGAGGGCTGCCGTCGATGAGGACGTAACCCGCGTTCGCCTCCTCCAGCGTCATCACCAGGCGCAGGATGGTCGTCTTACCCGAGCCGCTCGGTCCGATCAGGGTCACCCGATCCCCGCGGCGCACGGTGAAGTCCAGGTCATGCAGCACGACGTGGTCGCCGAATCGCTTCTCCACCCTGTTGAACTGGATCGCCGGCACATCGCCGTCGTCCAGTGTGATCGCGCCGGTGTGGGCGTCAAGCGGTGGTGTATTCAAGACGTTTCTCCAATCGCCTGGCGAGCACCGAGCTCAGAAGGCTCGCCACCAGGTAGATGAGTCCGGCGAGGATGATCGCCTCGGCGTAGCGGAAGTTCTGGCCGCCGTACAGCTGTGCCTGGCGGACGAGTTCGGTCACGGTGATGACCATCAGGAACGGGGTGTCCTTGAACATCGAGATCACGTAGTTGCTGAGCGCCGGCAGAGTCGCGCGCAGCGCCTGCGGAATGATCACAGCCATCCAGGTGCGACCGGGCGACATCGACAATGCTGTGGTCGCCTCCCACTGGCCCGGCGGCACCGCGTCGATGCCGGCTCGGTAGACCTCGGCCATATAGGTGGCGTAGTGGATGCCGATAATGATTGTTCCGAGTACGAGCGGAGGCACGCTCGTGAACACGTAATAGGCGAACAGCAGCTGCACGACGAGCGGCGTCATGCGGATGAAGTTCATCAGCAGGGTGATCACGGCAGCCACCGGTCGCGGCGCGGTGCGACGCCCGAGCGCGATGATCAGCCCGAGGATGGCGGCAATGATGCTGCCGATGATCGTCACGACCAGCGTGACGGTGAAGAATTTGAGCAGTAGCTCGGGGAGCACCGCAGACGCGTGCTCCCAGCTCCAGAAATCGTTCATCCGAACTGGCCCGCCCCCTTGGCATCCGGGATCGGCGTCTTCATGATCGCATCCGACCACTTGCCGCCGTATCCGAGGCGATGTTTCGCGCGCGTCTCCAGTGCATTCATGGCGAGCGTGAGCACGTAGGCGATCGCGAAGTACACGAGAAGACCGAGCGTGTAGGCGAAGAAGACGTCAGTCTGTACGCGGAGTCGATTCAGCTCGGCGGTGAAATCGACGATCGTGATCAAGTACACGACGGCGGTTCCCTTCAGCAGCTGGATCAGCAGGTTGTTCAGTGAGGGAAGCATCAGCGCCCACGCCTGGGGGAAGATCACGCGCCACATCCGGTGGGTGCGCGACAAGCTCAATGCCGTCGTCGCCTCCCACTGGCCGGCAGGGACGGAGTTGATCGATCCGCGCACGACCTCGGCACCGTAGGCGCCGTAGTTCAAACCCAGGGCCAGGATGCCAGTGAAGACAGCGGGCAGCTCAACGTTGAACGGGGGGAGAGGCAGCACGAAGAAGAAGAAGAACAGCTGCACCAGCAACGAGGTTCCGCGGAACAGCTCGATGACGGTGCGGGCGATGCCCCGCAGGAAGATGTTCTCGAACCGTGCCAGCAGGCCGAAGCCAATGGCGACGATGATGGCCAGGAGGGCACCGCCCGCAGTCAGCTGCAGGGTGATGATGACCCCATCAACGAGATAGGGCAGCGCCCTCCAGAGCGCTTCGAAGTTCTCAGTCACGTCAGTGGATGCTGGCGCCTCAGCCGAGTTCGCCCGAGCACAGCTGCTCGGTGGTCAGGTCAGCCGGGGGCAGGTTCTCGGCGGTGAATCCGAAGGGCTCGACCAGGTCAAGGTAGGTCGCCTCGTCGGCGGTGATCTTCGCGAGCTCCGCGTTGTATGCCTCGAGCAGCTCGGTGTCCTCCTGGCGGAACACGGTGGCACCGGCACCGATCTGCTCGACGCCGTCGATCTCCTGCACGAATGCGCCGGTGGTCTCGACGTCATCCATGTCTTCGGTCATCCAGTTCATCGACACGGCGGTCAGAGCGAAAGCATCCGCACGTCCCGACTGCACGATCTCGATACCGGCAGTCGCGCTGTCGACCGTCACGGTGCCTGCGATGCCGAGGTCCGCGGCGTAGCCCTCTTCGATCGCGCCGGACTGCACGGCGAGCGTGACGTCGCCGGCTGCGGCGATCGAGTCGAGGTCGCTCAGGCCCTTCGGGTTGCCAGCGGGCACGACGAGCGTGGTCGTGTACATGATCTCGGGATCGCTGAACGCGGCCTCGGCGCAGCGGTCGGGGAGGATCGACATACCGGCGCTGACGACATCCCAGCGGCCCGCGGCGAGACCGGGGATGAGCGAGTTCCAGTCGACCTCTTCGATCTTGATGTCGTCGATGCCGAGGTTTCCGAAGATCTCCTTGTGCATCGCGATGGTGGCGCCGGTCGGCTCGCCATCCTCGACCCACGAGTAGGGCTGCTCGGACGCGATCGCGAGGGTGATCGTGCCCTCTTCCTGCGCCTTCTCAAGCGTGGTCATGGTTTCGCTGCCCCCGCCGTCGCCGGAAGTTCCGCCGCCATCCGAGGCGCATCCGGCCAGAAGGCCGACGGTCAGGGTTCCGATGGCAGCTGTGGCGATGCCGAGTCGCGTCATTCGCTTGGTCATGATTTCCTCGCGTTCCGTATGAAATGTCGTAGGTCGGCGGGCTGCATAGCCGCCGTAACCGTGCCCCAGACTATGGAATCTGTCGAGCGATGTACAGTCAGAACCGCAGATTGTCTACAGATATACAAAACCGTGATCTTGCGGCAGACTGGAAAACCTTGCGTCGGCTTCGTTTCTGGGCGCTGAGGATCGACAATGAGATGTTCGCGGTTTGCGCGACGGCTGGAAGGGATGCACATGGCCTCACACACCCCTCGCGCGGTATCGCCGATCTCCATGGTCCGGGTGGCTCGTCCATCGACCGTCGACCTCATCACCGCAGAGTTGCGCAAGGCCATATTCACGGGCGCTCTGCCGGTGGGTAGTCCGATCGGTGAGGTCGAGATGTCATCGCAGCTCGGCGTCAGCCGCAGCCCCCTGCGGGAGTCGACACAGCGCCTGGTGCAGGAGGGATTGCTGACAGCATCCCCCGGGCGCGGCATGAGGGTCAGCGTTATCGGGCCCGAGCACGTCGCCGACGTCTATGACGCGCGTCTGGCGATCGAAGGGCAGGCGGCGCGACTGATCATCCGGTCCAAGTCAGCCTCGGCTCTGGATGCCCTGGAGAAGGCCTATGCGGACCTCGTCGAGATCAGCGAGGGTACGGATGCTCGCGCCATCGGCGACGCTGACATCGAGTTTCACCGGTTGCTCGTCGACTCGGCCGGAAGCAGGCGGCTGTCGCACTACATGGCGACTCTCGCAATCGAGACACGCATCGCCAGCCTGAGCGATCCGAACGGGTACACCGTCCGTCGGTCGGTTTCGGCCACGTACCGGGAACTGCTCGATGCGCTCGCCGCAGGCGATGCGGCCTCCGCCTTCGCTGCGCTGGATCGTCAGTTCAGCGAAGCGGTCAAGCGTCTCACCGGAAAAGACGACGACGTCGACACCGTCGAGACCCCGGCCGATGAAGAACCACCCGCTTTCGGGCCTATCGAGTTCGTCGAAGAGGTCTGAACCTCAGCCCTTCGGCGTCAGCACCAGCGTGTTGACGGTTGCCTCGTCGACGGCATCCGGAGTGAAAGCCCACGGCGTCTGGACGCCGGCGGCCCAGTCCTCGGTCTGATCGACATAGTTCGGGTGGAAGGCGTGACCGGATGCCCCGCTGAGATGATTCCACGTCGAGTCGTCGAAGTTGGCCAGATCGATCACCATGCGCATCGACGGGACGGTCGTCGTGGCGTAGGACTCGCCGAGCTCCCAGCCGGTGGCATTGACAACGGACGCTCCGCCGCCGACCGGGTAGGGGCCACGGTTGAAGAGCATCTCGATCGGTGCGATTCCGGAGGATCCGAGGGTGTCGCTGGTGAGTGTGATGGCGTGCAGGCCACCCCAGTTCCACCGTGCGGTGGCCTCGCCCTGCAGCGAGACCAGCTCGTCGTAGGCTTGCTCGGCTGACAGCGCCAGCATCTCGTCCATGCTCGCGACGTCGATCTGCTCGTTCGTCCAGAGGGGGTCGGAGGGGTCATCGAGCATCCCGCCGACGACGAGGAACAGTCGCGCCTGGCTGTCGTGCGGCAGCGGCTCTGCACGATTGGCGAACAGGTTCATCACGAGGTTCTTCCACAGCACGTTGGCGTACGCAGCGCCGGCCGATGTGGGATTGTTCTGGGCGTCCCAGGTGCGCAGCAGTGCGACGGCCTCTTGCGGGCCGGCGCCGTCGACTTCGACCTCGCCCATCGCGGTGGCCAGCTTCTTGCCGATCCACATCTCGTTGTCGTTCTGGATGTCGCGCATGTCCTGTGCGGTGAGGGGGGCGAGCGCCGCACGGCGCTCGATCATGTGGGCGATACGCTCGGCGCGGTAGCCGTAGTCCCAGTCGCGCGAGAGGAAGTAGTCGTAGTCGTCAGTGACGATGGCGTTGTTCGCGGTGACGATGAACCCGGAACTGGGGTTGTACGAGACCGGAAGCTCTTCGAAGGGGATGAAACCCGTCCAGTCGTAGGCGCTGTCCCAGCCCGGCTGCGGAAGCCAGCCGTCACCGGCGCCACGGATGGGCAGGCGCCCGGGTGCCTGGTAGCCGATGTTGCCTTCGATGTCGGCGTAGATGAGGTTCTGTGCGGGAACATCGAACAGGGATGCTGCGCGCCGGAAGTCGTCGAAGTTTTGAGAGGTGTTCAGGGCGAAGATCGCGGACGCGGTTTTTCCGGGTTCGAGTGCGGTCCAGCGCAGACTCACCGCGACGTCGCCCGCGGGAATCTCCGGAGCACCGTCGAGGGGGAGGACAGTACCGCCGGTTCCGACCACAGGGGTCTCTGCGATCGCGGTGAAATCGTCGACGAGCCCGGAGATGATCGGTCCGTGCACGGTGGAGCGGATGGTGAGATCGATGTCGTCGCCGCCGGCGACCTTGATGGTCTCCTCGCGGACCTCCATCGGCACAAGTGCGCCATCGCGCCAGTACTGATCGCCATCGACCTTCTCGATGTAGAGATCGGCGACGTCAGTGGTGAGGTTCGTGAAGCCCCAGGCGACCTGGCTGTTGTGGCCGATGACGACGCCGGGCAGGCCGGAGAACGAGAATCCGCCGACGTCGAACGGGCACTCGGCGCTGACGGTCGAGCAACGCAGCTGTACCTGGTGCCAGACGCTCGGGAGGGCAGCGCCGAGATGCGGGTCGTTCGCGAGGAGGGGCATCCCACTCTCGGTGAGTTCGCCAGAAACGACCCAGGAGTTCGAGCCGATGCCTTCGCCCACGTCGCCGATCAGCAGACTCGCGGCTTCGATGACGCTGTCGGCTTCGGCCCACTCGACGGTGGTGATCGCGGTCTGGATATCGGCGTCGTCGTCTGTGGTGACGGAAGCGGGGGCTGCGCCCGTGCCGTCCTCCAGCGGTTCAACGGTCGAGATTGTCGGGACGATGACGGGGTTCTTATCGAAGGGATACGCCGGATAGAGCTTCTCCAGCAGCGCCTGGCTGTCGGCAGCGGCGGTGTCGTCGCCAGCATCCGCCACGAGCAGCGCACGCTGAGTCTCGTCCTCGATGTTGGTGCGCAAGTCCCAGGCCATCGCCTTGAGCCAGGAGACGGAATCTGCCGGCTCCCATGGCTCGACCTCGTAGTCGGGGTTCTGTATTCCGAGAACGGCATATTCGAGCGAGAGGTCTGCGCCGTCATGCGAGGCGAGGTAGGCGTTCACGCCCTCGGCGTAGGCGTCGTAGTAGCTCCGCGTCGTCTCATCGAGCGCTTCGACCTCTTGCTCGGCGGTGTCACGCCAGCCGAGCGTGCGCAGGAACATGTCGGTGCCGGCCTGCGATTCACCGAACATCTCGGCGACGCGGCCGCTGGTCACGTGACGGCGGAAGTCCATCTCGAAGAAGCGGTCCTGGGCGTGCACGAATCCTTGTGCGTAGAACAGGTCGTGCGAGGAGTCGGCGGTGATGGTGGGGATGCCAAGCTCATCACGCTGCACGCTGACGGCTGTTTCCAGTCCGTCAACCTCGATCTCACCGGACGCCTGCGGGAACGAGCGCTGGATCGTCCACACGACGACGAAGGCGATGATCACTACGATCACGATGAGGGCTGCGACGACGCCGAACGCGATCCGCCCGATCTTCGCAGCGGGGAAGCGCGGCGCGTCGGGTTCCGGATATTCAGTCGTCATCGAGAGCTCTTTCGGGTAGGAGGGTGGGACTCGGTCTCACCGACCCCCGGAGTACGTTTCGGGACGCACTCTGTGATCCTATCCGGGGAAGGACTCTTCGTCAGGTTTGCGCGCGGATGTGCGTGTGCACCTGCGTCCGCGCCTGCACACTTGCAGGGCCGAAGCACGGACGCAGGGCGAAACGCCGACGGATGCCCCTGCAGGTGTGATCTCTCCCTGCAGGTGTGTCCGCGAACAGGATCAGTCGGTGCCGGAATCGAAGGCTGCGCCCTCGGATGCCGAGTCGACAGCGTCCGAGAGAGCGTCGTGTGTTCCGCCGGAGCCGGAGATCTCGGATGCCTCGCCCGCAGTGACGCGTCCGACGAGCTCGCCCGTGGCGCCGCCGACGAGACCGAGGCCCGCGTACTGCTCGAGGCGCGAGCGCGAGTCGGCGATGTCGAGGTTACGCATGGTGAGCTGGCCGATGCGGTCGACCGGACCGAAGGCTGCGTCACCGACGCGCTCCATCGACAGCTTCTCGGGTCCGTAGGAGAGGTTCGGGCTGGTGGTGTCGAGAATCGTCCAGTCGTCGCCGCGGCGGAGGCGGATCGTGACGGTGCCGGAGATGGTCAGACCCACCCAGCGCTGGATCGACTCACGCAGCATGAGCGACTGCGGCTCGAGCCAGCGACCCTCGTACATCAGGCGACCGAGGCGTCGGCCCTGCTCGTGGTACGTCGCGAGGGTGTCTTCGTTCAGGATGCCGTTGACCAGGCGCTCGTACGCGATGAACAGCAGCGCCATGCCGGGGGCTTCGTAGATGCCTCGCGACTTCGCTTCGATGATGCGGTTCTCGATCTGGTCGCTCATGCCGAGGCCGTGGCGTCCCCCGATGGCGTTCGCCTCGAGGACGAGCGCGACGGGGTCGGCGTACTCAACACCGTTGAGCGCGACGGGGCGGCCGCCGTCGAACGTGACCGTGACATCTTCGGTCTCGATCTCGACGGAGGGATCCCAGAACTTCACACCCATGATCGGGTCGACCGTCTCGAGTGAGACGTTCAGGTGCTCGAGGGTCTTCGCTTCGTGCGTCGCACCCCAGATGTTGGCGTCGGTCGAGTACGCCTTCTCGGCGGCGTCACGGTAGGGGAAGCCGTGTTCGACGAGCCACTCGCTCATCTCCTGACGCCCACCGAGCTCGGTGACGAAATCGGCATCGAGCCAGGGCTTGTAGATGCGCAGGCGCGGGTTGGCCAGCAGGCCGTAGCGGTAGAACCGCTCGATGTCGTTGCCCTTGTAGGTGGAGCCGTCGCCCCAGATGTCGACGCCGTCTTCTTTCATGGCGCGCACGAGCATGGTGCCGGTGACAGCGCGGCCCAGGGGTGTGGTGTTGAAGTAGGTCTTGCCGCCGGAGCGGATGTGGAACGCGCCGCACTGCATTGCGACGAAGCCCTCTTCGACCAGCGCGGTCTTCGCATCGACGATCCTGGCGATCTCGGCACCGTACTCGAGCGCACGGCCGGGGATCGACTCGATGTCGGTCTCGTCTGGCTGACCGAGGTCGCCGGTGTACGTGCAGGGGATCGCGCCCTTGTCGCGCATCCATGCGACGGCGACGGAGGTGTCAAGGCCTCCGGAGAAGGCGATGCCGACGCGCTCGCCGACGGGAAGTGACTGCAGGACCTTAGACATGGTCTCCATTCTATCCAGCGGGTGGGTATGCCCCGGCCGGAGCGTCATCAGCCCGGCCGCGGCATCCGCTCGTGTCCCAAATCCCAGACGCACCGCGGCGTATGCGGCGTGTCGGATGCTGGACACGCCGCGGCCGACCCGATCCATCCGGGATCCGGCACGCCCTCACGCCCTCACGACCCCTCAGTACCCCGGGTACTCCTGCATCCGCTCCTGGAACTCCGCCTGATCGGCCTCGCTGAGCAGCTCCGGTGCCAGGAAGTAGATCTGCAGACCCTCCAGCGGCTCGCCGGTGCGGTCGTGCTGCGCCTGGCGCTCGCCGAGGAACTCGCCCGTGCGGTCGTTGGAGAGGTCGTACGTCACCGCGTAGAACCGCATCGGGTCGGGGTAGTTGTCGGTGTACGCCTCCCAGGTGTGCTGGGTGTACGGGTCGGTGCTGCCGTAGAAGCGCTCCAGGATCGTGTCATCCAACCCGGATGCCGGATCGTTGAACGAGTACAGGTCGTACATGCCGTAGTCGGTGAGCACCTCTTCGATGACGGCCAGGACCATGAGTTTCTGCTCGTAGTCCTGAATGGGCTCCTTCGTCATCCACGACGCCGAGGTGTACTGCACCAGCATCGACTCGCCGCCGTAACCGTTGCGCTCCGGCCGCAGCACCTCGTCGCCCGCCTGGGTCCAGGTGTAGCCATACCGCGATGTCAGGCGCTCACGGACTTCAGCCAGCGCTTCGTTACTGAGGCGCTGCACCTGCTCCAGAGACATCTGACCGAGGACCGTGTTCGCCGATGTGCCCTTGATTCCCGGAAAAGCCTCTGCGTGCTTCTGATCCGCGGTCTTCTCGCCCTGATAGCTGCCCGATGCTGACGTCTGCACAGCGCTCATCGCTCCGACCGTCGCCACATTCAGCAGCAGGGTGATGACCAGGGCGGATGCCCCGAGCATCCGACCTCGTGGCGAAGCCAGCGCCGCGATCACGACCCCGACCACGATCAGTTGCAGCGTCAGCAGTGTGACGCCGTAAAGCAGGTCGGTGCCGCCGGAGAGCAAGGTGGCCAGCAGAATCAGTGCGAACAGGACCGCCGATCCCAGCGCCGACCAACCGATCGCATTCGCCGGTTGCCGCTCCGCCCGGGTCGCCGCTGTCGAACTGACGATCGGCGAGGGCGGCGTGCCGTAGGGGGCCACTCCATCGGTGCGACGAGCGCCGTGATAACCACCGGGCGGCGGCACCGGGGGAGCGCCGGCCGCATCGGAAACGTAGCGGGCGCGCTGCGGCTCTACCATGGCTTATCCGTCCCGCCGCCGGGGGCATTCTGTTCGCCCTGCTGATTTTGTTCGCGCTCTTCGGCGCCCTGCTCGAGCTTCTCCTGAAGCTCGTCGAGCTTGTCCTGATCGGGCTGCTGCGGCTGGTCCTCCTCGCCGCCCTCGTCGCCCTGACCTTCCGGCGGCGGCTGCTGGCTCTGCTGCTGCTTCTCCTGCAGACGATCACCCAACTCGTCGAGCGAGTCCTGCATACTGCGATCCGGATCAGGCGACTGCCGATCGGCCTCGTCGCTGTTGCACTCCTTCGGAGTCTCCGCCGTGATCAGCAGCGCTTGACCGTACAGATCGGTCGCACCGATCCCGTCACCGTCGTCGAGGGCGGCGTCCCCTTGCCGTTCGATGACGAGCGCGAGGTTCACTCGGATGGCGCACACCTCGAGTCCGTTCGCCAGCGGCAGTGCCTCCTCGAACTTCACGCGTGCACGATCGAGCTCGTCAGCGCCGGCCAGAGCGGTGCCCACGTTGTAGGGGGCTTTGTACGGCTCGAACCAGTTGAGAAACTCCTGTCCCTCGGCCGCCGCCTGCGCACCCGCATAGTCTGCGACGACGTAGGAGGTGACGGCCTGGTGCGCGAAGGCGTACATGCTCAGCAGCTTGCCTACGAACAGCAGCGCCGCCAGCGTCAGTGGCAGAGTGCCGATCATCACCCAGCGCCGCACGGTGCGACGGCGGCGATTCGACGCGATCAGAGCGGCCGCTTCGGAGGTCATCGGGCACCTCCTCTCATCGCCAGCCCGCGCATCTGCGCAATGAGCATGGTCGCTCGTGCCAGTTCCACGCCCAGCAGCACGACGAGCACGAGAGCGAAGATCCAGTAGAGCTCGATCACATTGCCGACTGCCCCGGCATCCGTATATGTCGTGGTCGTCGTCGGCGCTTCCGGGAGGTCGATCGCGGTGTCTGCTGTGCGCAACTGGTAGCTCACGCCGAGTTCACCGGCGATGGTCTGCAGGTTTGCGTCGTCGATCACTGACAGGGCAGGCGCGCCCAGATACTCGATGTAGTCGCCGCCGAGTCCGGTGACGTCTCCGGTTGTGATCTTCATCGGCCCACCTTGGCTGGTGCCGTATCCGAGCACCGCACCCGTGTCGACATACTGCGCGCTACCCGCGAATGACTCCGGTTCGCTCGTGGCCGTCTGCTCGCCGTCGCCGAGGTAGAACACCATGCGCGAGCGATCGGATGCCGACTCCGCCGCCGCCGCGAGCGTTTCGCGCAGCATCCCGCTGGCAATGCCGATCGAACTGCCGCGTGATTGCGATGTGACTTCCGGATGCAGGATCTCCAGCGACGACATCAGCGCGGTGGTGTCGGTCGTCAGCGGGAGACGCAGTTCGGATGTCGCATCGAACGTGATCAGCGCGAAGCGCGCCCCGGGGTACTCGTCGACGATGGACTGCACATCGGCACGGACGCCCTCCAGCCGCTGCTCGGTGCCGTTCCAGTCCTCGGCGACGATGCTCGCGGTGGTGTCGACGACGATCACGATATCGGTCTGGGTGGCGAGAGTCTGGGTCGTACCGCCGGGGATGCCTGGACGCAGCAGCATCGCAAAACAGGCGAGCAGCAGCACCAGTCGCAGTGCCCAGAGCCAGCGCGGCGTCTTGCCGACGGGCCGGGGTGCGACCAGCATCCAGATCACCAGGAACACCACCGGTGCGAACAGCAGCACCAGCAGGAAGACGTTGAGGACCGGTTGAAAGATCACAGCCTGACCCTCCACAGCAGCACGACGAATCCGAGCCCGGCGACCAGCAGCACCGCGATCCACAGGTTCGGTGTGTCCGTCCACACCACCTGCGCCTGCCCGCGCAGCTGCGTGGCATCCTGCTCCTGAACATCCCGAATGACGTCTGCGACCGTTGTGGTGTCGCGCAGCCCGTAGGTCTGGCCGCCGGTCACCTCGGTCGCAGCGATCAGCTCGTCACTGATCTGCGTGTTCACACCCTGCACTGGGTTCAGTGCGAAGACGCGCACGCCGACGGATGCGGCATAGGCGGCTGCTTCTTCGAGGTTGACGATGGATGCTCCGGCGACCTCATTGTCGGTGGCCAGAATGATCGACCGGCTGCGCTCGTCATCGAGATGATCGAAGCGCATGGCGCACGAGGCCAGGCCGTCGCCGATGAGGGAGGCGCCGGGGCCGTTGAGGGTGCCGACCCAGTGCTCGGGGATCTCCTCCATGTAGTCGAAGCTCGACCGGATGCTCTCCAGGTGCGTGCGGATGAAGTCGTAATCGTCGGTCAGCGGAAACACCTGCACCGGAGAGGAGTTGAAGATGGTGAGTCCGATGCGCTCGCCCTCGAGCCCGCTGAGCAGTTCCTCGAAAACGGCGAGCACCTCGACGTCGACATCGCTCATCGAGCCGGAGACATCCAGGCAGAGCATGATGTCACGACTGGTGTTGACGGGCTGGATCGTCTCGGATGACATCGGGCGCGCGGCGACGACCCCGCCGACGGAAGCAGCAACGACACCCAGTGCGAGCACGCCGACGAGGGCCGCCGTGCGCCGACGCACAGCCTGCTGGAATGACCCCAGCTCGCGCAGCCGCTCCGCGCGGGCGACGGGTGCACTGGGAGCGCTGGTGTGGCGCGCACTGCGGCGCAGGCCCAGAACCAGGCCGATCGCGATCGCCGCCAGGATGATGGCGGCGGCGATGAGGAGCATCCACCAGTTCGCTAGTGCCACGACGCCACCACCCTGCGTGCGGCTTCCACACCGGCGATCGGGTCGATGGCCGGATCGCGGCGGAAGATGCTCGGATAGTAGTACCGGTTCATCGCGTCGATGAGTTCGGGCTGGACACCGAGCTTCTTGAGGTCCTCGAGCGCGAGGACCGGGGCTTCCAGGCCGCTGTACTCATTGACGAACGTGCGCACCACACGGCTGAGTTCGAGATTCGCCCTCCGAGCCGATAGCGATCCGGCCCGGTAGTCCGCCTCGATCTGACCGATGCGGACGTCATATTCCATTCGGAGCATATTGAGCGCTTCGCCCGTGAGGGGTATGCGCTGCTGCTGCTGATCCAGGGTGACGAGGCCTCGCCGCGGGCGGGTGAGGAGGATCAGCACCCATGCCGCCAGACACAGCAGCGCCAACACTGCCAGAGCCAGCAGCAACCATCCCCAGCCGTACTGGGCGGGTGGATAGAGCTCGTCAGGAGCGGACATGCGCCCTCCGGTTCAGCATGCGCAGCAGTTGCGGGACCGCGTCATCCTGAGTGTCGAGGGTGGCATGGCTGATCTCGAGCCGATCGAGGAGCCGGGTGCGGTGCTCGGCGGCCGCGAGCGTCTGCGCCTGCAACTCGTCCAGCACCTCATGGTCGCCGTGCACGAAGTCGGGAACGCTCCAGCGGGTGTCCACATCGCGTCGGCGACGGCCGTCCCGCTCCCGGCCGTCCCGTTCCCTGAGCCTGTCGAGGGGAAGCACCGGGTCGGCATCGTTCAGCGTGACCCACAGCACGTCATGCTGCGCGCGGAGTCGGCGCAGCATCCGCTCGGTTCCATCTGTGACCGGAGCATCGTCCGTGATCACGACCACGATGCAGCGGCGCGCGATCGTGCGGGCGACGAACGAGAGCAGCGCATCGCGGTCGCTGGGCGCGGCGGCGCTTGAAACCGCGTCGTCGATCGTGCGGAGGGCGTGTTCGAGGGCGCCCTCGCTACGCCCGGGAGCGAGACGCCGGATGCGAGCACTGTCGCCATGCACGAGGGTGAAGTCGTCGCCGTGGCGCAGCGCCAGGATCCCGAGGGCTCCCATCGCGAGGATTGTGAGGTCTTTCTTCGGTCGCTCATCGTGGGCGAGTGCTGTCATCCCGCGCCCGGTGTCGACGACGAACAGCACGGTGTGCATGCGGTTGGCGCGGTGGCGTTTGACCAGGGGAGTGCCGAGCCGCGCCGTCGCACGCCAGTCGATGTCGCGCACCTGATCGCCGTACTCGTACGCGCGCAAGTCTTCGAAGTCGAGGCTGCGCCCGTGCAGCAGCGATGCGTAGGCGCCATCGAGCGCGTGCATCGACTTCTGCGATGAGTGGATGAAGAGCTTGCTCTTCACCTGGGTGATCAGACTGGCCATGGCGGACTACGGCGTCGGCACTGCGCCGAAGATCTGGTCGATGATCTCTTCACTGCGGATGCCCTCAGCATCCGCTTCGAACGTCAACAGCACCCGGTGGCGCAGGACGACATGGCGGAGGGTGCGGATGTCTTCCGGGATGACATGCGTGCGGCCGCCCAGCAGCGCGAGCGCGCGGGACGCCTGCAGAAACGCGATACTCGCCCGGGGGCTGGCACCGTACTTGATGTAGCGGGCGCGATCCTCGCCGATGTAGGGGCCGGGGTTACGGGTGACATACGCGATCGAGACGATGTAGTTGCGGATCGCGTCATCCACATAGATGCGGGATGCCACGTCCTGCAGCATCCGTACGTCGTCCAGGGAAACGGCGCTGGCGACGTGCCGTTCCGGGTCGAGCACGCCCGAATCGATGCGTCCGAGGATCTCGAACTCGTCGGCGGGGCTCGGGTAGTCGACGATCTCCTTCAGCAGGAACCGGTCCATCTGCGCCTCGGGCAGCTCATAGGTGCCCTCCTGCTCGATGGGGTTCTGCGTGGCGATGACGAGGAAGGGCTTCGGCAGGTGGTGCACCTCTCCGCCGATGGTGGTCTGGTGCTCCTGCATCGCTTCGAGCATCGCGGACTGCGTCTTGGCGCTGGAGCGGTTGATCTCGTCGAGCAGCACGAAGTTCGCGTGCACCGGACCCAGGACCGTGCGGAACGAGCTGTTCGCCGCGTCATAGATCTGGTTGCCGGTGATGTCGCTGGGCAGGAGATCGGGCGTGCACTGGATGCGCTTGAAGCTGGCCTTGATCGTGTCGGCCAGGGTGGACGCGGCGGTGGTCTTCGCCAGGCCGGGCACGGATTCGAGCAGGATGTGGCCGCCGGCAATCAGGGAGACCAGCAGGCTGGTGCGCAGCCGCTCCTGACCGACCATCTTCGCCGAGTAGGCGTCGGAGATCACCCGCAGCACCTCGCTCGCGCGCGCCATCTCCGCGTCGCTGGGTCCTGCCTCGGCCGCTGAACCGTTCCCTGAGCTTGTCGAAGGGGCGGAGCCCATCCCTGCACCCGTCGGCACCGATGTGATCGGCGCTGCAGCCGGTGGCGGCGGCGGGGGCGGAGCCGACGAGCCGCTGTTCGAAGCGAAGGGGGGCTGGGTCATCTGGGTCTCCTCAGTTGCATCCGGGAGACGCGCGGCTTCTGTCCCCCGTTGAAAAGGGTAACCCGTGCGCCCTGCTGCTGCTCCGGTCGCACTTCGTGCTGCTCTAACGCGCTTTTAGCGACCTAAAGTGCGACCGGAGCGGCGGGCACGACCGCAACACCGTCGGGAGCGCCGCGCCGGCGGCCGACCCACACCACGAACGCGGCGACCGCGACGATCGCAAGGGCGATGCCGACGATGTAGCCGGCCACGCCGAGGTATCCACCCTGCAGATGCGGGTCGAGGAACGGATACGGGTACCACCACGGATCTCCGCTCGCCGGGGCGATGATGAGGTTCGCGCGGATGAGCGTGTACCCCGCCCACACGACGGGGAAGATGGCCGCCACGGCCACGGTGCTCCACGGCAGCAGCCGACGCTTCGGCGCGAACAGCACATCGGCCAGTAGGAAAAGCGGGAACACGACGTGCAGCACCTCATTCGACCACGGCACGGTCATGCCCTGGGGGAGCTCGACATTTCGCAGCAGAGTGTTGTAGACGATGCCGGTGACGATCATGTACGTGCTCACGCAGGTCAGCAGCACGGCCAGTCCGCGCGGTTCGACTCGGCGGTCGCGCCCCCTCGTCAGAGTCCAGACCGCGAGGATCACCAGGACGATGGCGCCGAGAAGGTTCGACAGGACCGTGAAGAAGCTGAGGAAGTTCGTGACGACGGTCGGGATGTGCGATCCCCATTCGGTCGGGGCAGCGCGGCTGTTGGCGACCGTCAAAGAGAGCTGGGCGATGATGGCGGCGAGAGTGAGCCCCGCGGCGCCGAATCGTACGTATGGCCACCAGCGAGTCATTGTTCCTCCGCGCAAACTGTATCCTCCGGTCGCACTTCGTGTCGCTATTACTCCGGCGGATTCATATGGTGGGAGCAACGCTCTGATTGAAGGAGCTGTTCATGGTCACGTTGTTTCCGCTGAG
>NZ_JBSVRM010000012.1:0-38724 GCF_054072595.1 Microbacterium wangyouchuni
CTCAAGGATCGGATGCTCCCCCGACCCAGTCATCACAACCAGGCCCGAAGGGCAACTTCTCTATCTTATCCCCCTCCTCCAGCTTGTCAAATCGACGCGCCGAGCGGATTTGAGATCCGCATCGCAGTCGAAATGAACCGCAGAAGAGGTGGAAGCTCCCATCCTAGCCGCAAGCGGCAGGCCCTCACAACTGAGAGGTTTGGGAGTGGTTCTCCACTTGAGGGGGGTGAGGCTTTTCGGCCTTTCCGCTTCCCTGTGGGGCGAACAAGTAATAACTTACGCGGGTTGCGGGGTTCGGGCAAATCGGGGCGGTATCCCTGGCGTGTCGCGCCCCTCTCCCGCGGGATCCCGCACCTCTGCCACGGGATCGCGCCGGCCACGGCACTCCCCCGGATACGCAGAAAGCCCCTGCTGTAACAGCAGGGGCTTTCGTGAAACGCGATCAGAAGACGTTGACATCCAGCGGGATGCCGGGGCCGAACGTGGTCGACACCGTGCCCTTCTGGATGTAGCGACCCTTTGCGCTCGACGGCTTGAGACGAACGATCTCGTCAAGGGCAGCACCGATGTTCTCATCGAGCTGCTCTGCCGAGAAGGATGCCTTGCCGACGATGAAGTGCACGTTCGAGTGCTTGTCGACGCGGAACTCGATCTTTCCGCCCTTGATCTCCTCAACGGCCTTCGCCGGGTTCGGAGTCACGGTGCCAGTCTTCGGGTTCGGCATCAGGCCACGGGGGCCGAGGACCTTACCCAGTCGACCGACCTGGCCCATGAGCTCAGGGGTCGAGACTGCGGAGTCGAAGTCGGTCCAGCCGCCAGCGACCTTCTCGATGAGCTCGGCGCCGCCGACCTCATCTGCACCTGCGGCGATGGCAGCTTCAGCTGCGGGGCCGGTGGCGAAGACGATGACACGAGCGGTCTTGCCCGTACCGTGCGGAAGCATGACGGTGCCGCGCACCATCTGGTCTGCCTTGCGCGGGTCAACGGCAAGCTTCAGCGCGACCTCGACGGTCGAGTTGAACTTTGCCGAGCCGGTCTCCTTCGCGAGAGCGACAGCCTCGGTCGGAGTGTAGAAACGGTCTGCCTCGATCTTCGAGACAGCAGCCTTGTAAGCCTTGGACTTTGCCATGATTATTCCCCTTAGCCCTCGACCGTGATGCCCATGGAGCGGGCTGTTCCGGCGATGATCTTCGAGGCAGCCTCGATGTCGTTCGCGTTCAGATCGGCCTGCTTGGTCTCGGCGATCTGACGGACCTGGTCCTTGGTGATCTTCGCAACCTTGACCGTGTGCGGCGTAGCCGAACCCTTCGGGACGCCAGCAGCCTTCTTGATGAGCTCTGCAGCCGGCGGGGTCTTCAGGATGAACGTGAAGCTGCGGTCCTCGTAGACAGTGATCTCAACGGGGACGACGTTTCCGCGCTGCGACTCGGTCGCGGCGTTGTACGCCTTGCAGAACTCCATGATGTTCACGCCATGCTGACCGAGCGCGGGGCCGATCGGCGGCGCTGGGTTAGCTGCACCGGCGTTGATCTGAAGCTTGATCAGGCCGGTCACCTTCTTCTTAGGTGCCATTTCCTCTTCCTTTCATCGAACGGATGCCGGGGCATCCGATCTCCCACGAACCCGGTGTCTCCGAGACGTGGTGTGCTGCGCGCGCACGAAATGCGCACACAAACCATCCCAGTGTACCCGACGCAGAACGCCCCGTCGGCCGGAGCCGAACGGGGCGTTCGTGAAGCGTGTTTCGAGAGTCAGAGCATCTTGGTGACCTGGTCGAACGACAGTTCGACCGGGGTCTCACGCTCGAACAGGGAGACGAGCACGGTGAGCTTGCCACTCTCGGGCTTGATCTCGCTGATCGAACCAGGCAGGCCAGCGAACGAGCCTTCCTTGATGGTGATCGTCTCGCCGACTTCGAAGTCAACCTCAGCCGGGATCGAGCGGGCCACAGCCAGGCCGCCCTTGGACTGAACGTTCTTCGCCGTCGGAATGTCCTTGACCTCGACGAGTGCCTTCAGCATGTTGAAGGCTTCTTCGAAGCGCAGCGGTGTCGGGTTGTGGGCGTTGCCCACGAAGCCGGTGACACCAGGAGTGTGGCGGACGACAGACCAGGTGTCCTCGTTGAGCTCCATGCGCACGAGCACGTAGCCGGGGATCCGGACGCGCGTGACCATCTTGCGCTGACCGTTCTTGATCTCGACGACGTCCTCCATCGGGACCTCGATCTGATAGATGTCGTCCTCGACCTCGAGCGTCGACTTGCGCTGCTCGATGTTGGCCTTCACCTTGCGCTCGAACCCGGCGTAGGAGTGGATGACGTACCACTTGCCCGGCAGCATCCGCAGATCCATGCGGAAGGCCTCATAGGGGTCTTCTTCAGCAGGCTCTTCTTCAGCGGACTCGTCGTCAGCGGCGTCTTCTTCGCCATTGACGTCGGGGCCGTCGTAGGGTGCTACCTCTTCGGCTGCAGCAGCTTCGTCTTCGGCAGCCTCTTCGGCGGTCGAGTCGTTGAGGACCTCGGCTGCAGCTTCGGTCTCTGCAGTCTCGTCCAGGTTGAGAGCGTCGTTCACGATCGCGTCCGCCTCCGGGTCGTTGATGTCAATGTCTTCGGCACCTTCGTCCGAGCCGTCGGCGTCGTCCTCGATGTGCACAGCAATACGCTCGGCCGGTGCAGATGACTGCTCTTCGGCGGAGAGCACATTGCCCTCTTGAGCTTCGTCGTCCTCGCTGGACTGCTCCGCGGCGGTCGCCATGTCGGCGTCGTCGGAATATCGTTCAGACACGTTGTTTCTTTCCATTCATAGCGGTCGAGCCGCAGGAGTGACGCTTACTGCGGCACTCCGAAGACCTGTGTAGTCAGCCACGAGAAGGCAGCATCCAGGCCGTAGACGAGCGCCATCATGATGGCGACGAAAACCAGCACGACACCGGTGAACTTGAAGAGTTCTTTGCGCGTCGGTGTGACGACCTTGCGCAACTCGCCCAACACCTGACGGAAGAACAGAGCGATACGGCCGAAGAAGCCGAGCCTGTTCACGCTCGCGGCACCGCCTGACGCGACGATTTCGCCGCGCGGTTCGTCCTGATCCATCGTGAATGTACCTTTCCGTGTGCCAGCGTGGCGCTGACGCGCAGGGCGGACAGGAATCGAACCTGCAACCTGCGGTTTTGGAGACCGCTGCTCTGCCAATTGAGCTACCGCCCTAGAGACCTGATGGCCCCTGGGATCCGCACCTCCCCCGCACCCATGGGCACGGAAAAAGAATGCAGACAACTGCTCCTCCAGTGTAGAGCATGCTGCGTGCCCCGGCGAACAAAGCCGGCTTCACCCGGGGCGTAGCGGCTCAGAACAACTGCCGCCAGTTCGCCTTGGCGAGGTCGAGGAGCTCGTCGCCGCGGCCCGACATCACCGTGCGGATGGCGTAGAGCGCGAAGCCCTTGACCTGGTCGGCGGTGATCGTCGGCGGCATCGAGAGTTCCTGCCGCTCGGTGACCACGTCCAGCAGTGCAGGCCCATCATGAGCGAGGACTTCCCGAACGGCATCCGGCAGATCCTCGCTGTGCTCCACCCGCCTGGCGAAGATTCCGAGCGCCTCGGCGACGGCTGCGAAGTTCGGGTTCTCAAGATCGGTGGCGTAGGTGACGAAGCCGGCCGCCTTCATCTCGAGTTCGACGAAGTTGAGCGAGGAGTTGTTCACCACGATCGTCTTCACCGGCAGCCTGTTCTGGGTGAGGGTGATGAGCTCGCCGAGCATCATCGCCAGGCCCCCATCCCCCGCCAGCGCGACCACCTGACGGTCCGGCTGTGCGGTCTGCGCCCCGATCCCGTGCATGAGCGCGTTCGCCATCGAGCCGTGTGTGAAGGAGCCGATCAGGCGGCGTCGCCCGTTCATGGTCAGGTAGCGCGCAGCCCACACGGTTGGTGAGCCGACATCCGCCGTGAAGATTGCGTCCTCGTTCGCATGTTCGTCGAGAAGACGGGCAAGATACTGCGGATGAATCGGGTTCGAACCCTTGGACGGCACCGCGAGCTCGTCGAGTTTCGTGCGCGTCTTCCGGTAGTGCGCAACGGCATCATCGACATGCGAGCGGTCGCTCTTCTCGGCGAGCCGCGGCAACAGGGCTGTGACGGTCGCCTTCACATCACCTACGAGTCCGAGATCGAGCGGATGCCGTTTGCCGAGCTGCGAACCGCGGATGTCGACCTGAATCGTGGTGACGCCGTCGGGATAGAACTGCGTGTACGGGAAATCTGTGCCCAGCAGCAGCACCGTGTCGGCGGCATCCATCGCCCGAAAACCCGACGCGAAGCCGAGCAATCCGGTCATGCCGACATCAAAGGGGTTGTCGTGCTCGATGAACTCCTTGCCGCGCAGGGCATGCACGACGGGCGCTCCGAGCCGGTCAGCGAGCGCGACGACCTCGTCGTGGGCACCTTCAACTCCGGCGCCGGCGAGGATCGTGACCCGCTCTGCGGCGTTGAGCAGACGTGCGGCTTCTTCGAGCTCTGCGGGGCTGGGTACAACGATCGGACGCGTGCGCGTGATCACGCTCGCCCGATCATCCGCAACCTCGGAAAGGGCGACATCGCCCGGGATGACGAGCACGGCAACTCCGCGCTGTTCAATGGCGGCGCGCATCGCGATCTCCAGCATCCGCGGCATCTGCACCGGATCGGCGACGTACTCGACGTACACGCTGCACTCGCGGAACAGCTCCTGCGGATGGGTCTCCTGGAAGTATCCGGTGCCGATCTCATGCGTCGGGATGTGCGCGGCGATCGCCAGCACCGGCACGCGCGAGCGCTGCGCATCGAAGAGTCCGTTGATGAGGTGCAGGTTGCCTGGCCCGCACGAACCCGCGACGACGGCGAGATCACCGGTGATCGCCGCATCCGCCGCAGCCGCGAACGCAGCCGACTCCTCATGGCGCACGTGCAGCCAGCGGATCGTGCCGTCCTTGCGCAGCGCATCGGTGAAGCCGTTGAGGGAATCACCCGGGATGCCGTAGACCCGGTCGATGTTGTTAGCCCGGAGGGTGCGGACGATGTTCTCGGCGACGTTGACCATGCCCCCGAGGCTAGTGCGGGAGTAGGTAAAGAGCGAGAGGCCCCCGGCATCCGCTTTCACGAACATCGAGGGCCTCTGCGATCGAGCGTTGTCAGCTCATCGGGATCACGGCATAGGTGAGCCAGGTGAGCAGGAACCCGGCGACGCCGAGCACGGTGGTCAGCGGCGTCCAGGTGCGCAGGCCATCCTTGACCGACAGGCCTAGGTAGCGCGTGACCACCCAGAAGCCGGAGTCGTTGACGTGGCTGAGGCCGAGCGCACCGTAACCGATCGCGACCGCGACGAGCGCGATGTGGATCGTGTCGAGGCCGAGCACGGCGACCGAAGGCAGCAGCAGACCCGCCGTCGTGGTGATGGCCACGGTGGCGGAGCCCTGGGCTGCGCGCATGATCAGCGAGATGAGGAAGGCAGCGAGCAGCAGCGGCATACCGCTGCCGGCGAGCAGCTCAGCAACCGCACCGCCGATGCCGGTCTCGGTGAGGACCTTTCCGAAAGCGCCACCGGCACCGGTGACCAGGATGATGACCGCGGCAGACGGCAGAGCCGACTCCATGACCTCACCGAGCTTCGCCGCCGACCAACCACGGCGAACCCCGAGGAAGAACATCGCGGCGGCAATGGCGACCATGAGCGCGAAGATCGGCTGGCCGATCATCGAGAGGAATCCGTTCCAGAAGCTGCCGGCCTCGAACGAGGGCGCAACCGTGGTGCCGAGCATGATGAGCGCGAGCGGCAACAGGATGAGTCCGAGCACGGTGAATGCGCTCGGCGCCTTCTCACCGTCGCGCAGGCCCGCGTTGGCGGAGGTCTGGTCAGTTCCGAAGCTGTCGAACATCTCCTTCGTGGCCTCGATCATCGCGAATTCCTGGCGGTTGATGATCTTGCCCACCCAGAACGACAGCGCCGCGAGCGGGATGGAGATGATCAACGAGAAGATCAGCACCCAGCCCATGTCAGCGCCGAGGATGGTCGCGCCGCCGACGATGCCGGGGTGCGGCGGAACAGCGACGTGCACGGCGAGCATGATGCCGGCAACCGGCAGACCGAACTTGATCGGGTTCAGCCCCGCGATCTTTGAGAACGCGAAGATGATCGGCACGAGGATGATGAATCCGGCATCGAAGAACACCGGGATCGCGAGGATCGCCGCGGCGATGACCAGGGCGATGCCGACCCGCTTCGGGCCGAGCCACTTGGTGAACTTGCCGGCGAGCGACTCCGCTCCTCCGGACAGTTCGATGATCTTGCCCAGCATCGACCCGAGGGCGACGAGCACGGCGACCGAGCCGAGCGTTCCGCCCACACCGGCGATGATCGCCTGGATGATGCCGAGCTTTTCGACCGTTCCATCGTCGGCTGTGATGCTCGTCATCGGCAGGCCGGCGGCAAGACCGACGACGATCGAGACGAGGATGAGGGCGTAGAACGCCTGCATCTTGAAGCGGATGATCAGCAGGAGCAGCAGCGCGAGGCCGGCGACTCCGATCGCGATCAGGGCGGGAAGAGGGAGCATCTCTGGATCTCTTCTTTCAATTGTCAGGGCGCAGATGCGCCGAGCGAGGTTTCAGGGCGCGGATGCGCCGAGCGTGTGTGGTCGGGTCAGGAAAGTCGTGCGGGGGCGATCACGCGGATCACAGCGGAGTCATCGTGTGCGCCGAGGCCCTGGGCCTCACCGAGCAGGAAGAGCTGCTCGGCGGCGTTCGCGACGGGGGTCGACAGGTGCGCGGCGCGAGCGGCCGTGCCGACGATGCCCATGTCCTTGACGAAGATGTCGAGGCGGCTGAGCACCTCGGCGCCGTCCTCGTCGTAGGCCTGCAGCGAGCGGGGTCCCCGGTTGCCGAGCATGAACGAGTTCGCAGCCCCCGCGGTGAGCGCCCCGAGGGTCTTCTCCCGGTCAAGGCCCAGCGCATCAGCGAGGGCGAGCGCTTCGGCAGCCGCGGCGATGTGCACACCGCACAGCAGCTGGTTGACGGTCTTCAGTGCCTGGCCATCACCGGGCTTGTCGCCCACGATCGACAGGGTCGATGCGAGCTGCTCGAGCACAGGGCGAGCGACCTCAAGGGCTGCCGGAGTCGCGCCGACGACGATCAGCAGATCGCCCTCACCGGCGCGGACGGGGCCACCGGAGAGCGGAGCATCCACGAGCTGCGCACCGTGCTCGGCCAGACGGCGGGCGATCTCGCCGATCCCGTCGATGCCGACGGTGCTGGTGAGGATCACGACAGCGCCATCGTCGAGGTGCGAAGCCAGCGCGGTGTCGCCGAACAGCAGGTCGTCGAGCTGGGCGCCGTTGCGGACGGCTACGAGCACGGCCTGCGCGCCGGCGACGGCATCCGCGGCAGAATCAGCAGCCTTCACGCCCTTTTCCGCGGCGAGGGCGATGCGCTCGGCCGCGATATCGAAGCCGCGCACCTCGAAGCGCTCGGCGAGACGGGTGGCCATCGGCAGGCCCATGGCGCCGAGACCGATGACGGCGACAGTGGATGTGGAAGTCATGTCTGTTCCTTCAGTTCGTTGTGGCGCAATGAGCGTCAGCAGGTTATGCGCGGTGCGCGTCAGTTGGCGTCGGCGAGCGTGGCAACGACGCGGGCCAACGAGTCCGGTTCACCGACATTGCCGGCGAACACGATGTAGGGGATGCCGACGGCAGGGCCGGTCTGCGGCTGCCACAGCGAGACGATGCCGGGCAGCATCGGGCCGAGCACGGTGGCACGGCGAATCTCGAGCGCTTCGCTGGCGACGTCGCTGGAGGTAATGCCGCCCTTCGCGATCACGAACCGCGGCGGGGCGATCGCCAGCACACGACGCACGAGCTCGACGACGCCGCTAGAGACCTTGCGGGCAATCTCGAGGCTCTCCTCGCCGGTTGCACCGGTGACGAGTTCGCGAGTGGTGTGCACGATCACCGATCCGGATGCCAGGGCTTCAGCGACCGCGTTCGCCTGAGCATCGAGGTACTGCTCGCGACGATCGTCGATGAGGCTGGGCACATCGAGTTCGATCGTGACGGTGTCCGGGCGCTGGCGGCGCAGCTCTTCGAGCTGCTGGGTGGTCAGCGGCACGTGGCTGCCGACGACGACGAGACCGCCGCGGTCGTAGGCGAAGGGGATGTCGGCGGCCTTCACGGGCTCGGCGATCTCCTGGCCAATGTGGGCGCGGACGTACGGCGGGCCGACGCGCAGCAGCACCTCACGCTCGGGCAACTGCTGCAGCGCGAGTGCGACGACGCGCATATCGGATTCTTCGACGACGTCGACCGCGACGACACAGCCGGCGGGCAGGTCCCGGAGGAAGGATGCCACGGCGTCGACGCCCGAGCGGATGATGCTGATCGTGAGCGCTGCAACCTGGTCGGCCGGGATGCGGCCCTCGGTCTTCTCGGCGACCCAGTCCCGCAGGTTCGAGGAGGCGAATCCGAAGGTGGCGTCAGCGGCGAATGGGGTCTCTCCGACCGGCGTCGCCTCGCCGGCTGTGACCCAGTAGTGCACCGAGTCGACGGTGATGCGACCGGCATCCGGGAAGGCGGGAACGAGCAGGGTGAGCTCGGGAGCACCACCGCCGTGAGCGACGATCTCAGCGGCGAGCACGTCGGTTTCGAGCGGGAAGTGACCGCGCAGGGTCGAGTCACCGCGCGAGACGAAGGTGACGCGACGGCCGGATTCGGATGCTGCGGCGAGCGCGACCGCGACGACCTCGCGGTTGCGCTGGGCTGCGGATTCCTCGTCGAGGGAGCGCGTGTTGGTGAGCACGTAGACAGCCGGGGCGCCGGTGGCGAATGCGCCGGCGAGGTCTTCGTGCTCCCAGCGGGTGAGCACCGGGAGGTTCGCGACCGACTGGGTTCCGGTGGGGTCATCGTCCAGGACGACGAGGACACCCTGCGGATCAAGCGCTGCGCGCACCTCGGCGGCGTCGATCTCGACGGGGGCCGGCAGTGGGGCGAGAAGCGCATCGATATGCACGGGAACTCCTTCGTTCAGAGGGGGTTGTCAGCGAATCTCAGAGGGTTATCCGATATCAGATAACGAGGGTACGCCTAAACTCGCGCCCTGGCAAGCGGACTACTCGCCGAGCACGTAGTGCAGCAGGTCGTCACGGGTCTGGCGCATGTGACTGGCCATGGCCTCACGTGCCGCCGACCCGGATCGCGTGCGCATCGCCTCGAGCACCGCGGCGTGCTCGGCGATCGCGTGCTCACGAATCTCCAGCACGGCACTGGTCTCACTGCGGGAGTCCTGCAGGATCGCGGTGAGCGGACGCACGGATGCCACCAGAATCCGGTTGTCGGCGGCGGCGAAGATCACGTCGTGGAAGGCCAGGTCGGCATCCACGAACCCGGGGACATCGCCGTTCGCGTGCGCGGAGCGCATCTCCTCGAGCAGCTCCTCGAGCCGTTCGATGTGCTCATCGGTGCAGCGGGGAGCTGCGAGCTCGGCTGCCCCTGTCTCGAACATGACGCGCATGTCGATGAGGTCTAGGGACGAGCGACGCCGCGCTCCCCCACTGCGGGAGAAGCGGACGACGGCCTCGAGCCCGGTCCACTCGTCGACCGGGGCGACGCGGTGGCGGCTGCCGGGAACGGGGACGATGACTCCCTGCGCCTGCAGCAGACGGACGCCCTCGCGCAGGGTGAGCCGTGAGACGCCGAGGAGTGCTGCGAGATCGGCCTCGGCCGGAAGGGTCTCTCCGGCCTCGAGTCGCCCGGCGATGATCTCATCCAGCAACCCGTCCACGACGGACTGCGTGCGGGAGACTCGTTCGGGTTTCATAGCACAACGGTAGCGCGCCGGCGGGCGGCGCGCCTTCCCGAGCGCCGCGACTCACCAGGTGGCGCGTGTGGCCGCATCCCGGCGCTGCGCGCGGCAACAAGCGCCACCTCCCATCGGTACCACCCCGCGCAACCCCGCGCACGCCCGCGCCAGGTGTCGCAAACGGCCGCATCCCGGCGCTGCGCGCGGCAACAAGCGCCACCTCCCGCGGCGGCACACTCACCCGATCCGGATCAGCTTCCTGTTGACGAACTCATCGGCGGCCAGCATCCCGAGCTCGCGCGACGTGCCGCTGCGCTTGACTCCGCCGAACGGCAGCTCCGGACTGTCTGCGAGCACGAGGTTGACGTAGACCATGCCCGCCTCGATCCCGTCGGCAACGCGCTCGGCCTGCGCGGCATCCGTGGTGAACACGTACGACCCCAGCCCGAAGGGCGTGTCGTTCGCGATCGCAACGGCCTCTTCCTCCCCCGCCGCCCGGTACACGACCGCTGCCGGGCCGAACAGCTCCTCGCGGTACACATCCATGTCGGCTGTGACATCGGCGAGCACGGTCGGCGCGAAGAAGGCCCCGTCACGCGTGCCGCCGGTCAGCAGCGTCGCACCCTGCGCCACCGCGCCATCGATCTGCGCCTGCAGTCGTTCCGCCGCAGCCAGCGATGACAGCGGTCCGAGCACGGTCTCCTCAACGGTCGGATCCTCAGCGCTCACCGCCGCGAGCGCGGCGACGAACTTCGACACGAACTCCTCGTACAGCCCGTCGACGATGATGAAGCGCTTGGCTCCGTTGCAGGACTGACCGTTGTTGTCCAGGCGCGCATCGACGGCCGCTTGCACGACCGCATCCAGGTCATTCGTCGACAGCAGCAGGAACGGGTCGGACCCGCCCAGCTCCAGCGCGACCTTCTTCAGGTGGCGTCCGGCGACCTCGGCGACCGCGGAGCCCGCACGTTCGGACCCGGTGAGCGATACCCCGCGCACCCGTGGATCGGCGATGATGTTCGCTGCCTGCTCGTTGCTCGCGTACACCTTGATGTACGCGCCGTCCGGCAGCCCGGCATCCCGGTAGATCGCCTCCAGTGCTGCCGACGATTCCGGACACTGGGAGGCGTGCTTGAGGATGATCGTGTTGCCGACGGCGAGATTGGGAGCAGCAAACCGCGCCACCTGGTAGGCCGGGAAATTCCACGGCATGATCCCCAGCAGCGCGCCCAGCGCCGCACGCCGGATGACAGCGGTGCCCTCACCGAGAATATTCAGCGGCTGATCGTCGGTGATCTGCCCGATGTTGTCGGCATAGAACTCGATGATGTCCGCAGCGAACTCGACCTCGCCGACGGCGGCAGCGATCGGCTTGCCCATCTCGCGCACGATGATCGCGGCGAGCTCGTCGGTCCGTTCGCGGTGCAGCTGCGCGATGCGGCGGATCACGGCAGCGCGATCGGCCGGTGCCGTGGCCGACCAGGTGGATGCTGCGCGATGCGCCCGTGCGACAGCATCCTCGATCTGGGCGTCGGTGAACGTGTCATACGTCGCCAGCATCTCGCCGGTCGCGGGGTTGGTGACAGAGTAAGCGGTCATCATCGTCCTCTCGTTGTCTGCGGATTCAGCTGACGGGGGTCAGCTGTTCGGGATCAGGGTGTACTTCGTGGAGAGGTACTCGTGGATGCCCTCGAGCCCGCCCTCACGGCCGATGCCGGACTGTTTGACGCCGCCGAAGGGGGCTGCCGCGTTCGAGACGACTCCGACGTTGAGGCCCATCATGCCGGTCTCGAGTGCGTCGATCATCCGGTGTCCGCGGGCGAGGTCCTCGGTGAACACGTATGACACCAGGCCGTACTCGGTGGCATTGGCCAGGCGAACGCCCTCCTCCTCGGTATCGAAGGTGGCGATGGCGAGCACCGGCCCGAAGATCTCCTCGCGCAGGATGTCACTGCCCGCGGCCACATCGGCGATGACCGTGGGTTCGAAGAAAGTGCCTTCGCCGTCGATCGCACTGCCACCGGCGAGAACGCGCGCACCACGGCCGACGGCATCGTCGACGAGCGCACCGGCCTTGGCGACAGCATCCGCGTCGATCAGCGGGCCGATCGTGACGGCATCGTCGGTGCCGCGTCCGACCTTCATCTCCTTGACGCGAGCGGCGACCCGGTCGGCGAAGTCCGCCGCGACCGAGGAGTGCACGATGAAACGGTTCGCCGCCGTGCAGGCCTGGCCGATGTTGCGGAATTTTGCGAGCATCGCGCCGTCGACGGCCTTATCGAGGTCGGCGTCTTCGAAGACGACGAACGGCGCGTTGCCGCCGAGCTCCATCGACACGCGCAGCACCCCATCCGCGGCCTGGGCAATGAGTTTTCGGCCCACCTCGGTGGAGCCGGTGAACGAAAGCTTCCGCAGCCGCGGATCGGCGATGATCGGCGCCGACAGCTTCGACGACGACGAGGTCTGCACAACGTTGACGACGCCCTTCGGGAGCCCGGCCTGTTCGAGCAGTTTCGTGAAGAAGATCGTCGTCAAGGGCGTGAGCACTGCGGGTTTGATCACGACCGTGCAGCCGGCCGCGAGCGCCGGGGCGATCTTGCGGGTCGCCATCGCGAACGGAAAGTTCCACGGGGTGATGAAGAACGACGGCCCGACCGGACGCTGCGACACGATCATCGTTCCGGTGCCCTCGGGGTTCTGCCCGTACCGGCCGGCGATGCGCACAGCCTCTTCGCTGAACCAGCGCAGGAACTCACCGCCGTAGCCGACCTCACCGCGCGCTTCGGCGAGGGGCTTGCCCATCTCGAGCGTCATCAGCAGGGCGAGGTCTTCTTTGTGCTGCTGCACGAGGTCGAAGGCGCGGCGCAGAATGTCGCTGCGCTCGCGCGGGGCGGTGGCGGCCCAACCCTCTTGGGCGGCGACTGCCGCGTCGAGCGCCAGGGTGCCGTCCTCGGGGCTCGCGTCGGCGATCGATGCGAGCACCGCACCGGTTGCCGGGTCGTTGACATCGAAGGTGCGCCCGCCGGTGGCATCCCGCCATTCACCGCCGATGAAAAGTCCAGTCGGGATGCTGTCGAGCAGAGCACGCTCGTCGGATGCAGTGGTCATGGTCGTCTCCTTCAGGATCGGGGTGTCCGCGATGCTGAAGACGACGCGTGCAATCGAGCCACGGTGCCGCCCTTCCGTATCAGCGGTGATGCCGGAGAAGCATCGGCCGTGATCCGAATCCCCCGATACGAATCACGGCCGACGGTTCTATTGTGCCGCGAGTGCGGCGGTCAGAATGTCAATGCCCTCGTTCAGCAGTGTGTCGCCGATCGACAGCGGAGGCAGAAAACGGATGATATTGCCGAACGTTCCGCAGGTGAGGATGATCACTCCCTGGGCGATGCAGGCCCGGGCGACCGCGGCGGTGAGCGCAGCATCCGGTGCTCCGGTCTGCGGATCGACGAACTCGACGGCGATCATCGCGCCATGCCCGCGGACGTCTCCGATCCGGGCATCCTGCGCCTGAACGGCGGTGAGCCGATCCTTCAGCAGCGCGCCGATCTGCTGTGCGCGTTCGATGACCCCGTCGTTCTCGAAGATGTCAATGGCGGCGAGCGCCGCGGCGCAGGCGATGGGATTGCCGCCGTAGGTTCCGCCGAGACCACCCGGGTGGGAGGCATCCATGATCTCGGCGCGTCCGGTGACGGCGGCGAGCGGGAGGCCCGCGGCGATGCCCTTCGCGGTGGTGACGAGGTCGGGTTCGATGCCGAAGATCTCGCTGGCGAACATCCGGCCCGTGCGGGCGAAGCCGGTCTGCACCTCGTCGGCGATGAAGACGATGCCGTTCGCGCGGCACCAGTCCTGGATCCTGTTCAGGAAGCCGTCGGCCGGGACGATGAATCCGCCCTCGCCCTGGATGGGTTCGATGATGACGGCGGCGAGGTTGTCGGCGCCGACCTGCTTCTCAAGCTGCGTGATCGCCCGCTCAGCGGCTTGCGGTCCGGTCAGTCCGTCGCGGAACGGATACGACATCGGCGCACGGTAGATCTCGGGGGCGAAGGGGCCGAAACCACTCTTGTACGGCATCGCCTTCGCCGTGAGCGCCATGGTGAGGTTCGTGCGGCCGTGATAGCTGTGGTCGAAGGCTGCGACGGCCGCGCGACCGGTGTATTTACGGGCGATCTTGATCGCGTTCTCAACGGCTTCAGCGCCGGAGTTGAACAGCGCGGTCTTCTTCGCGAAGGCACCGGGGGTGAGCCTGTTCAGCGCCTCGGCGACCTCGATGTACGACTCGTACGGCGAGATCATGAAGCAGGTGTGCGTGAACTGTGCGGCTTGGGCGGCGATCGCGGCGGCGACCTTCGGATGCGCGTTGCCAACGCTGGTCACGGCGATGCCGCTGCCGAGGTCGATGAGGGCGTTGCCGTCGGCGTCCACGACGATTCCTCCCCCGGCTGCCACCGCGGCGACCGGGACGGTGTGGCCGACGCCGGAGGGCACAGCATCCGCTTTTCTGGCGAGGATCTCGGCAGATCGCGGACCGGGCAACTCCGTGACCAGCCGGCGCTGCTGTGGCAGGTCGGGTCCACCGAGGGGGATCTGCGTGGCTGGCATGAGGCTCATGCTCGTGAGCGTAGGCCGAAGCCCTGCCCCACGCACTCGCCGGACTGTACAATCTGAGCTATCTACTCGCCAGTACGTATAACGAGTGCTCAGAACGGATGCCGTGGACCAGCCATCACTACGCGCGCTGCTCGGCCGTCGCGACCTCGGGTTGCGACTGGTCTCTGAGGCGCTGCCCCCGGAGGCGCTGGACCGACCGCTGCGCTGGGTGCACTCCTCTGATCTCGCCGATCCGACGCCGTTTCTGGCGGATGATCTGGCGCTACTGACCACGGGGAGTCAGCTAGACGGCCCGGTCACAGCATCCGTATATGTCGCGCAGCTGAGCGCGCGCGGAGTCGTGGGGCTTGGCTTCGGCACCGGCGTCCGACACCCCGAGGTTCCCGCCGATCTGGTCGCCGCATGCACTGCTTCAGGACTGCCGCTGTTCGAGGTGCCGTACCGCACACCGTTCATCGCCGTCGCCCGTGCGCACGCCGAAGCCATCGCCGCCCAGGCATACGCCCGGCGAAGCTGGGCGCTGGACACGCAGCGGGCACTGGCGGTGGCCGCTCTTCGCCGACACGGACTGGCGGCGATCATCAGCGAGCTCGGCCGACGACTCGGCGCCTGGGTGGCGATGTTCGATGCCTCCGGCACACTCACT
The DNA here is from genome assembly GCF_054072595.1 of Microbacterium wangyouchuni. Classification (NCBI taxonomy): domain Bacteria; kingdom Bacillati; phylum Actinomycetota; class Actinomycetes; order Micrococcales; family Microbacteriaceae; genus Microbacterium; species Microbacterium wangyouchuni. The sequence goes on from NZ_JBSVRM010000012.1 coordinate 15,075, forward strand.
TTCGAGCATCCACCCGGCGGGATTGCCGCCGCGACCCGAGAGGTCGTCGCAGCTCAGGTCGCGGAGGTGCTCACCCGAGGCGCCGAGACCGGAAGGTCGATCGTGGTCGATGAGCAGACGATGCAGCTGTTCACGCTCGGCCGACGGCGTGGGCTGCGCGGCGTCATTGCGATCGCCGCGCCTGCGCTGGATGCCGAGGCACGCGCCGTCGTGACATCGGTCATCGCCATGGCGGGACTCGCAGTCGAGCAGAACGATCAGTTCGTCAGCGAACGTCGCCGTTTGCACACGCAGCTGCTGCGTTCGCTCCTGCTCGATGACGCGACGCTGGCTCAGCGCGTGCTGTCGTCGCTGCCGACCGGACAAATCATCGTGGCGGTAGCGGTGGATGCCCTCCCCGAAGCCCTGGAGGAGTGGTGGGAGCGACGGCGCGCAGAACGCGGGTCACGGTCGTTCCTCGCGTCAGCGGATGAGGGCGTGGTGATCTGTCTGCCGGAGGCGGATGCCGTGCTGCTCGATGAAGCTGCCGAGCGCTTCGGCATCCGCATCGGGGTGTCGGATTCGGCCTCGTACGCGGAGTTCTCCCGTGCGCATGCGCAGGCAATCAGTGCGCTGCGGCGCGGGGCGGGTGCGGGCGGCGCGGGTGGATCTGCGGGTGGTGCCGGGGCCGGTGCGGGTGGCGCGGGCGGCGCCGCGGCCGCCGGTGGCTACGGGGCGATCCGCTTCGCCGATGCAGTGGAATCCGGCATCCTGTCCGCCCTCACCACCGATGATGCGCGCCTGATCGCACAGTCCCGGCTCGCGCCGCTGCGCGATCGCGATGCCGGTCACGACGCAGATCTCGAGCAGTCGCTGCGCGTCTGGCTGGAGCATGACGCCCGGTTCGAAGGCGCAGCCGTAGCCCTCAGCATCCATCGCCACACGCTGCGCTCGCGCGTAGCGCAGGCATCCAAGCTGCTGGAAATGGACCTGAGCACCTTCCCCGCGCGCGCCGAGCTGTGGGCGCTGCTACAGGCTTCCCGCGCCTGATCCGCCGCGGGCGGGTCGGTGTAGCCGCGAGAAATGCTTTCCTGCATGAAACAGGCCTTCACAACCCCTGTCTCATGCTGCAAACCATTTCTCGCGGCGGGCAACGCGCCGCACCCAACACCAACGCCCTACCGCGGCGCGTGCGCCTCCAAGAACTCGTACACATCCGTCGTGTCCACCCCGGGAAACGCACCGGTCGGCAGCGTCGCGAGCAGCGTGCGCGGAGTCTTCACGTTCGGCCAGGAGTGCTCGCGCCAGCGCTCCTCCAGGTCGGCGGGCGCGCGGCGGCAGCAGGCCTCGACGGAGTGATTCGACACGCCCCGGTTGGTGGTGTCGCGTCCGACGAACCAGCGGGTGTCGTCGAAGCGCACGCCGACGCTGACCGAGTGCAGCCCCTCACTGGATGCCTCGACACGGGCCGTGCACCAGTAGGTGCCGTTCCCGGTATCGGTGTACTGGTAGTACGGGTTGAACCGGTCATCCTCGTCGAAGACGACGCGGCTGGTCCAGCGGCGGCAGCACATCTGCCCCTCGATGGCCCCAAGCCGGTCGGTGGGGAAGTTCACGTCGTCGTTCTCATACGCCTTCGTGATCGTGCCCGACTCGTGCACCTTGAGGAAGTGCACCGAAATGTCGAGGTGCTCAGTGGCGAGGTTCGTGAAGCGATGCGCTGCCGTTTCGTAGGAGACCGAGTACGCATCCCGGAGGTCTTCGATCGAGATGGCTCGGCGCTGCTTGGCATCCTTCAACGCCGGCGCGACATGCGCTTCGGGCATGAGCAACGCGCCGGTGAGGTAGTTCGTCTCCACCCGCTGGCGCAGGAACTCGGCATAGCTTCGCGGCTCGGCGTGTCCCAGCATCCGCGATGACAGCGCCTGCAGCACGGCGGTGCGCGCATCACCCTTCGCGGGCACCCGGCTGGACAGATAAAGCCGCCCGTTAGCGAGGTCAGCAACACTGCGCGTGGTCTGCGGCAGGTCCGGCGCGTAGTGCAGGGTGAAGCCCAGATACGCCGCGATCTCGGATGCTGTGCGCTGAGTGAGCGGACCTCCGGGGTGGCGCACCGCTGCAAGAATCTCACCCGCCGTGGCCTCGAGGTCTGCGAAGTAGTTGTTCTGGCTGCGCATGAGGTGGCGCAGTTCCACGTTCGCGCGGCGCGCTTCTTCGGGAGTCGCCGCACGCTCGTCCTTCAGCCGGTCGATTTCACCGTGCAGCGCGAGCAGGGCTTTCAGGGCATCCGTCGGCACGGTCTTGCCGATGCGGAAGGGCTCGATGCCGAGTGCGCGGAACGTCTGCCCCTTCATCGCGCGCTCCAGCGCGATCTCGACCGCGCTGCGCTCGTCTAGCGGCTCGCCCTCGAGCAGCGCGTCGATTCCGACTCCGAGCGCCCGCGCGATGGCCTGCAGCAGCGTGAGCTTCGGCTCGCGTTTGCCGGTCTCGATCATCGACAACTGGCTCGGCGCCCTGTCGACGGCGGATGCCAGATCCTCCAGCGTCATCGCGCGGGCAGTGCGCAGTTGCCGGATGCGACGCCCGATCGTGAGCGCGTCGGTGTCGTCCTCGGTGAGAGCGGATGCTGAGCCCGGAGAAGCGGTCATGGGGCCGATTCTGTCACGAAAGCAGAAATTTCGAGATTCTTCTCTACGCAATTGGTCGGTCGAGCGTGTGAAGTTCACTCAGAGTGGATGCCAAGCCACCGATCAACGTCGACTCAGGGAGACAGAATGACCATCCACGCAACTCCAGGACAGCCGCCCCTTCGTGCCGGAGACCAGACGCAGACCGCCGCCGAGCTGCAGGAGATCTGGGACACCGATCCCCGCTGGGATGGCATCGAGCGCACCTACACGGCAGAGGATGTCGTCCGCATCCGCGGTTCCGTCCGCGAATCCTCCACGCTCGCCCACCGCGGCGCCGAGAACCTCTGGAACCTCATCAATACCGAGGACTACGTCCGAGCGCTCGGCGCCTACACCGGCGGCCAGGCCGTTCAGCAGGTTCGCGCAGGGCTCAAGGCCATCTACCTCTCCGGCTGGCAGGTCGCCGCTGACGGCAACCTCGCCGGTCAGACCTACCCGGACCAGTCGCTGTACCCGGCGAACTCCGTTCCCGCCGTCGTGCGCCGCATCAACAATGCGCTGCTGCGTCAGGACCAGCTCGAGCACGCCGAGGGCACCATCACCCAGGACTGGCTGGCACCGATCGTCGCCGATGCTGAGGCCGGCTTCGGCGGTCCGTTGAACGCCTACGAACTGGCATCCTCGCTGATCCAGGCCGGCGCCGCCGGCATCCACTGGGAAGACCAGCTCGCCAGCGAGAAGAAGTGCGGCCACCTCGGCGGCAAGGTGCTCGTGCCGACCCAGCAGCACATTCGCACGCTGAATGCGGCACGTCTGGCGGCCGACGTCGCCGGCGTCCCGACCGTCATCATCGCTCGAACGGATGCTCTCGCCGCAGACCTCCTCACCAGCGACGTCGACGAACGCGACCAGGAATTCACCACCGGCGAGCGCACCCCCGAGGGGTTCTACCGGGTTCGCGCGGGTCTCGATTCGGTCATCAGCCGCGGTCTGGCCTTCGCTCCGTACGCCGACCTCATCTGGGTGGAGACGGGTGAACCCGACATCGAGCTGGCCCGCGAGTTCGCCGCGGCGATCCACGCAGAGTTCCCCGGCAAGCTACTGGCGTACAACTGCTCGCCGAGCTTCAACTGGAAGAGCCACCTGTCCGACGCGCAGATCGCGACGTTCCAGCAGGAACTGGCTGACCTGGGCTACAAGTTCCAGTTCATCACCCTGGCTGGCTTCCACGCCGTGAACCACTCGATGTTCGAGCTCGCCCGCGGCTACGCGGACCGCGCCATGAGCGCATACGTCGAGCTGCAGGAAGCAGAATTCGCCGCCGAAGCACACGGCTACACCGCCACCAAGCACCAGCGCGAAGCGGGTACCGGCTACTTCGACGTCATCTCCACAGCGCTCAACCCCGACAGCGCGACACTCGCTCTCGCCGGCTCAACCGAAGCCGCGCAGTTCCACTAACCCGCTCATGTCTCAGAAGATGCGGGTCACCACCGCCCGCACCCGCATCTTCTGAGACATCCCCATCTCCGCGTTACAGAAAGTGCCGCCCCACGCCTGGCACACCCGCATCTTCTGAGACGCACTCCACGAAAAGGATTCCGATCATGACCACTCCCACCGCTCCCCCGACCACCGCTCCCACGCAGACGATCAAGCAGGGCCCGACCCTGGAGGTCACGGGCCCGCTGTACGACCGGTTCGACGAGATCCTCACTCCCGAGGCGCTCGCCTTCCTCACCGAGCTGCACCACCGCTTCGCAGCTCGCCGCCACGACCGGCTCGCCGACCGCATGCGCCGCCGCTTCGAGATCGGCAACGGCCACGACCCGCGGTTCCGTGACGACACCCGCCACATCCGCGAGGACGCTGCGTGGCAGGTCGCCGGTGCTGGCCCCGGCCTGGAAGACCGCCGCGTGGAGATCACCGGCCCGACGGACCCGAAGATGACCATCAATGCGTTGAACTCCAGCGCACGGGTCTGGCTCGCCGACCAGGAGGATGCTACGAGCCCCACCTGGCAGAACGTCATCGGCGGGCAGCTGTCGCTGCGCGATGCGATCCGCGGTGAGCTCTCCTTCACCTCGCCCGAAGGCAAGCGCTACGAGGTCACCGCCGAGCAGACGCCGACGATCGTGATGCGTCCGCGCGGCTGGCACCTGACCGAGAAGCACCTGAACTTCATCGATCGCACCGGCCGCAGCATGGCAGCATCCGGATCTCTGACCGATTTCGGTCTCTACTTCCTGCACAATGCGAAGGCACTGATTTCCTCGGGCCGCGGCCCGTACTTCTACATCGCCAAGCTCGAATCCAGCGAAGAGGCCCGGCTCTGGGACGACGTCTTCACGTTCGCGGAGGAGTACGTCGGCATCCCGCACGGCACGATCCGCGCGACCGTGCTGATCGAGACACTGCCTGCAGCGTTCGAGATGGACGAGATCTTGTACGAGCTGCGCGATCACTGCGCAGGCCTGAACGCCGGACGCTGGGACTACATCTTCTCGATCATCAAGAACTACCGCGGCCGCGGCGCACGCTTCGTGCTGCCCGATCGCAGCGAGGTCACGATGACAGTGCCGTTCATGCGTGCGTACACCGAGCTGCTGGTGAAGACCTGCCACCGGCGCGGCGCCTTCGCGATCGGCGGCATGAGCGCTTCGATCCCGAGCCGTCGAGACCCCGAGGTCACCGCGATCGCGCTGGAGAAGGTTGCCGCAGACAAGAAGCGTGAGGCGAACGATGGCTTCGACGGCACGTGGGTGGCGCACCCCGATCTGATTCCGACCGCGCAGGCGGAGTTCGATGCCGTGCTGGGCGATCGTGCGAATCAGGTCGACCGGCAGCGCGACGATGTTCACGTGACCGCCGAGGATCTGCTGAACCTGCAGATCGGGCGTCCGATCACCGCTCAGGGCGTGCGCGACAATGTCTCGGTCGGCATCCGATACATCGAGGCGTGGATTCGTGGGCTCGGCGCCGTGGCGATCGACAATCTGATGGAGGATGCCGCGACCGCAGAGATCTCGCGCTCGCAGGTGTGGCAGTGGATCCACCAGGACCGCACGACGGAGAACGGCACCCGCATCACGCCCGAGTACGTCGAGGGGCTGATCGCCGAGGTCCTGGCGGAGGTTCCGCGCTCCGAGTCCGATCGCTTCGAGGATGCTGCGGAGGTGTTCCGCGAGGTGTCGCTGGGGACGGAGTTCCCCGCGTTCCTGACGCTGTCGGCGTACTCGAGGTTCCTGGTCGAAGAGGGCTGAGCCGCGAAACAGGCCCAATTGCATGAGAAAGGTCCTGCCAGCACATGTTTCGTGCAGCAGGACCTTTCTCGCGCGTTCGGCTCGTGCGCTCGGCTCGTGCGTTTGGCTCGTGCGCTCGGCTCAGACTTCGCCGGCGGCCACCGTCTCGGCGAGCGCGTGCACGCGCACCAGGTGGTGGGCACCGTAGAAGTCCGCATCGGTGAGGCGCGCAGCATCCGATTCCTCCACAGCCGCGTGCCCGGCCACGGCGACCACGGCGAGCGCGTGCATCCAGCCACCGGCGAGCGTGCCGAGCAGCATCAGATACGGGACACTCGCCGCATACGCATCGCGCGGCGCATCCGCGAAGCCCAGCACAGCCTCCGTCGCCTGACGCGCAGCCACAACTGCCCGCTCGAGCCGGTCGGCCGTCCGCGTTCCGACGCCCGAATCACCCGTGCGCAGCGCCGTCACGGTCTCCTCCATCTGCTCGAACAGCGCCGCAACGGTCGCGCCCTGATCGCGCAGCACCTTGCGTCCGATGAGGTCGTTCGCCTGGATCGCGGTGGTGCCCTCGTAGATCGGCACGATACGGGCGTCACGGTAGTGCTGGGCGGCGCCGGTTTCTTCGATGAATCCCATCCCGCCGTACACCTGGATGCCATCACTCGTCACCCGCAGCGCCTCTTCGCTCGCCCACCCCTTGAGGATGGGCACGAACAGCTCGGCCATCCGCAGCACGTCGGCGTCGGCATCCGCCCGATCGAACAGGTCGCCGACGAACACCGACAGCGCCCGCATCGCGAACACCTGGCTCGACATGGAGTGCAGGATGCGCCGGACATCCGGATGCTCGGCGATCGGCGTCCCCGCGGGACGATCGAGCACGCGCCCCTGCATGCGTCCCGCGGCATATTCAGCGGCGCCCTGGTATGAGCGATCGGCGATGCCGGTCGCCTGGTGGCCCATGCCGACGCGGGCGGAGTTCATCATGACGAACATTCCGGCCAGGCCCCCGTGCAGCTCGCCGACGAGATAGCCGGTGGCCTCTTCGTAGGAGAGCACGCAGGTAGGGCTCGCGTGGATGCCAAGTTTGTGCTCGATCGCGACCGTCTCGATGCGGTTGCGCTCCCCCAGTGAACCGTCCGGTTCGACCATGAGGCGCGGTGCGACGAACAGTGAGAGTCCGCGGGCTCCGTCCGGGGCATCCGGCGTGCGCGCGAGAACAAGGTGCACGATGTTGTCGGCGATGTCGTGGTCGCCCCACGTGATGAAGATCTTCTGCCCGCTGATCGACCAGGTGCCGTCTTCGCGCGGGGTCGCCATCGTGCGGATCGCGCCGAGATCGGTGCCCGCCTCCGGCTCGGTGAGGTTCATGGTGCCGGTCCACTCGCCGCTGACGAGTTTGGTCAGGTAGGTCTCACGCAGTTCTTCGGATGCTGCGGCATCGAGCGCATGGATGGCACCGGCTCCCAGCATCCAGCACAGCGCGAAGGCCGCGTTGGAGGCGTTCCAGATCTCGCCGAGTCCGGCAGCAACTGAGCCGGGGAGTCCGTCACCACCGGCGGATTCCGGAGCGGTGGCGCCCACCCATCCGGCCTCGACCAGTGCCTGGTATGCGGCGGCGAAGCCTTCAGGCAGCCGCACCTGACCGTCGACGAGTTGTGCGCCGACCTGGTCGCCGGTGCGGTCCAGAGGTGCGAGTACTTCGGCAGCGAACTCGCCGGCGCCCGCGATGATCTCGACGGCGTCCTCGGCACTGAGTGCGCCTTCGGAGGCCGCGGCGACGATGTCACGGCCGAAGGCCTCGCTGTAGAGGAAGGCATAGTCCGCGACGGGCGGGATGTAGGCAGCAGTCATCGTCAGCTCCAATTGATAGACACTCAGGCTCACTCTATCTGAGACCGAGTTTCACGGCTAGAGGGTGTCACCGTCACCTGTGGATAACTCCGATCCGACGCCCGCGCTCTCGATAACCTGCTGCGCATGGACGATCCTCCCCGCCGCGATTCCTCCGGCCCCGAACCTGATGCCGCTGCTGCTGGCGATGCAGCCGGTGCCGGCGATGCCGGCGATGTCGGCGGCGCCGCTGGTGCAGCCGATGCGGCCGATGTCGCCAATGCCGCCAATGCCGCCAATGCCACCACCGGTGCCGCCGATCGCGAACTCCCACCCGCGCTCGCACGTGCCCACACGGCGGAGCGGAGCAAACGCCGATCCGCCCCGCGCGGCGCGATCCGCGGAGCTGTCGCTCTCGCCCTGCTCGCGATAGCCGGTGTCCACTCGCTTCTGACTCTCGCCGCGCTGACGCTGCCTGTTCTGCTGTCGTGGGCCGCGCCGCCCGAAGCGTTCCTTCTGCTGACGGTGCCGTGGTTCGCGTTCGTGTTCGGTTGGTGGCTGTTCGCGGCGATGTTCCTGCTCGGCCTCGGTCTCAGCATCCGCACACCGAGCCCGGCTCCGCAGCTCGTCTGGGCGGCGATCACGGCGGTCTCGTTCACGGCGGCGGCCATCCTTCTCGCCGGCGAAGGCCTGTTTCCGTGGCCGTTCGTGCCCGCGTTTCAGTGACGGGCGCGTCTAGGGCATGGCGGCCTTCCGACTACCGCGCGTCGGCGTTTCGTCACGGACGATGCCCGCGCGGCATCCTCCAGTTCCGGACTGCGACGCGGCCGAGTAGCATTTGAGGCGTGACTGAACGCGCCCCCCTCTCCCGCAAGCTGTCCGCCATTGCCGAATCGGCGACCCTGAAGGTCGATGCGAAGGCCAAGGCCCTCAAGGCTGCGGGCAAGCCCGTCATCTCGTATGCCGCGGGCGAGCCCGATTTCAACACCCCGCAGTTCATCGTGGATGCTGCAGCCACTGCCCTCGCGAACCCGGCGAACTACCGGTACACGCCGGCGGGCGGCCTCCCGGCGCTGCGCGAGGCGATTGCCGCCAAGACGCTGCGGGACTCGGGTCTTGAGGTCGCGCCGAGCCAGGTCATCGTCACCAACGGTGGCAAGCAGGCGGTGTACCAGGCGTTCCAGACCGTGGTGAATCCGGGCGATGAGGTGCTGCTGCCGGCTCCGTACTGGACCACCTATCCCGAGGCGATCGCTCTGGCTGACGGCATCCCGGTGTCGGTTTTCGCCGGGGCCGACCAGGACTACAAGGTGACCGTCGAGCAGCTCGAGGCTGCACGCACCGAGCGCACCACCGCGCTGGTGTTCGTGTCGCCGTCGAACCCGACCGGCGCTGTGTACACGCTCGAGGAGACCCGCGCGATCGGCGAGTGGGCGGTTGAGCACGGCATCTGGGTCATCTCGGATGAGATCTACCAGAACCTCACCTACGAAGGAGTGAAGGCCACCTCGATTGTGGAGGCGGTGCCGGATGTCGCCGGCCAGACGATCCTGGTCAACGGCGTCGCGAAGACCTATGCGATGACCGGTTGGCGGGTGGGCTGGATGGTGGGCCCGACCGATGCGATGAAGGTCGCCGGTAACCTGCAGTCGCACCTGACCAGCAACGTGAATAACGTCGCGCAGCACGGGGCGATCGCCGCTCTGACGGGCCCGCAGACGGAGTCGGAGCAGTTCCGCGAGGCGTTTGATCGCCGCCGCCGCCTGATCGTGTCCGAACTGTCGAAGATCGATGGCGTGCGTGTGCCGAACCCGCTCGGCGCGTTCTACGTGTATCCGGATGTGCAGGGACTGCTCGGCCGCACCTGGGGCGGCGTCACCCCGACCACGTCGCTGGAGCTGGCCGACCTGATCCTCGAGCAGGCCGAAGTGGCCGTGGTGCCGGGCGAGGCCTTCGGCCCCTCCGGCTACCTGCGCCTGTCGTACGCGCTGGGCGATGAGCAGCTCCTTGAGGGGATGCAGCGCCTGCAGCGCATGTTCGCCTAGCGCTGCTCGTGCAGCGACTCACCACCTCGCGAATGAGTCACCACTTTCTGCACGAGTCACCACTGGGGAAGTGGTGATTCGCGGGGAAACCCACGACTCACGTTGCGGCGGCGAGTCGCGGAGCGGCGGCGGCGGCAGCGGCAGCGGCAGCGCGGCGGCGGCGGCAGCAGCGGCAGCAGCGGCGGCGGCGGCAGCAGCGGCGGCGCGGCGGCGGCAGCAGCGGCGGCAGCGGCAGCGGCAGCGGCAGCGGCAGCGGCAGCGGCAGCGCGATTCAGGCGGTGACCTGGTACCCGATCAGCCAACGGATGCCGTAGCGGTCAGTGACCTGGCCGTCGAAGTCGCCCCAGGGGCGCTGCTGCAGCGGATCGATTGTGGTGCCGCCATCCGACAGCTTCGTGAACCAGTCGTGCAGTACCTCGGGCTCAGCAGTGCCGAGCAGCGAGAAGCTCGCGCCGACGATGTGCACGGCGTCCTCGTCTCCGGCAGCATCCGCGGCAAACAGTTCAACGGTGCCCTGCAGCATGCCGTGGCCGATTGCATCTGCCGGGCCGTCCGTGCGCTGCGCGTCTGCGTAGGTGTAGAGCACGAGCTTGCCGCCGAACACACTTTGGTAGAAGCCGAGCGCCTCGGCCGCGTTGCCGGGGAAGAACAGGTACGGCACAAGTCCAGTCATCCTGCGAGCGTACTCCCCCGCCGCGGACTGCCCAGCCACGGCTCCGCCGCCCGCCGCCACCGCGCACAACTCCTGAATAATGGCGCGAAACACCCCGGAACCGGCCAGAATCACGGCCGCAGCCACTAGTTCTCAGGAGTTATGCGCGAACCGGAGCGGGCAACGCCTCGGCGCGGACTGCCCAGCCGCCGGCTCTGCTACCCGCCGCCACCGTGCACAACTCCTGAACAATGGCACGAAACACCCCGGAACCAGCCAGATTCCCGGCCGCAGCCACCAGTTCTCAGGAGTTATGCGCGGGGGAAATGAGAGGGAACGGGCAACAGCCCGGAACGGGCAACAGCCCGGAACGGGCAACAGCCCGGAACGGGCAACAGCCCGGAGGTCCAACCGCTACAGCTCCACGCCGATGAGCACCGGTTCCGGCTGCAGCAGCAGCCCGAACTCCGAATGCACGCGGGCCTGGATGTACCGGGCAAGCTCCGCCAGCTCCCCCGCCGTCGCACCGCCGCGGTTGGTCAACGCCAGCGCATGCTTGGTCGAGATCCCGGCACGTGAGCGCGGCAGCCTGAACCCCTTGGAAATTCCAGAGTTCTCGATCAGCCAGCCGGCACTGACCTTGACCTCGCTGCGCACAGCGGGCGCCGCAGGCACCTGGCCGTCGTAGGCCTCCAGCGGAATGACCGTGACCGTATCCAGGTCTGGGGCGACCGGCCACCGCGGGCACTCCGGCGGCAGCTGGTTCGCCACGGTCTCCGACACGATCAGGTTCTGGAAAAACGAACCGGCACTGCTGGTGTCAGCATCCGCATCGTCGAGCAGCATTCCCTTCGCTGCCCGGATGCGCAGAATCTCCGAGCGCACCCACGCCAGCGGAACAGCCTCTTCGCCGGTGAGTCCGAGCGCTCGACGCAACTGTTCGCCGCGAACGACACGTCCGGCCGCGCCGACCTCCGCCAAATCAAGCGTCACCGAGAGGATGACCGCATGCCGCAGCGGCACGCTGTCGTAGTGGTGTTTGAGCACCGAGGTGCGGAAACCGAGTCCGAGCTCCGAGGCCGGAACCGTCGACACCTCACCGGTCGATTCGTCGATGAGCTCGACTTCGACCAGCGTCTCCTGAATCTCCTGCCCGTACGCCCCGACGTTCTGCACCGGCGCAGCACCGACCGTCCCGGGAATCCCGCTCATCGCCTCGATACCGGCGAGCCCCTGCTCGACCGTGTAGGCGACCAGGTCGTCCCAGTTGTGTCCGGCCTGCACGCGCACGCGCATACGCCCCGGATGGGGCGACGGGATCAACGAGATCCCCGTGGTCAGCACACGGATGACGGTGCCCTCGAACGGCTCGTCACCGACGAACAGGTTCGATCCGCCGCCGAGCACGAACCACTCCTCGTGCCGCGCCCACACTTCACGCAGCGCCTCGATCAGCGACGCGGTTGTGGTGGCATCCAGCATCCGCTCGGGGGCGGCGCCGGTGCGCAGGGTTGTCAGCTCCGAGAGCGGGATCGGCGTCGTCATAGCGCGACGCGCAGCTGCGCTTTGACCAGCACGGTGGTGTCGGCGGCTTTCACGGTGAGGTCGATGCGTGCGGTCTCGGCATCCACGGCGCCGATCTTGGCGAGCACGGATACGTCCGCGCCGTCGGTGGGATCGACGACGACCGGGCGTGTGAAGCGCACGCCGTAGTCGGTGATCTTCGCGACATCACCGAGAGCTGCGACGACGACAGATGAGGCGAGTCCCATCGTGAGCATGCCGTGCGCGAGCACGCCGGGCAGGCCCACGGATTCCGCAACATCGTCGCGGTAGTGGATGGGGTTGAAGTCTCCGGATGCTCCGGCATAGCGCACCAGCGACTCACGAGTCAGGTGCACGGTGCGCTCAGCGATCACATCACCGACAGAGAGAGAAGAGAGATTCATGCGGCGTCCTCCTCGTCCGAGCCGACCAGCAGCACGCTCGTCGCAGTGACGACGAGGTCGCCGCCGGCATCCGTGATCGCGGCTTCACTGGTGATCATCGCGTTTCCTGCCATCATTCGGATGCCGGTGACCTTCAGCCGCCCGGTGAGCTCGTCGCCCGCGACGATGGGCCGCGTGTAGGCGAAGCGCTGCTCGGCGTGGATGGTGCGGGCCAGCACGATTCCGGAGTCTGGTTCGGCGAGCAGCTGCTGCAGCGTGAGGTCTTGGATGACCATCGCGAAGGTGGGCGGCGCCACGACATCCGCGTAGCCGAGAGCGCGTGCGGCCTCGACGTCGGTGTGCAGCGGGGCGTCGGCGAAGACGGCGCGAGAAAACTCGCGTACCTTCTCACGGCCGACCAGGTACGGCGGTGTCGGCGGGAATTCCCGGCCGACCAGTTCGGAGTTCACAGACACCCATCGAGTCTACCGAGTGGATGCCTCGGCCTCAGCGCGGCGTCCGTTCGATGCGCCGCACGCTTCGGCGGAAAACGCAGCCTTGGGAGGCCATCTGTGCTGGAAGCCTCCGCCCATACGCGCGAACTCCTCCCGAACGCGCGATCTGCTCCCAAACGCGCGGCATCCGTTGCGTACGCACGCTTCGGCGGAAAACGCAGCCTTGGGCGGCCAATCGTGCTGGAATCCTCCGCCCAAACGCGCGATCTCCTCCCGAGGCTGCGGCCAGCCTCAGCGTCGCGTCCGGTTAATGCGCCGCACGCTTCAGCGGAAAACGCAGCCTCGGGCGGCCAATCGTGCTGGATTCCTCCGCCCAAACGCGCGAACTCCTCCCGAACGCGCGGCATCCTCCCGAGGCTGCGAACGCGCCCCAGCCCCAGCCCCAGCCCCAGCCCAGCCCAGCCCAGCCCAGCCCCGCCTCAGCGTCGGCGCCCGCGAATGGCCTTGATGGTCATCTGCACGGCGATGGCTGCAATGTATCCGACAAAGAGCATGTTGCCGGCGAAGGGGTCGAGCAGGGTCGCGAGCCACGCGCCGAGGGCTGTCATAGTGCAGGCGGAGAGCCCGATGATTCCGGCGGCGAGCAGATCGACGTTGCGGTGGCGAAGGTTGCCGATGGTCCCCGAGATCGCGGTCGGAATCATCATCATCAGGCTCGTGCCCTTGGCTTCGAGGTCACTGGTGCCGAAAACCAGCATCAGCACCGGCACGATGATCACGCCGCCGCCGACGCCGATGAGTCCGGCGATGACACCGGTGCAGACGCCGACTGCGGCCAGGCCCACGCCATTGATCCAGCCGAGTTCGAACACGGCGGTACGCGATGGCACGACGAGGAACAGGCTCACGATCACGAGGAGCAGGAACCCGACGAAGCCCCAGCGCAGCGCGGTCTGCGAGATCCGCGGCAGCAGCCGGGTGCCGATCTGGGCGCCGATGACGGCGCCTCCGGCGAGGATCAGTGCGGGAATCCAGGCGACCGATCCGGATGCCGCGTACGAGATGACCCCGACGCTCGCAGTCGGCACGATCGCGGCGAGAGACGTGCCCGCTGCCAGGCGCTGATCGAACGGCAGCGTGAGCACGAGCAGCGGAACGATGATTGTTCCGCCGCCGACACCGAACAGACCGGACAGGAGGCCGGCGACGAGCCCGATGATGACGAAGGTGATGTACGCCCGCGGACCGCGGATTCTTGCTGCGGGTGTCTCGGTCAATTCATCCCTCGTCCTGCGCCCAGTCGTTTGGCGATGGCTGCGGCAGCTTCCTGCAACCGCCCGGCGGCGTCATTCATCTTGTCTGCGGTGAAGCGGTCGGCGGGCCCGGAGATCGACAGAGCTGCGCAGATCTGTCCCGACCCGTCGCGAACGCCGACTGCCACGGAACTCACATTCGCGATCGTCTCATTGGATGCCACCGCGAACCCACGCTCGCGCATGTCGATGATGCGCTCTCGGATCTCATCCGGCGTCAGGGAGTCGAACAGTGAGGCGTCATGCTCATGGTCGGCCAGCACCCGATCGATTTCAGCATCCGACATTCCGCTCATGAGAATGCGTCCGTTGGCACCGGACCACAGCGGGTACAGCCGGCCCATCTCCGAGGCGAAGCGGATCTCGGCGTTGCTCTGCACTTCCTCGAGGAAGACTCGGGCGTTGCCCACGGCGACCGACAGCCCCACCGTCTCGTGGGTCTCGTCACGGAGCGCGAACATGTAGGGGCGCGACTCATTAACGAGCACGTTGCCACCGTTGTATCCGAGGCCGATCACGAGCGCCTGCGGACCGATCCGGTACCGCTGGGTCGAAGCATCCTGGATCACCATGCCGCTGGCAGCCAGAGTCGCGAGGATCCGCTGCACCGTGCTTCGGGCGAAGCCCGTCGACGGGGCAAGCTCGCGAGCGCTTGCCCCATCGGTGTGCGTTCGGAGTGCGGAAAGAATCTGGATCGCCTTCGATACGGCGTTGTCCGAGGTTCCTTCCATCACGTCAGACTATCGCGGCTGCGCACATCACTCCGACGGCAGTCCGCTGCCGCGGGACTCATACAGTGCCAGCACGCGCTCGCGCGGGATGACCCCGCAGCGCGATGCCCAGACGTCGTAGGCTGCCGACAGCTCCGCGACGATCGCCGGATGCGACGCGGCAACGTCGTGCAGCTCGGTGCGATCGCGCACCATGTCGTACAGTTCCCACTGCTGCGCGTACTTCTTGACGAGCTTCCACTGGCCCCGGCGCACACCGCAGTTGCCCTCGTGCTCCCAGTACAGCAGTCGCGCATCATCGGCGGCGTCCTCGCGGAGGGTGTCGAGCATGCTCACACCTTCGAGGGGCAGCGGGGTGCGGTCGGGATACGTTTCCGGATACTCGGTGCCGGCTGCTTCCAACACCGTGGCCATGACATCCGGCAGCTGGTGGGGCTGGTTGCGGATGACGCCACTGGGCAGCTGGTCGGGCCAGCTGACGATCAGCGGCGTGGAGATCCCGCCCTCATGAATCCAGTGCTTGTACTCGCGGAACGGTGTGTTCGAGAGGTTCGCCCACGCGCGTCCATAGGTCGCGTACGTGTCTTCACCACCGGGGATGATGCTCGCATCGTTGCCTGGCCGGACTTCGCGACCGTCACGGGTTATGGCGTCGAAGGAGACGTACGTGGTGACGAATTCCTTCGCGGTCTCCAGCGGCATCTCCTCGGCGCATCCACCGTTGTCGGAGAGGAAGAGGATGATCGTGTTGTCGAACGTGCCCTGGCGTCGCAGTTCGTCGACGACGCGTCCGACACCCTGGTCCATCCGGTCGATCTGCGCGGCGTACACCGCCATGCGCATGGCCTCCCACTCCTTGTCCGAGACGTCGTCCCAGGCGGGGATGCGCGCATCGCGCTCGGTGAGCTTCCACTGCTCGTCGATGATTCCGGATGCCACCAGGCGAGCCAGCCGCTCGGCGCGCAGCTCGTCCCATCCGGCGTCGAAACGGCCGGCATATTTGGCGATGTCTTCTTCCAGCGCGTGCAGCGGCCAGTGCGGTGCAGTGTAGGCGACATACATGAAGAACGGGTCTTCGCCGTGCTCAGCTTCGTGCTTCTTCATGAATTCCACAGCGTTATCGCTGATGGCATCCGTGTAGTAGAAGTCCTCCGCTTCGGTCTCCGCCTCGACGTTCTGCTCGTTGCGGGTCAGCGTGCGCGGCTGGAAGAAGCTTCCGGCACCCTCGAGCGTTCCGAAGAACTCATCGAATCCGCGCCGCGTGGGCCAGGCATCCGTCGGGTTGTGAATATCGCCGGCCATGTGCCACTTGCCGGAGACGTAGCTGCGGTAGCCCGCGGGCTTCAGAGCCTCGGCGATCGTGACGCAATCACGGTTGAGATTTCCCGCGTAGCCTTCCGGGGCATCGTCGTAGTTGAGGATGCCGATACCGGTCTGGTGGGGGTGCAACCCCGTCAGCAACGAGGCGCGCGATGGGCTGCACCGGGCGGTGTTGTAGAACTGCGTGAGCGATGCGCCACCGGCTGCGAGAGCATCGATGTTCGGGGTGAGCACCTCTCCCCCGAAGCATCCGATATCGGAGAATCCCATGTCGTCGACGAGGATGAGGACGACGTTGGGTGGCGTGTTGGTCTTCTCAGTCATGAGTGTCTTTCGGTGTCGGGGTGTCGTCAGCGAACCGGCTGGACGGCGGCGGCTTCGCTCTCCTGCTGGGCCGCTTTGGCGTGGAGATCGACGTCGATGTCATCGTGCGCAGTCTCTTTCGCGAAGTACAGCGAGATCAGTGCGATGGCGGCGGCGACCATGATGTAGACGGCGACCGGCCACGACGATCCGGAGATCGACACCAGCCAGATCGCGATGATCGGAGCGATCGCACCGGAGGGAAGAACGCCCAGTTGGTAGACCAGCGACATTCCCGTGTAACGGACACGAGCCGGGAACAGCTCTGCGAAGAAGGCTGCTTCCGCACCGAACATCGTGCACGCGCCGAGCGCCCAGCCGAGCATGATTGCAATCCAAATCAGCTGCTCCACACCGGTATCGATGAGGGCGAAGACCGGGAACGCGGTGACCAGGGCGATACCTGCACCGGCGGCGAAGACCGGGCGGCGTCCGTACCGGTCGGAGAGCTTCCCCGCGAACGGAATGACGACGAATCCGATCACACTGGAGATCAGCAGTCCGTTGAGGGCATAGGTGCTGGAGAGCCCGAGGACTGTTGTCGTGTAGGTCAGGATGAAGGCGTTGTAGACGTTGAAGGTGATGCTCTCGCTGAAGCGAGCGCCGATGCCGACGAGGATCTGCTTCGGGTAGTGGCGGATGACCTCGAACACCGGGGCCTTGACGACGTCGCCGGTCTTGACCATGGCGGTGAACGCCTTGGGCTCGCTCACCTGGAGGCGCACGACGAGTCCGACGACGACGAGAAGGATGCTGGCCAGGAACGGGATCCGCCAGGTCCACTCCAACAGCGCTTCATCGCCGGGGATCGAGACGAGGTTGACCGCGAGTGTGGACAGCAGCAGGCCCAGGGGAACGCCGGTCTGCGGCCACGATGAGAAGAGGCCGCGCTTGCCGCGCGGGGCGTGCTCGAAGGTGAGGATGGCCGCGCCACCCCACTCGCCACCCAGGCCGATGCCCTGCAGCATCCGCAGGATGAGCAGCAGGATCGGGGCTGCGACGCCGATCTGCTCGTAGGTCGGCAGGCATCCCATCAGGAAGGTCGAGATGCCCATGATGAGCATCGTGATCACAAGGATCTTCTTGCGGCCAATGCGGTCGCCGTAGTGTCCGAAGATGAGCCCACCGATCGGGCGGGTGACGAAACCGGCCGCGAACGTTCCGAACGCCACGAGCGTGCCCATCAGCGGGTCGAACTCGGGGAAGAACTCGCTATTGAAGACGAGCGCGGCCATCGTCGCGTACAGGAAGAAGTCGTACCACTCGATCACCGACCCGAACACACTGGCGAGCACAGTGTTTCGTTGAGGATTCTTGGTACGGGTGGGGCGTGAGTTCATCGTCGGACTCCTGAAGTCGATGCCGTCGTTGGTTTGTGGTCGCGACTCATGCGTCGCGCGTCCCGTGCTATGGGACAGTGTCCCATATTGGGACCAGCACGACTTTACGAGGTGAACACAGCCGCCGTCAAGTCGAGTCGGCTCCGGGCCAGCGCCGGGCCTGCTCCGGCTCCGCGCCAGGCCCGCACCGGGCCTGCACCGGGCCTGCACCGGGCCTGCCCAGGCCGTGCTTCACGCGCGAAGCCGCCGAAAACGACGAAACCCGCCACCCCAGGGGTGACGGGTTTCGACTGTTCGTGCTGGTATTACTTGCCGGCCTCGGCGAAGCCTGCGGCTTCAGCGGCTTCAGCGGTGCGGAACCAGACCTCAGCGACGGTCTGGTCGTACCACTGGCCCTCGGGGCGGTGGAACTTCATCGAGTCCTTGTTGCCCTTGATGTCGAAGCCCTCAGGTGCGGTGCCGTCCTCGTTCGGAGCGGCGGAGTCTGCACCGAAGTCGCCCTCGACGAGTGCAGCGGCGGCAACAGCCTCAGCAGCTGCGCCCTCCTCCTGCGACTCGGCGCCGGCGTCAGCAGCCTTGGGGGCCTTCTCGGCCTTCGGGGCAGCAGCCTTGGTGGACTTCTTCACCTTCGGGGTGACGGGCTCGAGAACGAGCTCGATCACGGCCATAGGCGCGTTGTCACCCTTGCGGAAGCCGACCTTCGTGATGCGGGTGTAGCCACCCTCACGCTCGGCGACCAGCGGTGCGATCTCGGTGAACAGAGTGTGCACGACGCTCTTGTCACCGATGACGCTGGCAACGCGACGACGCGCGTGCAGGTCGCCACGCTTAGCGAAGGTGATCAGTCGCTCAGCGTAGGGACGCAGGCGCTTGGCCTTGGTCTCTGTCGTCTTGATCGACTTGTGGGTGAACAGCGCTGCGGCAAGGTTGGCAAGCAGCAGACGCTCGTGAGCGGGGCCGCCTCCGAGGCGGGGTCCCTTACTGGGCTTAGGCATATTGATCTAACTCCTGGTCAGAATTTTGGGAAGGTCAGAAGGACTCGTCTTCGCCTGCGCTGTAGAAGTGGGCGCCGTCAAAACCGGGCACCGAATCCTTGAGCGACAGACCGAGCGAGATGAGCTTGTCGCGCACCTCGTCGACCGACTTCTGGCCGAAGTTGCGGATGTTCATGAGCTGCGTCTCCGACAGTGCGACAAGCTCAGACACCGTGTTGATGCCCTCACGCTTGAGGCAGTTGTAGGAGCGGACCGAAAGGTCGAGGTCCTCGATCGGCATGGACAGCTCGCTGGAGAGCACAGGCTCCACAGGCGCTGGGCCGATCTCGATGCCCTCAGCCTCGACGTTCAGCTCGCGAGCGAGGCCGAACAGCTCGATCAGGGTCTTCGCTGCCGAAGCAACAGCGTCACGCGGGAGCATCGAGGACTTGGTCTCGACGTCCAGGATCAGCTTGTCGAAGTCGGTGCGCTCACCGGCACGAGTTGCCTCGACCCGGTAGCTGACCTTGAGAACCGGCGAGTAGATCGAGTCGATCGGAACCTGTCCGGCCTCGGCGTACTCGTTACGGTTCTGGGTCGACGACACGTAGCCACGGCCACGCTCGATGGTGAGTTCAAGCTCGAACTTCGCCGTCTCGTTGAGCGTTGCAATGACGAGGTCGGAGTTGTGCACCTCGACACCGGCCGGAGCCGAGATGTCAGCGGCGGTAACTTCGCCAGCACCGGTCTTACGCAGGTAAGCGGTGATGGGCTCGTCGCGCTCGCTCGAAACGACGAGCTGCTTGATGTTCAGGATGATCTCAGTGACATCTTCCTTGACACCGGGGATCGTGCTGAACTCGTGCAGCACGCCATCGATCCGGATGCTGGTGACAGCGGCGCCGGGAATCGACGAGAGCAGGCTACGACGCAGCGCGTTGCCAACGGTGTAACCAAAGCCAGGCTCAAGCGGTTCGATAACGAACCGGCTGCGATCCTCGGAGATTTTATCCTCGGTCAGTGTGGGACGCTGTGCAATAAGCACTCTGTGTTCCTTTCGATCACATGCCCGCTATATGACATGTGGTGGGTGAGGTTTTGAGTTGTTGAAAGTCAGTGCCCGGTTCCTGAACTTTGTCGAAGGACGGGCGGAAAGTCGCTCACCCCGGAGGGCGAGCGACTTTACCGGATCAAACGCGGCGACGCTTAGGCGGACGGCATCCGTTGTGTGCCTGAGGCGTGACGTCCTGAATCGAACCCACCTCGAGGCCAGCGGCCGTCAGCGAGCGGATCGCGGTCTCGCGGCCCGAACCCGGACCCTTGACGAAGACGTCAACCTTCTTGACACCGTGCTCCTGAGCCTGGCGGGCTGCCGACTCGGCAGCCATACCAGCGGCGTACGGGGTCGACTTGCGCGAGCCCTTGAAGCCCACGCCACCGGAGGATGCCCAGCTGATGACAGCGCCGGACGGGTCGGTGATCGAGACGATCGTGTTGTTGAACGTCGACTTGATGTGGGCCTGGCCCAGCGCGACGTTCTTCTTTTCCTTGCGGCGCGGCTTGCGCGCGGCGGCCTTAGGTGCAGCCATGAAAGTCTTCTCCTAGTCCCTGGCCGCGCTTAGCGGCTCTTCTTCTTGCCGGCGACGGTGCGCTTCGGGCCCTTGCGGGTACGGGCGTTGGTCTTGGTGCGCTGTCCACGAACAGGCAGACCACGACGGTGGCGGATGCCCTCGTAGGAGCCGATCTCGACCTTGCGGCGGATGTCTGCTGCAACCTCGCGGCGCAGGTCACCCTCCACCTTGTAGGTGCCTTCGATGTGGTCGCGCAGCGCGATGAGCTGCTCGTCCGAGAGGTCCTTGACGCGGATCGACTCATCGATCTCGGTCGCCTTGAGGATCTCAACGGCGCGGGTACGGCCGATGCCGTAGATGTAGGTAAGGGCGATCACCACGCGCTTATCGCGCGGGATGTCAACGCCGGCAAGACGTGCCATGCGGTTCTCCTGAGTGAGTAGAGGTGTGGGGCAGAATATGGACCCGGGCCTCTTTCCCGAGGTGTCAGCTTCTTTCGGCCGTTAAGCCTGGGAAGCGTCTTGATCCTGCCTGTGTTTATTCAGTTGTGTTCTGAAGAGTGCTCAGCCCTGGCGCTGTTTGTGGCGCGGGTTGCTCTTGCAGATAACCATGACGCGGCCGTGGCGGCGGATCACCTTGCAGTGATCGCAGATGGGCTTGACGCTGGGGTTGACCTTCATATTGTTTCCTTGTTCGCTGTCTTCGTGCTGTCTCGCTCCCCGAGCCTGTCGAGGGGCAGGACAACCGTTACTTCTCGACCGATCAGCGGTAGCGGTAGACGATACGGCCGCGAGTCAAGTCGTAGGGGCTGAGCTCCACGACCACGCGGTCTTCGGGGATGATGCGGATGTAGTTCTGCCGCATTTTTCCAGAGATCGTTGCAAGGACCTTATGTCCGTTGCTGAGCTCAACGCGGAACATCGCATTGGGCAGCGCCTCGGAAATGACGCCCTCGATCTCGATGACACCGTCTTTCTTAGCCATAGCCTCGCTGACGCTTCTGCAGACCGGTCGATCTGCGTTGGATGGATGAATGTGATGCCTCAACCGGACGGACACGCCGAAAACCGGGCGCAAGGCACCAACGCTCCATCTTATCCGCCACAGGCGCATCCGGCAACTTGAGCCGCCGCCGGCCTGGTCATCAGCAAGAAAGCGGGCCGCTCCCGAAGGAGCGACCCGCTTTGTGGAGCAGGTTGGATCAGCCGAGCAGTTCGTTGAGCTGCTCCTGGCCGCCCGCCTGAAGATTGACGAGCTCGTTATCGATCATCACGGTCGGCGTGCTCGCAATGTCGTGTGCGTTGGTCTGGTCTTCGACGAACTTCATGTAGGTGCCGTCGGCGATGCAATCGGCAGCGGACCCCGCGCCTACCTGCTCAGCGAGCGCGCTCATTTCGTCGTCGCTGAGGCCCGCCGTACCGCCCTGCGGCTGGTTGGCGAAGAGCAGGTCGAAGAAGTCCAGCGTCGAGTCGGGCGCCTCGGCTGCAACACAGTAGACAGCCCCACCTGCGCGCGAGGAGTAGTCCGTTCCCTGCGACTGGTGGTTGAGGATCGCGACCGGGTGGAGGCGAAGGGTGATGTCGCCGTCCACGGCAGCCTGCTGGAGCTGCGCGCCGTAGCTCTGCTCGAACGAGTTGCACGCGGGGCACATGAAGTCGACGAATGTATCGACCTCGGTGTCGCCTTCACCGACGACGATCGCACCGCTGTCCTCGTCGATGATCGTGCTCTGCGGCGCGACCCCGGGTGCACCGGCCTGGTTGTTCAGGAAGACGACGAGGGCACCGAGCCCGACGAGGACGACGACGACGGCAATGGAGATTCCGACGGCGAACCAGTTGGTGTTGCTCTTGGCGGCAGCAGCCATGACGTTCCGATCAGTAGAAGGAGGGTGGCGCCGAGCGCCCATACCCTTTTATCTTTCCCCAAAACCCTATGCCCCCGCAGTGAGTGCGCTCCCCTGCGCGCCGCCTGCTCGCCCGTGCCCCGGGCCATTCCCCCCGCGAGAAACGCCCTTCTGCATGAGAAACGTAGTGCCAACACCTGTCTCATGCAGTTAGCCATTTCTCGCGCGCAGCGCAGGCGAGATCAGGCGCGGCGATTCCACGGCTTCGCCCGCGGATTGTGCTTGAGCGTGACCAGCATTGCGTCTTGCCGCGGCCGGACGATCGGCACACCGATCGACGCCAACGCCTGGCAGAGCGGATTCACCTTCCAGATGTCGCGCATTTCCCATCGAGCGAATGGATGCTGGTGCCGGCGAAGCCGATCCTCACGGCGCTTCTCGTCCTTGAGCTTGTTCGCCGCTTCCGCAGCATCTTCTAGGTTGTATTTGCCCCAGCCGTCAGACTCGCCGATACCGCGGACCGACTTGAAAAAGAAGTCCACCCGATCGAGCTCGCCCTCATAGAAGAACTCGCGCTGCAGCACTGGCACCTCGAACCCGCTCCAGAGGATGACCGCTCGGCTCAAGCTTTCAGCCGGTGACTCCGCCAACGGATCAGCCAGTTCCCACGCCGCTTGCATTCGTGCCCGCCCACGCTGATTCTGCTGTCCGCTGGCCCGCTCCCGAAGTTCGCTGAGGCTGAGCAATCCGCCCTGCACCGGCGAGATCGAAGCATCCGTGATTGCGAGCGCCTGGGCCGGCGAAACGACACGAACGAGGTCGCAGACGGTATCGAGCAGGCTGGTCACGGAGACCTCGTTCACCTGTTCGATCTCACGGGGATCACGACTGGTGTGCACGCAGACATCTCCGTACCGCCACGACGCGGTGCGATCAGGGTCGAAGACGTGGATGTCTTTGGGCTCGTTGAACTGCGGCAGGCCCCAGATGACAGCCGCCGACTCGAGGCAGAGCACAGCATCCGGGTTCTTCCGCAGGAAGGCATACACGCGCACGGCGTACCTCTTGCGCGCCGGAAGCTTCTCATACGCGGCGCGGTCGACATATATCCCCTTACGCACGCGCAGCTAGGCCGAATTCAGCCGGATGCCGAGCCGCCGAGCATCCTCGGTCGTGCACAGCGGAAGCGGGGAGACCGCACACGCGCGGTCGAGCAGTGTCAATGGCATCCGCTCATCGTGCCCGAACCGCCGCTCTCACACGGCGCTATCCCCAGCTTCAGCTCGGTCGGCGAATTGTGGAGAACAAGTCGTCACGCCACGAGAAATGGTTTGCCGCATGAAACAGGTGCTGTGAAGTCTCAGGACATTGGTGACGGTTGTGTCTCAGGACATCGGTAACGCTTCTTGCTGATTTGGTGGT
>NZ_JBSVRM010000013.1:0-21028 GCF_054072595.1 Microbacterium wangyouchuni
GGGAGAGTAGGACACCGCCGAACTTCTTTTAGACAAAATGGCCACCCAACGCTGGGTGGCCATTTTGCGTTAACGTGCGACTGCGTCGCAGCCTCGTCATCACGGGGTAAATACAGGCAGCAGCAGGTTGACGGCAATGGTCACCATAACTACGGCGATGACGGCATCCACGATCCGCCATGCCTGGGGCGTGCGCAGCCAGCGGCCGAGATAGCGGGCACCGTATCCGAGTGCGCTGAACCACACGACGCTCGCGAGCACAGCTCCGCCGGCGAAGAGCCATCGTGCCTCGCCGTGGGTGGCGGCGATCGAACCGAGCATGAGCACGGTGTCGAGATACACGTGCGGGTTGAGCCAGGTCAGAGCCAGAACCGTTCCCAGTACCGGGAGCAATCTGCTCGAGGTCGGCTCGGCGTCGATGCGCAGACCCTTCTCCGTGCCCCGGAGAGCGCGTCGCGCCGCGAGTGCCGCATAGCCGAGCAGGAACAGGGCTCCCAGCACGCGAGCGACAGCGATCAGCCAGGGCGCGCTCTGCAGCAGGAATCCAAGCCCGGCGACACCAGCGATGATGAGCGCAGCATCCGACAGCGCACAGACGGCCACCACGGCGAGAACATGCTGACGCCGGATGCCCTGCCTCAGCACGAATACGTTCTGCGCGCCGATAGCGATGATGAGTGAAAGCCCGAGCCCAAGCCCGGCGAGAAATGAGATCACGTCTCGACGTTATGCCGCAGTGCTCATAAGAGCCAGCGATCAGATCTTCAGTCACATTAGTGTGGCTTATATGGCTGGTATCTCCGCAGAGCTCGCACTCACCGTCGCCGCGATCGTCGATGGCGGCAGCCTGGATGCGGCCGCCCGAACGCTGAACATCACGCCGTCGGCGATCAGCCAGCGGCTGAAGGCCCTGGAACAACAGCTCGGTCAGGTGCTCATCGTCCGAGCGAAGCCGGCTCTCGCGACCGCAGCGGGCGAAGCCGTAGTCCGAATGGCACGCCAGGTCGCGCTGCTCGAGCACGAGACGCTCGCCGCTCTCGGGCTGGATGCTGCTGGCGCACGGGTGAGCGTGCCATTGGCCGTCAACGCGGACTCGATGGCCACCTGGTTCCTGGCGCCGCTGTCGCGTCTGGCCGAACGACTCGACATCGACTTCGATCTGCACCGCGACGACCAGAACTTCACCGCACGGCTGCTCGAATCAGGTGAGGTCATGGCCGCGGTGACCTCGGAAGCCACGCCGGTCACCGGATGCTCGGTGACGCCACTGGGCATCTTCCGATACGACGCTGTGGCGACACCGCGGTTCGTAGACCGCTGGTTCGCCGAAGGAATCAACGTCGAGGCACTGCGCCGGGCGCCATTCGTCGATTTCGACCGGCGCGATTCGCTGCAGCACACCTGGCTGCAGTCGTACGGGCTCGACGAGCACGGCATCCCGCGTCATTATGTTCCGGCCTCGCACGACTTCGCCGAGGCGGTCCTGCTCGGCCTGGGCTGGGGGATGCTCCCGACCCCGCAGGCGACTGCTGCCGTGGCATCCGGCTCTCTGATCCATCTCGGCGGCGAACCCGTTCGCGTACCGCTGTACTGGCAGCAATGGAACCTGCGTTCAACGCTGCTCGACGACATTGCCCGCGAAGTCGGCGCCGAAGCGGCACGGGTGCTCGACTGACTCAGCCTTCGCGCGCAGAGGCCGTCAGACGGTGCAGCAGCGTAGACAGCGTCTTGATGTCCTCGAGCTCCCACGCTCCTAGGCTCCGAAGCAACCTGCCCTCCTGGGGGCGGCGGGCCTGAGCGAGGCGCTCCAGGCCCTCTGTCGTCGCAGAGATCAGCGTGGAGCGGCGATCGGCCGGGTCTGGTGTGCGCTCGATGAGGCTCAGCTCTTCCAACTCCCGCACCGTGCGGCTGAGCTGCCCCTTGTCCATCTGCAGCACGTCCGCCAGCGTCGAGGCCGTGCTCGACTCGAGGCGGACGATGGTGGTGAATGCCTTGTATGCCGTGGGCAGCATGCCCGGGCTCAGCCGTTCGGCGTTCTCCATGACGACTCGACGGAAGTGCGTGATCAGCTCACCGAACTCGGATTCCAAACCGGTGATCGCGGTGATTCGTTCCTCATCGAGCGCGGAACGAGCGCTGTCGCCGGTCATGAGTCGTTCTCGGGACGGTGCACGGGAATGGATCCGGTCTCAGCCGTGGCCACCGCGAGTTCGTTCTCTCGACGCTGCTGCCTGGCGCGTTCGATGTTGTTCTGCTTGATCAGTGGCTTATTGGGCAGGAATGCGATGGCGATCAGACTCAGCACAGCCAGCGGCACGCCGATGAGGAATGCGTGCGAGATTGCCTGTGCGGAGATGTCCTCGATGATCACGCGGATGGTCTCCGGCATGTCGCGGGTGGTCGGGAGCGCACCCGAAGCGAGCTGTTCGGCAATGGCCTTGCCCTGGGCACCGAGCTCGGCGATCGCCTCAGCGATCTCCTTGCTGCGGGCAGTCACCTGCTGAGCCATGCTGCCGGCGAGTACGGAGCCCATCACCGCGACGCCCGTGGTGCCGCCGACGGTGCGGAAGAAGTTCACGCCTGAGCTTGCGACACCGATCTCCTGCGGGCCGGTGGTGTTCTGCACGACCAGCACGAGGTTCTGCATCGTCATGCCGGTGCCGGCGCCGAGCAGGAACATGTAGGTGCCGACCAGCCAGAGCGACGTGTCGTACTGCAGTGTCGATAGCAGGGAGGTGCCAGCGATCATGAGAATGGCGCCGGTGACGAGGAAGCTCTTCCACTTTCCGGTGCGGGTGACGAGCTGTCCGATCACGGTGGACGAGATCAGCATGCCGGCTGCCATCGGAATGGTCAGCAGGCCGGCCTCGGTCGGGCCGTAGCCGCGCGAGACCTGCATGTACTGCGCCAGGTATACCGAGGTGCCGAACATCGCGACACCGATGGAGATGGATGCGAGCACCGAGAGCGTGAACGTCCGGTTGCGGAACAGCGTCAGGGGGATGAGCGGCTCGGCGACCTTCAACTCCACCACGATGAACAGCGCGGTGGCGATCAGAGCGGAGCCGACCATGATCAGCGTTTCCCAGCTCAACCAGCCGTAGGTCGAGATGTTGGAGACCCAGACCAGCAGCAGGCCGGCAGCGACCGAGAGCAGCACGATGCCGAAGTAGTCGATGCGGATCTTCGCGGCACGGATCTGGTCGATCTTCAGGGTGCGCACCAGCACGATGATCGCCAGGACGCCCAGCGGAACGCCGACGTAGAAGTTCCAGCGCCAGCCGACGCTGTCGGTCAGGACTCCACCCAGCAACGGCCCGCCGACGGTGGCGACGGCCATGACACCGGCGAACAGGCCCATGTACTTGCCGCGTTCACGCGGGGAGAGGATGTCCGCCATCAGCACCTGGCTGAGAGCTGCGAGCCCACCGCCGCCGAGGCCCTGGAATCCTCGGAACATGATGAGCATCTCGGTGTTCTGCGAGAATCCGGCGCCGGCGCTGGCGAGCACGAAGATCACGAGCGCCAGGATCATCAGGTTCTTGCGGTTGACGAGGTCGGCGAGCTTGCCCCAAATGGGGGTAGAGATGGCCGTGGTCAGCAGGGTCATCGTGATGACCCAGGTGTACGAGGTCTGCGTGCCGCCGAGTTCGGGAACGATGATCGGCAGCGAGGTTCCGACGACGGTGGTCGACACCATCGAGCAGAACATCGCCAGCATCAGGCCAGACAGTGCCTGCAGCACCTGACGGTGGGTCATGCGAGCAGCCGTCGACGCGGTAGGTGGGTTCTGAGCGCTCATGCGCACCTTTCGACGAGAGGTGGGATGGCACGGCAGCACTGACGCGCGAAAGTTGAGAAAAGTCAACCTTAGAAGAGGAGTTGACATTTGTCAACTATCGGTGAGAGCGGGATGGATGCCGCGGGAAGCGCGGTTGGTCAGTCAGCCAGAGCGAGGGCGCGGAAGGCATCGCGCTCGCGCAGCGACTCACGCCGGCTGGCGGCATCGGCGCTGTCGACACTCGGCGGGCGCTGCCCGGTGGTGCGGTGGTAGAGCTCGTCGATCAGCCGGGTGGCGAGTCCGACCAGTGTGTTGATCTCGCGGTCGTCGCGGTCGATCCACACGCACCGGGGCTCATCGTGGATCGGGCGGAAGTTGTCGTGCTCTTCCCAGATAAACAGGGTCCGCTCCGCGCCGAGCACGTGCTGCTGCCACCAGACCTGCCGCAGATAGGTGCGGGGAATCGTGCGCCAGTTCTTATTCGTCGTCTTGATCTCGGCCAGCATGATGCGGCCTGCGGCATCCTGCACGACGCCATCCGGCGTGGCCAGATGCCGGTGCTCGCTCTCTGCGCGGAACAGTGCGGATGACGGATGGATGCCGTGCGTGGCGGCAACCCACGCGGCGATCTCCGGCTCGCGCCGCCGACCATGATCGGTGTAGGCGTTGCCACCGAAACGGGGTCCGCCGCCGAGTTTGGAGTCTGCGGCGCGCTTGATGGAGATCTCGCTCGTCAATCCCGCAACATCGGTCGCGGTGATGCCGCGCGCTCGTGCCCGGAGCCAGGCGACGCGGTCGCGGGAATCCGCAACGATACGAGCCTGAAGTTCCGGAGTCACCATTCGAGGCTACCCCGAGCGGACGACACCCCCGGCCCAGCCGCGCCGGGTTCGCGCCGCCTCGCGCGGCCCGGCGCGGCCCCGCGCGTCGGGCGTGCTGGCCGTGGAGTGTGCGTCGTTGCGCTCAGCGTCGAACGGCCCAATCGGCCGGTCCGCTCGATCCTGCGGCGTACTCTTCCAACGGGACCTCCCCGCGTGACCAGGCATCCCTCACCGGTTGCACGATGCGCCAGCACTGCTCCGCAGCATCCCCGCGCACCGACAGCATCGGGTCGGCATCGAGGATTCCGGAGAGCACCTCGGCATAGGCCAGCAGGTCTCCGGCACCGAGGTCGGCGGAGAGCGTTGCGCGCTCGAGCACGAACGGATCAGCGGCGCCATTGAGGTTCATCTCCAGCGAGATCTTGTCGGGCCCCAGCGAGAAGCGCAGGATCGCGCCATCCGCGGATCCGGTAAGTCCGACCGGGACGTGCCGCACCGCGCGGAAGGTGACGACGATCTCGCGCGCCGGGTCGCTCAGGGCCTTCCCGGAACGCAGCGTGAACGGCACCCCGGCCCAGCGGCCGTTTCGCACCTCGAACGTCGCCTCGGCGAGGGTCTCAGTGCCACGCTCGGCATCGACGCCCGGCTCATCGACATACGAGGGCTTGTCGACACCGTCGACGCTGCCCGCGGTGTACCGCGCGCGGCGGGATGCGGATGCGGCATCCTCGTCCCAAATCGTCGTCGCCCGCAGCACTGCTGAGGTCGCCTCGCGGAAGTCTTCCTGCCCCAGCGTCGCGGGCTGCTCCATCGCCAGCACCGCCATCACCTGCAGCAGGTGGCTTTGAATCATATCGATGAACGCGCCGGCATTGTCGTAGTAACCAGCGCGTCCTTCCAGCCCCAGCTTCTCGTCATAGACGATCGCGACCGACTCGATGCTCTCTGCCGACCAGAGCGGCTCCAGCAGCCGGTTGGCGAAGCGCGCGCCGAGCAGGTTGAGGGTGGTGGATTTTCCGAGGAAGTGGTCGACGCGGAACACCTGATGTTCCGGCACGAGCACGGCCACGCGCTCGTTGAGGGCGCGAGCGCTGGCCTCGTCGGTGCCGAAGGGCTTTTCCAGTGCGAGCATCGCACCTGCTGGAATCATCTCCGGGGTGAGGACCTCGCACGCGGCGGATGCGATCGACGGCGGCACGGCGAAGTAGATCGCCACCTGCCCCTCCAGTCCCTTCAACAGATTGCCGAGATCGTCGGCCTTCGTGATGTCGGTCTGGCGGTACTCGACAGTGACGCGCTCGGTGGCGGTACCAGCATCCGATGTCGCGAATGAGGTCTGCACGACCTGGCGCAGATCATCATCACTCCAGTCCTCGGTGCCTGCGCCGATCAGGCGCACCCGACGATTGGTTTCGAGCGTGAGCAGCTGTCCCAGAGCTGGCAAGAGCAGCCGGGCAGTGAGGTCACCGGAAGCGCCGAGGATCACAAGCGTTGTTGAGGTCTCCATGCGCCCACCGTAACGCTGCCCGTGCGCATCGACTAGAGGCATGCAACAATCGGTGAGATGCCAGCTCCTATTGAGGATTACGCACTGCTCAGTGACTGCCGCACAGCGGCACTGGTCTCCCGCGAGGGCAGCATCGACTGGTTCTGTCCGCCGCGGTTCGATGCGCCGTCGGTTTTCGGAGCACTGCTGGGGGACACCTCACACGGATGCTGGTCGCTGCGGCCGCAGGATGGTGATGCGACCGTCCGTCGTTCCTATCTGCCGGACACCTTCATCCTCGTCACGCGGTGGGAGACGGCCACCGGCGTGGCCGAGGTACAGGATTTCCTCGCTATGACGGATGATCGTACCGACGTGGTGCGTCGCGTCATCGGGGTCAGCGGCACAGTCGATTTCACGACCGAGCTGCGCCTGCACTTCGACTATGCGCGCACTCTGCCCTGGGTGCGACAGATCGGCACCGAGGATGAGCCCGCGCTGAGCGCTATCGCGGGACCGGACGCCGTTGTCGTCCGAGGAATCAGGTTCACAGCATCCGACCATGCGCACACAGCGACGTTTGCGGTGTCAGCGGGGGTTACTCGCGATCTGACTCTCGGGTGGCACCCCTCGCACGACGATGCGCTGGTAACACTCGATGTCGACGCAGCCATCGCCCGGACGCGATCGTGGTGGCAGGGGTGGGCGAGCTCTATCGCCCACGACGGTCCGCATCGCGACGCGGTGATCCGCTCACTGCTGGTTCTGCGTGCGCTGACGAACCGCGACACGGGAGGCATTGTGGCGGCTGCGACGACGTCGCTGCCCGAAGACTTCGGCGGATCGCGCAACTGGGACTATCGATTCGTCTGGCTGCGCGATGCTGCGCTGACGCTCGAGGCGCTCATCGCGCACAGCTTCCTGGAAGAGGTGCACCACTGGCGGCGCTGGTTGTTGCGGGCGGTTGCTGGCGATCCGGACGAAGTGCAGATCATGTATGGCATCGCCGGTGAGCGCGACCTCGCCGAGCGGGAGCTGGACAGTCTTCCCGGGTATGACGGGGCAGCGCCGGTTCGCATCGGCAACGGTGCCGTTGATCAGTACCAGGGCGACGTGATCGGCGAGGTGCTGGTCGCACTGGAAGCCGCGCGAATTGCCGGACTCGATGAGTCGGAGTTCTCCTGGCCCCTGCAGCGTGCTCTGATCGGTCGGGTGGTGGTCGGGTTCGATGTGCCGGACAACGGAATCTGGGAGATCCGCGGGGAGCCGCAGTTCTTCACGCACTCGCGCGTGATGATGTGGGCGGCATTGGATCGTGGTGTGCGTGCGGTGACCGAGCACGGCATGACCGGGGATGTCGAGGCCTGGACGCGTCTGCGCGAGCAACTGCGTGCTGAGATCGACGAGCGCGGTGTTCACGCCGATGGCTATTTCGTGCAGCACTACGGCACCGACGAGGTGGATGCTTCGCTGCTCACTCTTCCCCAGGTCGGGTTTTGTGCGGCCGATGATCCGCGGATGCTGCGCACAGTCGAGCAGATGGAGCGCACCCTCGTCCGCGACGGGTTGCTGATGCGGTATCGCGCAGCATCCGGGGTGGACGGCTTGGAAGGCGGAGAGCATCCGTTCCTCGCCTGCAGCTTCTGGCTCGTGGAGCAGTATGCAGCCAGCGGCCGCCTCGACGAGGCCACGGCGCTGATGGATCGGTTGGTCGGGCTCTCCAACGATGTCGGGCTGCTCTCGGAGGAGTACGACGTCGGCGGGCAACGGCACGCCGGCAATACCCCGCAGGCTTTCTCGCACCTCACGCTGGTGCGCGCGGCGGATGCCCTTGCCGGGCACAGTGGCCGCGCCGCCGACCGGCACTGACCCCGCTGCCTCGCCCCTTCTGTCGTCGAGGCTCCGGGGCGTCGCCGACGCCCCGGGATATTTGCGCAGTTTCGAGGGAGCGTCGGCGCTACCTGGGAGCGCCGACGAATGATGGCTGAAGAGAGCGGACAGTAGCCGACGTCGCGCGACTGGTTCTGCACAGATTCCGGAACGTGGCCATAATCCACCGAACGTGGATTTCACGCCGTGGCCCCGAAGCATCGACGGGCAGGGTAACGGGATGCGCCGGACAATCAACATCGCACAAGCGAGTGTGCTTCTGCGCTCTCGCGAGGACATGCTTCACAGCGGTCTGTCCGAACGAGGCCTGCACGCTTTAGTCGCCAGCGGCGCGTTTATCCGCGTGCGCCGTGGTTGGTATGTGGATGCTGTTGAGTGGAAGCAGCTGTGGATCGAAGGGCAGCACCTGCTTCACGTGCTGGCGGCGGCGCGCAGCGCGGGTGGCAGAGGGCCCGTCTTCTACGGAGTCTCCGCCGCAGTTGTGCTGGGGCTTCCGCTGTATCGACTGACACCGAAGAACGTCCACATTCTGATCTTTGGTAGGCGCCACGGGCGGACGGTGTCGAACATCGCGCAGCACAATGTCGAGGTCAGAAGTGAAGACATCATCGAGGTCGACGGCATCCGCTGCACGTCACTGGATCGAACCGTGCTGGATCTTGCCTGCTCACTGTCTCCCGAGGCTGCGCTGTCTATTGCGGATGCAGCGCTGCGCCGCGTCGCCGTGCGCGGGCAGCAACAAGACCCAGACCTCGCGGCGCAATGGCATGACCGCCTCGGAGAACGCGCGGCGGTTCTGAGGGTGCGCGGTATCCGGCAGGCGCGTGACTTGTTGTCGTTCGCCGACGGGCGGGCACAGCTCCCAGGCGAGAGCGTCAGCCGCCTTCACCTGAGGCGTCTGGGGTTCACGGATATCGACCTGCAGACCCAGGTCATGGGGCCTGCAGGCGAGGTTTACTGGATGGATTTCGCCTTTCGTGGCGCACGATCCTTCGGCGAGTTCGACGGTAAGGGAAAGTATCTCGACCCCGACCTTGCAGGTGGGCGGGAAGCCGGGGCTGTCGTCCTGGAGGAGAAGGCGCGCGAGGATGCTGTTCGTGGCGTGACAGGGTGGGGAGTGGTCCGCTGGGGGTCAGAGCACATCCGGACGGCGGGCGACCTGGGCTCACGTCTGGCGTCCTTCGGTATCCGTCCGTGCTGAGTGCGCTGCGGTCCGGCGCAGCAGAGTCGGTAGCATCCGTCGTCGCCCCCGGATGTCGCCGAGGCTCCGTGGTATTTGCGTATGCAACTGGGGGTGTGGGCGGTAAGTCGGGGCGCCGGTCGGACGAGGAAGCGGGGGATGGCAGCGGCCCGCCGCGGCACCGCGCGGCCGCGATTTGGGGAGCGGCCGCACGTCAGGTAGTCTTATCTCAACCAAAGACCGCTGGTCATCATGTTGCGCGCAAGCGTGATGTGATTGAAGCACTGCTCAGCAGTGGGCCCGCGCAGGTGTCACGAACTTTTCTCAGCTCCGTGCGCTTGCGCCGGAGCTTTTTTGTTGCAGCTGCGGTCCAGGTCGATGCCGCACCACCGTGTGGCATCTCGTACCCACCAAGGAGTGACCATGGCGCAGAAGGATGCATCGGTTGCCGAGCTCACGAAGTCATTCGAGAACTCGAACGCCGTCCTGCTGACCGAGTACCGCGGTCTGACGGTTGCCCAGCTCAAGGAGCTGCGCAACAGCATCCGTCAGAACGCTGAGTACGCCGTGGTGAAGAACACGCTGACCAAGATTGCCGCCAACAAGGCGGGAATCTCCTCGCTGGACGACGACCTCAAGGGTCCGTCGGCTGTCGCGTTCGTGCACGGTGACTTCGTCGCCACCGCGAAGGCTCTGCGTGACTTTGCCAAGGCCAACCCGCTTCTCGTGATCAAGGGCGGCGTTTTCGAGGGCAACGCTCTCACCGCCGACGAGGTCGACAAGTACGCCGCGCTGGAGAGCCGTGAGGTTCTGCTTGCGAAGGCTGCGGGCATGATGAAGGCAACGATGGGCAAGGCTGCGGCCACCATCGACGCTCTTCGCGAAAAGCTGGAGACCGCCGCAGCCGCGTAAGCGACTGGCGTTCTCGTTCTACAAAACCACCAATCTAGGAGATACATCATGGCGAAGCTCACCACTGAGCAGCTGCTCGAGCAGTTTGCAGACCTCACCCTCGTCGAGCTCAGCGAGTTCGTGAAGGCGTTCGAGGAGAAGTTCGACGTCACCGCTGCTGCCCCCGTCGCCGTTGCCGGTGCTGCTGGCGCAGGCGCTGCTGAGGCCGAGGAAGAGAAGGACTCGTTCGACGTCGTTCTCGAGGCTGCTGGCGACAAGAAGATCCAGGTCATCAAGGCTGTCCGCGAGCTCACCTCGCTCGGCCTCGGCGAGGCCAAGGCTGTCGTCGACGGTGCTCCCAAGGCTGTCCTTGAGGGCGCTAACAAGGAGACCGCAGAGAAGGCCAAGGAGACCCTCGAGGCTGCTGGCGCAACGGTTACCCTCAAGTAATCACTTCTGCTTTGCACGAAGGCCCCGGGCTCACGCCCGGGGCCTTCGTCGTCCCCGCACTCCTTTTCCCCTGCTTGCGAGTGGGCGCTCGTGGCTCAATTTTCGCGAAAAACCGAGCCACAAATGGCCACTCGCAAGCTTTTTGGGGGCGGGGCTAGGGGGAGCGGGGCGGGGCGGAGGAGTTGCGGACTACGAGTGCCGAGACGGCGACGACGTGCTCCTTTTCGGCATGCGGATGCTGGAGCTGCTGAACCAGCAGTCGAACGGCGGCGTTACCTTGCTCGCGCGGCTGCTGCCGGATCGTCGTCAGAGCGAACATCTCAGCGTGCTGATGATCATCGATTCCGACGACGCTCAGCTCGGTGGGAACAGCAATCCCCAGCCGTCGCGCCGCGATGATCGTGCCGATCGCTGCCTCATCGCATACCCCGACAACCGCGGTCGGGCGCGTGCGCCGATTGCCGAGCAGATCAACGGACGCCTCGTAACCGCTGGGCATGCTGGTGCCGGAGGCGCTGATCACAATGTGCTCGCCGAGACCTGCGGCATCCATCGCCCGTCGATAGCCCTCCAACCGACGCGCGTCGCCAAAGCCCAAAGTGGCGGACTCCGTCGCTGCCCCGACGAAGGCGATCGCGGTGTGTCCGAGGTCGATGAGATGCTCGGTGGCGATCTGCGCGGCAGCGGCATCGTCAATGGATACGGTGCTCGTGCCCTCGTGATACGGCCCCACGCTCACCAGCGGACTGCCCAGGCCGCGCAGTCGGTCCAGCTCGTGCACGCTGGATTGAATGCCGACGGCAATGATCCCGTCGAACCTGCGCCGCGGCAGGATCGTGTCGAACACCATGTGGCGCGTGGGGGAGTGCTCGGCAAGACCGTACAGCGTGAGGTCGTAGCCGTGTTCGAGTAGCGACTCTTGGATGCCCGTGAGCATCTCAGAGAAGTACCAGCGATCGAGGCGCGGCACGATCACTCCGACCGCATGTGTGCGACCGGTGGCCAGACTCGTCGCCGAAGAATGGGCGACGTAGGAGAGCTCGGCGGCAGCCTTCTCGACCAGCATGCGCGTCGCATCGGCCACGTAGCCGTGCCCGCTGAGCGCGCGGCTCGCGGTGGCTTTGGAAACACCGGCACGGGCGGCGACATCCGCGATCGTGCTCATGGTTCCTCCCGGCGGCGGTGAGCGCGACGGTGCGCTCACAGCATCCGAGCACAGCGTAGTCCGCATCCTGAGCAAAAGGAACCGGTTCCACATTGGCGGTGACGGGAGCGCTCCCAAAAAAATCCCGGATGCCGTCGAAAGGTTGTCAGCTTGTGACCATCTTCCATTGTGCCGGGCACCGCAGGACAGTAGGTTGGGCCTGGAAGCGGTTCCCGAATCGTCTGCTCAGGCGGCGTCACACGCCGGGAACGTGAACTCGAAGAGGAGAAGTCACATGGCACTGTCACAGCGTTATCGGCGCCTCGCGCCGCTCGCCCTGCTTGGGGCAGCGGGCATCGCGCTTGCAGGATGTGGAGCTCCGGGCGCGCCCGCGGGCGGCGGCGACGGCGGAGGCGGCGGAGAAGGCGAGTCCAGCACCGTCACCATCTACGGCACGATCGTCGACAGCGAAGCTGAACTCATGCAGGAGTCGTGGGCCGACTGGGCCGAAGAGAACGACATCGAGATCAAATACGAGGGCAGCCAGGACTTCGAGACGCAGCTCGGAACCCGTGCACAGGGCGGCAACCCGCCCGACATCGCAATTTTCCCGCAGCCCGGTCTGTTCGCAGACTTCGCTCAGCGTGACTTCCTCAAGCCCGCACCCGAAGAGGTCGAGAGCAACGCCAACGAGTACTGGACTGAGGACTGGGTGAACTACGGCACCTACGACGGCACCTTCTACGGTGCGCCGCTGATGGCGAACGTCAAGGGTTGGATCTGGTACTCCCCGGCGAAGTTCGCCGAATGGGGCGTCGAAGTTCCCGAGACACTCGGCGATATGACCGCGCTCACCGAGACGATCCAGGCCGCCACCGGCACGCCTGCATGGTGTGCAGGCTTCGAGTCCGGCACGGCTACCGGCTGGCCCGGCACCGACTGGATCGAAGACTACGTGCTTCGTCAGGCTGGCCCCGAGGTCTACGACCAGTGGGTCACCAACGAGGTGCCCTTCACCGACCCGCAGATCAAGGCGGCGTTCGACTCGGTCGGCGCGATCCTGCTGAACCCGGCGAACGTCAACGCAGGATTCGGTCCTGTGCAGTCGATCAACTCGACCGCGTTCGGAGATGTCGCCCCCGCGCTCGCCGGTGGAGAATGTGCTCTGACGCACCAGGCGTCGTTCCTGTCGGGTTTCTTCCCCGATGGTACGAAAATCGCTGAGGACGGCGACGTCTGGGCATTTATGCTCCCGGGTGAGAGTGCAGACGACAAGGCAGTGACCGGTGCCGGTGAGATCGTCGGCGCGTTCAGCGACAGCGAGGCCACGCAGAAGGTGCTCGCGTACCTGTCCAGCCCCGAGTGGGCGAACAGCCGCGTGAGCCTAGGCGGTGTCACCTCCGCGAACAACGGCCTCGACCCGGCCAACGCACAGGACCCGATCCTGCAGGAGACCATCAAGATCCTGCAAGACCCCGACACCACGTTCCGCTTCGACGCCAGCGACCTGATGCCGGGCGCTGTCGGTGCGGGCACGTTCTGGAAGGGCATGGTCGAGTGGGTCAACGGCACGTCGACCGATGAGGTCCTCGCACAGATCGAGACGGGCTGGCCGGCAGGCTAATCCGACTCTTGGCGGGTCGCCCTCGGGCGGCCCGCCAACTCTGGTCCCCGGCAACGATGCCGAGGACCGATGATGATCTGCACAGTGTTGTAAAGGGGACTACTCCGTGACCGCGATCGACTTCTTTCAATGGATCGGGACGCTCCCGGCGGTGCTGCAGGCGGTGGTCCTTGTCATCGCCTTCGCCATCGTCGTCGCCCTGATCCTGTTCCTCGTGGACATCGCTCCACGAGCCGGCACCTGGTACACCGTCGCACGACTGGCGATGTGCGTGCTCGTGCCACTGGCTGTGATGTGGTTCTTCCGCTCCTACTACTGGGCGATGGGCGTCGCCGTTGTCGTCGGCGCCGTGTTCTTCCTGCTGGACTACCGCTCCCGGGCCGGCAAGGGATATCTGATCCAGCTGGTCGCTTTCCTGGCGCCAGCATTCCTGCTGCTTCTGGTCGGGCTCATCCTGCCGTCGCTGCAGACCTTCGTCGCCTCATTCCTGAACTCCTCCGGAAAAAGCTTTGTCGGACTCGCCAACTACACCTGGATCTTCGGGCAACCCGACGGCATCCGTGTCGTGGTGAACACCATCGTCTGGGTGCTCGTCGTGCCGACCGTGTCGACCATCGTCGGTCTTGCCTACGCGGTGTTCATCGACCGCACCCGCGGGGAGAAGATCTACAAGGTCCTCGTCTTCATGCCGATGGCGATCTCGTTCGTCGGCGCCGGCATCATCTGGCGCTTCATGTACGAGTACCGCGGCCCGCAGTACGAACAGATCGGTTTGCTCAACCAGCTCATCGTCTGGTTCGGCGGGGAGCCGCAACAGTTCCTGCTCAACGCCCCGTGGAACACGCTGTTCCTCATTATCGTACTCATCTGGGTGCAGACCGGTTTCGCGATGGTGATCCTGTCGGCGTCCATCAAAGGCGTGCCGATGGAGCTGCTGGAGGCCGCAGAGCTTGACGGCGCGAATGCCTGGCAGCGTTTCAAATCCGTCACGGTGCCCGCGATTCGACCGGCGCTCATCGTGGTGCTGACAACGATCTCGATCGCCTCGCTGAAGGTCTTCGACATCGTTCGCACCATGACCGCCGGAAACTACGAGACCAGCGTGCTCGCCAATGAGATGTACACGCAGTTCTCGAAATTCGAGGCGGGACGCAGTGCTGCGCTCGCCGTCATCCTGTTCATCCTGGTGCTGCCGATCGTCATATACAACGCACGCCAGATCCAGAAGCAGCGGGAGATCCGATGACTGACGTGAAGCACCCCATTTCGGAGAGCACCCGCGCGATCACCACGGGCGGGAAGCTGAGCGCCTCGGCAGGACGAACACGCAAGAAGCTGTCGCGGCCGTGGGCATCGGCAGCATCCATCGTCATCGCGGTTCTGTGGACCATCCCGACGCTGGGACTGTTCATCTCGTCGTTCCGTCCTCGTGACCAGATTCTCACCAGCGGCTGGTGGGAGTTCTTCCTGAACCCCCAGGTCACCGGCGAGAACTACGTCGATGTGCTGCAGTCCGGAACGACACAGCTGACGATGATCGAGTCCTTCGTGAACTCGATCGCGATTACGATCCCGGCCACCATCATCCCGCTGATGATCGCCTCCATGGCGGCGTACGCGTTCGCATGGATCGACTTCAAGGGCCGCAACTTCCTGTTCATCTTCATCTTCGCGCTGCAGATCGTGCCGATTCAGATGGCCCTGGTGCCGCTGCTGAGCACATTCTCGCGAGGTCTCAGCCTGTTCGGGTTGCAGATCACGCTGCCGCTGGGTGCCTCTGGCGGATATGCGCAAGTGTGGTTCGCGCACTCGATGTTCGCCTTGCCGCTGGCGATCTACCTGCTGCACAACTTCATGTCGGAGATTCCCGGCGAGATCATCGAGGCAGCGCGCGTGGATGGGGCATCCCGCGGGCAGATCTTCTTCCGCATCGTGCTGCCGCTGACCATGCCGGCGATCGCCTCGGTGGCGATCTTCCAGTTCCTGTGGGTGTGGAATGACCTGCTGGTCGCGTTGGTGTTCGCCGACGGCGGCGCTGCGCCGATCACGAAACTACTGGCCGAGATCACCGGAACACGCGGCAACGACTGGCACCTGTTGACCGCAGGCGCGTTCGTGTCGATCATCGTTCCGCTAATCGTGTTCTTCGCACTGCAGCGGTACTTCGTACGCGGACTGTTGGCGGGATCGACGAAGGGGTAATACAGCATCCGCCACCCGTACGCTTGATCCATGGACTACGCCGAGCACATCGCCGACCTCGTCGGCGGCACCCCTCTCGTGAAGCTGCAGCATGTCACAGCAGGCATCGAGTGCACGGTGCTGGTCAAGCTCGAATATTTGAACCCGGGCGGTTCGGCGAAGGACCGTATCGCCCGGCGCATCATCGATGCAGCCGAGGAAAGCGGCCAGCTGTCAGTCGGCGGAACGATCGTCGAACCCACCAGCGGCAACACCGGTGTCGGGCTCGCCCTGGTCGCCCAGCAGCGCGGGTACCGGTGCGTGTTCGTCGTGCCCGACAAGGTCGGTCAGGACAAGATCGACGTGCTGCGCGCCTACGGTGCCGAGATCGTCATGACGCCGACCTCGGTCGCTCCGGACAGCCCGGAGTCGTACTACAGCGTCAGTGATCGCCTCGTGCAGGAGATTCCCGGGGCGTTCAAGCCGAACCAGTACGACAACCCCAACGGTCCGCTCAGCCACTATGAGACGACCGGCCCGGAGATCTGGGAGGCCACCGACGGCCGGATCACGCACTTCGCGGCAGGTATCGGCACCGGCGGCACGATCAGCGGGACCGGGCGTTATCTGCGTGAGGTCTCTGACGACCGGGTGCGGATCATCGGCGTCGATCCCGAGGGCAGCGTCTACTCCGGCGGCACGGGCCGTCCCTATCTCGTCGAGGGCGTCGGTGAGGACATCTGGCCGGGATCCTACGACCCCGCCGTCCCGCATGAGATCGTGGCCGTCGACGACGCCGAATCCTTCGCGATGACACGCCGTCTCGCTCGCGAAGAGGCCATTCTCGTTGGCGGGTCCAGCGGAATGGCTGTGGTCGGCGCGCTGAGGGTGGCCAAGACTCTGCCAGCGGATGCCGTGATGGTGGTGCTGCTGCCGGACGGCGGTCGCGGCTACCTCTCGAAGATTTTCAACGACTCCTGGATGCGCTCGTACGGGTTCAGCGATGTCGAGGCGGGGGAGACCGTGGCCGACGTGCTCGCCGTGCGACAGGCGCAGGGATCGGGGCGCGGCATCCCGGAACTCGTGCACGCGCATCCGACCGACACCGTGCTCGACGCGATCTCCATGATGGCCGAGTTTGCCGTCTCGCAGCTCGTCGTGCTCAGCGCCGAGCCGCCAGTGATGATGGGCGAGGTTGTCGGCAGCGTCGATGAGAAGGGGCTGCTGGATCTGCTCTTCCGCGGCGAGGCGAAGCCGACAGATGCTGTCGCCGCACATGTCAGCGACAGCTTGCCCCTCATCGGCATCCATGCATCCGTCGATCAGGCGCGTGCGGCGCTCGCCGGAGCCGACGCTCTCCTGGTGACCATCGATGGCCGCCCGCACACGGTGCTCACCCGTCAGGACCTGCTCTCCTACCTCTCCCGCTAGCCCCCACCCCTCGCCACCCCCACCCCCTTGCGACTGGGCGTTTGTGGCTCCATTTTTCGCGATTTTTGAGCCACAAATGGCCACTCGCAAGCGGGGGAGGGGGAGCGGGGCGTCGCGGGGCGTAATGGGAGGGGCGGCGGCGGAGCCACGGTCGTAGGCTGAGGGCATGTCCGACCACGCTTTCGCTACCCGAGCCATCCACGCCGGTCAATCAGCCGACCCGCGCACCGGCGCGATCATCCCGCCGATCTACCAGGCCTCCACGCATGTGCAGGACGGCATCGGCGGCTTCCGCGAAGGCTACGAGTACAACCGCGCCGGAAACCCGACGCGCTCCTCCCTCGAGACGCAGTTGGCCGCGCTCGAAGGCGGCTCGCACGCACTGTCCTTCGCCTCCGGCCTCGCCGCCGAAGACGCTCTGCTGCGCGGGATCCTCCGCCCGGGAGACCATGTACTGCTCGGCAACGACGTCTACGGCGGAACCTACCGGCTGCTGACCAAGGTGCTCGCGCCCTGGGGCATCGAGACCACGACGGTCGAACTCGGCGATGCTGCAGCGATTCAGCAGGCGCTGCGACCCGAGACGAAGATCGTCTGGCTCGAGACGCCGAGTAACCCGCTGCTGAAGATCGTCGACATCGCGGCGATTGCAGAAATCGCGCACGCAGCCGGTGCCCTGGTGGTCGTCGACAACACCTTCGCATCGCCTGCCCTGCAGCAGCCGCTCGCGCTCGGCGCAGACCTCGTCGTGCACTCGACCACCAAATACCTCGGCGGACACTCCGATGTGCTCGGCGGCGCGGTCGTCTTTGCCGATGATCGTTTCTACGAGCAGATCAAGTTCCAGCAGTTCGCCGTCGGGGCGGTCTCCGCTCCGCTGGACGGATGGCTCACCACGCGCGGCATCAAGACGCTCGCCGTGCGGATGCGTCAGCACACCGCCAACGCGCAGGCGATTGCCGAATGGGCCGAGGCCCGCCCTGAGTTCGAGACGGTCTTCTACCCGGGACTTGCCTCGCATCCCGGCCACGAGATCGCGGCGCGGCAGATGAGCGGGTTCGGGGGGATGCTGTCACTCGCGCTGACTGCAGGACCCGCCGCCGCACGGGCATTCGCTGAGTCGACCGAGCTGTTCCAGCTGGCAGAGTCTCTCGGCGGTGTGGAATCACTGATCGGCTACCCGCCCGAGATGACCCACGCCTCCGTACGCGGCACCGAGCTCGCCGTGCCGGAAAACGTCGTACGACTGTCCGTGGGCATCGAAGACATCGCCGACCTCATCGCCGACCTCGAGCAGGGGCTCGCGCGCATCTCGGTCTGAGTTCCGTCGCGGGTCAGATCGCGCGCGTAGGATTGGGGAATCTTGAACGATTCAACACCCTCCCCGTCATCCACTCCTGATCCTCAGCGAACTCCGACCGGCAGCATCCGGGCCATCACCGGAACAATCCGCACCAGCACGCCCACGAGCGCCATTCGCACTCTCGGGGCGGATCCGGCGACCGCGCCGATCATGCTGCACCCGGGAGATGCGATCTCCAACGCGCGCCGGGTGCTATACATCATCGTGCTCGGGGCACTCACGGCGCTGGGCCCGTTCACGATCGATCTGTACCTGCCGGCATTCCCCGTGCTCGAGCAGGACTTCAACACCACATCGGCTGCGATCCAGCTGACACTCACCGGCACGATGATCGGCTTCGCCGTCGGTCAGCTGGTCGTGGGGCCGCTGTCCGACAAGGTCGGTCGGCGTATCCCGCTGATCGTCGTGACAGCATTGCACGTGCTGGCAAGCATCGCCGCAGCCGTCGCCCCGGATCTGCTGCTGTTGGGCGGCACGCGCGTGCTGATGGGTGTCGGTGCTGCTGCCGGTGGTGTTGTCGCGATGGCGATCGTCCGCGACCTGTTCGGCGGGCGCCGACTCGTCGTGATGCTCTCGCGGCTGGCGCTGGTGTCCGGTGTCGCGCCGGTCGTTGCACCCCTGATCGGCTCATGGCTGCTGGGAATCATGCCGTGGCGCGGTATCTTCGTCGTGCTCGCCGGTTACGGCGCGGTCATGCTGC
Organism: Microbacterium wangyouchuni; assembly: GCF_054072595.1. Taxonomy (NCBI): domain Bacteria; kingdom Bacillati; phylum Actinomycetota; class Actinomycetes; order Micrococcales; family Microbacteriaceae; genus Microbacterium; species Microbacterium wangyouchuni. The sequence goes on from NZ_JBSVRM010000013.1 coordinate 18,943, forward strand.
TGTGCGCGATGCTGTTCATTCCGGAGACCCTGCCGAAGGAGCGCCGCAATGACCGCGGCAGCACCACGATCTGGCAGCGCTACCGCAGCGTCTTCAGCGACCGTGTGTTCGTCGGTGTGCTCATCATCGGCGCGATGACCTTCTCTGGACTGTTCTCCTACCTCTCCGCATCCCCGTTCCTGTTCCAGGAAACCCACGGTCTGAACGCGCAGGAGTACGGCTGGCTGTTCGCGGCCAACTCGGTCGGAGTCGTCGTCGGCGTGCAGGTCGCATCACGGCTGGCGGCCCGGTTCGGACCGCAGTGGGTGCTCGCATTCTCGACCGCCGTACTGTTGGTCAGCGGAGCCGCGATCGTGCTCGACGACCAGCTCGGCCTCGGATTCTGGGGAACGGTCATCCCGCTGTTCGTGTTCATGACGGCCTGCGGGTTCTCGTTCCCATGCGTGCAGGTGTTGGCGCTGGACCGCCACGGCAAGGCAGCGGGCACCGCTGCGTCAGTGCTCGGCGCGAGCAACAACGGCGTCGCCGCGATCATCTCTCCGGTTGTGGGGCTCATCTCGGCCGGCGCAGGAATCACCGCGACGACGATGGCCTCGGTGATGGTCGGATGCGCGGTCATCGGCATCCTCGCTCTCTGGCTGATCGTGCGTCCGCGTACGGTCGGAATGCTGAATCCGTAGCCTTTGCGCACGGTTCTGCGACAGAATGGGCGGATGACTCGTCCGGCACTGCTCTGGTGGGGCGTCGGCGCGATTCTTGCCGCGATCGCCCTGGGGTCCTCGCTCACTGCGGCAGGACCGGATGCTCCGATCGCGATCGACACTGGCTGGAACGCGTTGATGGTCAGCATCCGGTCCGAGTTTCTCGTTGGCCTTGCCGATGTGTTCAACCATGTCGGTGGCGGGTGGATCGCAACCTATCTGATCCCGTTGCTCATCGTCGCGGCGCTGCTGCTGGTGAAGCGCTGGCAGGCGGCGGTCTTCGTCGCTGTGACGCTGCTGGTCAGTGTCGGTGCGGTTCAGCTGCTTAAGAGTCTCTTCGGTCGTGCGCGGCCGGTGGACATGCTCGTCGCGAGCGATTTCGGTTCATTCCCCTCGGGGCATACAGCGAATGCGGCGACACTCGCGATGCTGGCGGTGCTGCTTTTTCCGCGGTTGTGGGTGGTGCTGATCGCGGTGTTCTGGACATTGGCGATGGCACTGTCGCGCACCGCGCTGTCGGTGCACTGGCTGACCGACACGATCGGGGGGATGCTCGTGGGCGCCGGGGTGACGCTGATCGTCGGCAGCATCATGGTGGTGTGGGCACAGGGTTCCCCGCCTCTGTCCGAGACGGAAGCGCCCCGGTGACGATCCGCCGGTATCGCGCGAGCGACCGCCCGGCGCTGTTCGAGATCTGCGTGAGGACAGCGGATGCCGGTGCTGATGCAACGGGGATCCTGAGCGACGACGAACTCTGGGGGCTGCTGTTCGCGGTGCCCTATGCCGAACGGCATCCGGATCTTGCCTGGGTTGTCGAATCCGCTGACGCGCGGACGATCGGATACATCGTCGCGACTGACGACACGGATGCTTTTGAGCAGTGGTTTCACGATGAGTGGTGGCCGCAGTTCGCCGCGCGTTTTCCTCGTCCGGTCGAGGCGGTGACGCGCGAGCAGAAGCTGATCACCTACGGCTACCAGCGCGGACCCGGGCGCGAGCGGAATGCGGCGGCGTACCCCGCGCACCTGCACATCGATCTGTTGGCCGAGACCCAGGGGCTGGGGCTCGGACGGCAGCTCATCGAGACCCTGTTCGCAGAGCTGCGCCGCCGCGGCGTGGCCGGGTTACACCTGGGAATGGACCCGGCGAACGCCGGTGCTGCCGCGTTCTATGAGCGGCTCGGCCTGGAGTCGCTGCCTGCCGAACCCGGTGGCCAGGCCTACGGCATCCGTTTCTGACCCGTCGCGTCCGTCACGTGTGCCGTGCGTGCAGGAAGACTCATGCTCCGGTCGCAATTGCTGCTGCTATTTCGCGGGCGGATTCATATGGTGGGAGCAACGCTCTGATTGAAGGAGCTGTTCATGGTCACGTTGTTTCCGCTGAGT
>NZ_JBSVRM010000014.1:0-5589 GCF_054072595.1 Microbacterium wangyouchuni
AACGCAAAATGGCCACCCAGCGTTGGGTGGCCATTTTGTCTAAAAGAAGTTCGGCGGTGTCCTACTCTCCCACAGGGTCCCCCCTGCAGTACCATCGGCGCTATGAGGCTTAGCTTCCGGGTTCGGAATGTAACCGGGCGTTTCCCTCACGCTATGGCCGCCGAAACACTATTGATGTTTCAATCAAACCTAAAGGCATACGTGTATGCCTGTTAGGGTTCTCGACCGTACATCGAGAACCACTCAGTGGACGCAAGCACCAACAAACGGTGTGTTATCAAGTCATCGGCTTATTAGTACCAGTCAGCTTCACACGTTACCGTGCTTCCACATCTGGCCTATCAACCCAGTAGTCTGGCTGGGAGCCTCTCACCCGAAGGTATGGAAGTCTCATCTTGAGGCCGGCTTCCCGCTTAGATGCTTTCAGCGGTTATCCATCCCGAACGTAGCTAATCAGCGGTGCTCCTGGCGGAACAACTGACACACCAGAGGTTCGTTCAACCCGGTCCTCTCGTACTAGGGTCAAATCCTCTCAAACTTCCTACGCGCGCAGCGGATAGGGACCGAACTGTCTCACGACGTTCTAAACCCAGCTCGCGTACCGCTTTAATGGGCGAACAGCCCAACCCTTGGGACCTACTCCAGCCCCAGGATGCGACGAGCCGACATCGAGGTGCCAAACCATGCCGTCGATATGGACTCTTGGGCAAGATCAGCCTGTTATCCCCGAGGTACCTTTTATCCGTTGAGCGACAGCGCTTCCACAAGCCACTGCCGGATCACTAGTCCCGACTTTCGTCCCTGCTCGACCTGTCAGTCTCACAGTCAAGCTCCCTTGTGCACTTACACTCGCCACCTGATTGCCAACCAGGTTGAGGGAACCTTTGGGCGCCTCCGTTACTTTTTGGGAGGCAACCGCCCCAGTTAAACTACCCACCAGGCACTGTCCCTGAACCGGATTACGGTTCGAAGTTAGATATCCAATATGACCAGAGTGGTATTTCAACAATGACTCCACGAATACTGGCGTATCCGCTTCACAGTCTCCCACCTATCCTACACAAGCCACACCGAACACCAATACCAAGCTGTAGTAAAGGTCACGGGGTCTTTCCGTCCTGCTGCGCGTAACGAGCATCTTTACTCGTAGTGCAATTTCGCCGAGTTCGCGGTTGAGACAGCTGGGGAATCGTTACGCCATTCGTGCAGGTCGGAACTTACCCGACAAGGAATTTCGCTACCTTAGGATGGTTATAGTTACCACCGCCGTTTACTGGGGCTTAAATTCTCAGCTTCGCCTTGCGGCTAACCGGTCCTCTTAACCTTCCAGCACCGGGCAGGCGTCAGTCCGTATACATCGTCTTGCGACTTGGCACGGACCTGTGTTTTTAGTAAACAGTCGTTCCCCACTAGTCTCTGCGGCCTCCAAACGCTTTCGGGAGTAAATCCCTATACGCCGAAGGCCCCCCTTCTCCCGAAGTTACGGGGGCATTTTGCCGAGTTCCTTAACCACGATTCTCTCGATCTCCTTGGTATTCTCTACCTGACCACCTGAGTCGGTTTGGGGTACGGGCGGCTAGAACCTCGCGTCGATGCTTTTCTTGGCAGCATAGGATCATCCACTTTTTATCCGCATCGTGTCTCAGCCTGTATGAGTCGCGGATTTGCCTACGACTCGGCCTACACACTTGCACCGGGACAACCATCGCCCGGCTGGACTACCTTCCTGCGTCACACCTGTTAATACGCTAACCGCACCAGCATGGGGTCGTACGCTAGGCCTCACCCCATCACCCCGAAGGGATCCGGTCATGAGGATTCAGATACTTAGCACCACTGGATTAGCTTGGGCGGTTCTTCGCCGGTACGGGAATATCAACCCGTTGTCCATCGACTACGCCTGTCGGCCTCGCCTTAGGTCCCGACTTACCCAGGGAAGATTAGCTTGACCCTGGAACCCTTGGTCTTTCGGAGGACGTGTTTCTCACACGTCTTTCGCTACTCATGCCTGCATTCTCACTCGTGTAGCCTCCACGGCTGGATCACTCCGCCGCTTCGCTGGCCACACGACGCTCTCCTACCCATCAACACGGCTGGACCACGAAGGCCTACCAATAATGTCAATGCCACAACTTCGGTGGCGTGCTTGAGCCCCGTTACATTGTCGGCGCGGAATCACTTGACCAGTGAGCTATTACGCACTCTTTCAAGGGTGGCTGCTTCTAAGCCAACCTCCTGGTTGTCTAAGCAACTCCACATCCTTTTCCACTTAGCACGCGCTTTGGGACCTTAGATGGTGGTCTGGGTTGTTTCCCTCTCGACTATGAAGCTTATCCCCCACAGTCTCACTGCTGCGCTCTCACTTACCGGCATTCGGAGTTTGGCTGACGTCAGTAACCTTTTAGGGCCCATCGGCCATCCAGTAGCTCTACCTCCGGCAAGAAACACGCAACGCTGCACCTAAATGCATTTCGGAGAGAACCAGCTATCACGAAGTTTGATTGGCCTTTCACCCCTATCCACAGCTCATCCCCTCAGTTTTCAACCTAAGTGGGTTCGGTCCTCCACGTGCTCTTACACACGCTTCAACCTGGCCATGGATAGATCACTTCGCTTCGGGTCTAGGACATGCGACTGAATCGCCCTATTCAGACTCGCTTTCGCTACGGCTACCCCACACGGGTTAACCTCGCCACATATCACTAACTCGCAGGCTCATTCTTCAAAAGGCACGCTGTCACCCCTACTAAGGAGGCTCCAACGGTTTGTAAGCAAACGGTTTCAGGTACTATTTCACTCCCCTCCCGGGGTACTTTTCACCTTTCCCTCACGGTACTTGTCCGCTATCGGTCATCTGGAAGTATTTAGGCTTATCAGGTGGTCCTGACAGATTCACACGGGATTTCTCGGGCCCCGTGCTACTTGGGATACTCTTCGTGTCAGAACACGCATTTCGACTACGGGGTTGGCACCCTCTATGACCGGCCTTTCAAGACCGTTCGTCTATACGCTTCTGTAACACCGCCATCTCGGCAGAGATGACTGAAAAGTCCCACAACCCCGAACATGCAACTCCTGCCGGATATCACACACACTCGGTTTAGCCTGATCCGGTTTCGCTCGCCACTACTAACGGAATCGCGGTTGCTTTCTCTTCCTGTGGGTACTGAGATGTTTCACTTCCCCACGTTCCCTCTACCCGCCCTATATATTCAGGCGGGAGTCACTAGGTCGGCACGCCGCCCAGCGGGGTTTCCCCATTCGGACACCCTCGGATCAAAACTTGCTTATCAGTTCCCCGAGGCTTATCGCAGATTGCTACGTCCTTCTTCGGCTCCAGATGCCAAGGCATTCACCGTTTGCTCTTAAAGACTTGAAAATCACATGAGTTTGAATCAAAAAACTCGGACCAACCACAAGGGTTGATCAGAAATTGACTAATGATCTTTAAGATCATCTTTCGCAGCCAACCCGAAGGCCGGCTGCAAGATGCTCGCGTCCACTGTGTAGTTCTCAAAGTACGGGCGGTACCCCTCCCCGCAACCCCCGAAAGGGAAACAGCAAGAGGCCCTGAGAATCCGTCACACCCAGGCCTAAAGACCCAGACGTACCCGGTCCCTCAGGACCCAACAGCGTGCAGACACCACATCCCCACCGTTCCCCGTTCCAACCATCCGAAGATGATGTACTAAGAAAACGATGCATCCGTGATGCCATGTCAAATGTTCCACCCATGAGCTCCCAGCAGAAACGTATGTTCTGATCTGGGCTCTGTCACCCCGAGGGGTGCAGTTGCTCCTTAGAAAGGAGGTGATCCAGCCGCACCTTCCGGTACGGCTACCTTGTTACGACTTAGTCCTAATTACCGATCCCACCTTCGACAGCTCCCTCCCACAAGGGGTTAGGCCACCGGCTTCAGGTGTTACCGACTTTCATGACTTGACGGGCGGTGTGTACAAGACCCGGGAACGTATTCACCGCAGCGTTGCTGATCTGCGATTACTAGCGACTCCGACTTCATGAGGTCGAGTTGCAGACCTCAATCCGAACTGGGACCGGCTTTTTGGGATTCGCTCCACCTCACGGTATTGCAGCCCATTGTACCGGCCATTGTAGCATGCGTGAAGCCCAAGACATAAGGGGCATGATGATTTGACGTCATCCCCACCTTCCTCCGAGTTGACCCCGGCAGTATTCCATGAGTTCCCACCATTACGTGCTGGCAACATAGAACGAGGGTTGCGCTCGTTGCGGGACTTAACCCAACATCTCACGACACGAGCTGACGACAACCATGCACCACCTGTTTACGAGTGTCCAAAGAGTTGACCATTTCTGGCCCGTTCTCGTATATGTCAAGCCTTGGTAAGGTTCTTCGCGTTGCATCGAATTAATCCGCATGCTCCGCCGCTTGTGCGGGTCCCCGTCAATTCCTTTGAGTTTTAGCCTTGCGGCCGTACTCCCCAGGCGGGGAACTTAATGCGTTAGCTGCGTCACGGAATCCGTGGAATGGACCCCACAACTAGTTCCCAACGTTTACGGGGTGGACTACCAGGGTATCTAAGCCTGTTTGCTCCCCACCCTTTCGCTCCTCAGCGTCAGTAACGGCCCAGAGATCTGCCTTCGCCATTGGTGTTCCTCCTGATATCTGCGCATTCCACCGCTACACCAGGAATTCCAATCTCCCCTACCGCACTCTAGTCTGCCCGTACCCACTGCAGGCTGGGGGTTGAGCCCCCAGATTTCACAGCAGACGCGACAAACCGCCTACGAGCTCTTTACGCCCAATAATTCCGGATAACGCTTGCACCCTACGTATTACCGCGGCTGCTGGCACGTAGTTAGCCGGTGCTTTTTCTGCAGGTACCGTCACTCTCGCTTCTTCCCTGCTAAAAGAGGTTTACAACCCGAAGGCCGTCATCCCTCACGCGGCGTTGCTGCATCAGGCTTGCGCCCATTGTGCAATATTCCCCACTGCTGCCTCCCGTAGGAGTCTGGGCCGTGTCTCAGTCCCAGTGTGGCCGGTCACCCTCTCAGGCCGGCTACCCGTCGACGCCTTGGTGAGCCATTACCTCACCAACAAGCTGATAGGCCGCGAGCCCATCCCCAACCAATAAATCTTTCCAGACACTGACCATGCGGTCGCGTCTCGTATCCAGTATTAGACGCCGTTTCCAGCGCTTATCCCAGAGTCAGGGGCAGGTTGCTCACGTGTTACTCACCCGTTCGCCACTGATCCACAAGAGCAAGCTCCTGCTTCACCGTTCGACTTGCATGTGTTAAGCACGCCGCCAGCGTTCATCCTGAGCCAGGATCAAACTCTCCGTAAAAGAAAAATACTGAACACACCGGAAAAAGGTGTGAGCAGCGAGTTTGAACTGACCAAAGAAATGAATCAAACTGACTTCATTTAAAATGCCAACCCCCGGAAGGGCTGGTCTTTGATCCAAAGGAATTCTCACCAGTCCGAAGACCGACGAGGATAATTTGGCATTTGACAAGTGCACGCTGTTGAGTTCTCAAGGATCGGATGCTCCCCCGACCCAGTCATCACAACCAGGCCCGAAGGGCAACTTCTCTATCTTATCC
>NZ_JBSVRM010000015.1:0-1379 GCF_054072595.1 Microbacterium wangyouchuni
GTCTCAGGACATTGGTGACGGTTGTGTCTCAGGACATCGGTAACGCTTCTTGCTGATTTGGTGGTGACACTTCGGTATGGCGTGATCGGGTGATGCCGCCGAATGAGCCGATCTCTCCGTCCGTGCGCCTTGCGATTACGCAGTGGCCTGATGATGCGCCGCGCGGGGCGGTGACCGCGTTTTGTGATGAGCATCACCTCAGCCGGAAGGCGTTCTATGCGATCCGTGCTCGTGCGCGTGAGGAGGGGCCAGTCGCGGCGCTTGCTCCGCGGTCGAGGCGGCCACGGTCCTCGCCGACTCGGACCGCGGCTGCGATCATTGAACAGGCGTTGCAGGTGCGGGCAGCGTTAGAAACGTCGGGGCTGGATTTCGGTCCGATCAGCGTGATGGACCGGATGCGGGATTTGGGTATGGACCCGCCGTCACGGGCGACGTTGGCGCGTCACTTCACCGCCGCGGGTGTCGTCGCTGCCGAGCCTCGGAAGAAGCCTCGATCCGCTTACCGTCGGTTCGTTTACCCGGCACCGAACTGTCTTTGGCAGTTAGACGCAACCGAGTACGTCCTCTCTGGTGGTCGCAAGTGCGTGATCTTCCAACTGATCGATGATCATGCCCGGCTCGCGGTCTCCTCTCACGTCGCGTGGGCAGAAACGGCAGAGGCCGCACTCACGGTCGTGAAGAAGGGCATTGCCGTGCACGGGGTGCCACAAAAACTCCTCTCCGATAACGGGGTCGCGTTGAATCCCACCCGTCGAGGCTATGACGGTCAGCTCGTGCGCTACCTGAAATCGGTCGGGGTCGAAGCGATCACCGGGAAACCAGGCAAACCCACCACGCAAGGCAAGAACGAACGATTCCACCGCACCCTGTTCCGCTGGCTCGACCACCAGCCCCTCGCCGACACACTTAAGGAACTACAAGCCCAGATCGACCGGTTCGACCACATTTACAACACCGAACGGCACCATCAGAGCCTGCCCGGGCGGATCACCCCGCTGCAGGCCTGGGAAGCAACTCCGAAAGCCGCACCCCCGCGCCCTCAACCCGCCGAGGACCTCCCCGCCGTCCCCGCCCATACCGGTGGTCACGGTATCCGCACCGCCAACAGCAACGGTGCTGTCTCCGTGCATGGCACGATCTTCATCCTCGGACGCGAACACGCCAGCCACCGCATTCACTCGCTCTGGAACCTCACCGAAATCTCCTTCTACGACGACCGCGGCACCCACATCATCACCCACCCCAGGCCCCCGAAAGGCACCACCTACGTCGGCAACGGCAAACCCCGCGGCTTCATGAACCGTTACCCATCTCCTGAGACAGAAACCGTCACCAATGTTCTGAGACAAGAACCGTCACCGAAGACCTGAGACATCACA
>NZ_JBSVRM010000016.1:0-874 GCF_054072595.1 Microbacterium wangyouchuni
GGGGAGTATTACGCGTCTGTCGCGCACACGAAAGCACATCAGGCCCGGCGCCGCCCGAAGCCGTTCACGCTGATCGAGAACACGGCGCTATGCCGGTTGATCGAGGTCTGGATGGATGAGGGATGGAGTCCGATGCTGATTTCGTCAATGTTGGAGTTCTACTTCCCGGATGATCAGACTATGCAGGTGAGTCACGAGACGATCTATCAGGCCCTCTATGTTCAGACCCGCGGAAAATTGCGGGCGGATCTCGCCGAGAAGCTCTCCTTGAAGCGGAAGAGGCGTGTCCCTCACACGGCAGAGCGGCGCAAGAACAGCCCCTATAAGGAGGCGTTCAAGATTAGCGAGCGGCCAGCCGAAGTCGAGGATCGGGCCGTGCCTGGGCATTGGGAAGGGGACCTCATCATCGGGAGTGATGGGACCGCGATCGGCACGCTCGTCGAGCGCGCGACGCGCTTCACGATCCTGCTGCACCTGCCCGAGAACCATACCGCTGACGCCGTCGCTGCGGCGATGATCCGAGAGATGGGCAACCTCCCCGAGCACCTGCGCCGCTCGATCACCTGGGACCGCGGAACCGAGCTCGCCGAATACGCCACGATCCAGACCGCACTGGATGCAACGCTTTATTTCTGCGACCCGCACTCGCCCTGGCAGCGCGGGACCAACGAGAACACCAACAGGCTGCTGCGGTTCTGGTTCGAGAAGGGATCCGACCTCTCCGCCCATACTTCCGAGGATCTCCGCCGGGTCGCTGCGACGCTGAATCGTCGGCCCCGACCCACCCTCGAGCTTCAGACCCCAGCCAACCGGCTGAACGAGCTGCTACTCGCCGCTTAAACCCCCGGCGTTGCTCCCACCATTTGACATTGCC